>CAZINF010000165.1:0-6678 GCA_964540555.1 uncultured Syntrophus sp. | reverse complement strand
TCCAGCGCTTCGACCTGCTCAACAGCGATCTCTATCGCCGGATCCCGAGGACTCTGTTTCTGGACAAATACCCGTGGGAGAAGACGGACATGGTCAAGACGCTGAAGAAAGAGGCGGGAAAGTAGCCTGAACACCACTTCGTTCGACGCACGCAGATACAGGGACACCCCGTGAGCATGGCTTACGGGGCGTCCCTGTAATGAGGTGAGGGAAACCAGATCAGGATCTTTTAGATACCCGCCACGGGTGAATCCTCCGATGCATATGGCCAGTAAGTCAGCATCTTTTCATAAGCGCCCCTGACTTTGTTCAATCTTTCCATCAATTCTTCCCTGCACGGCGGGTGATGATCACTGCACCGGCGGGCGGTCTCCACAGCCGTATCAAGACCTGATATGGCGACGGCGGGGCGCAGTTCTTGAATCCTTTGACCCGGGTGAAAATCCCCGATGCCCTCTTGCGAGGCATACGCCTGGTCAAGCCGGGCGACTTCATGATAGAGAGATTCCAGTTCCTCTACGAGGCGACTATCGCTGCGGCTTTCACCTTCGTCTTGGGGTCGGTTGTCTATCGTATCCATCATCTTTATAATTGCTTACCCAGTGTTGTAATGGTTCATATAGCCCCTGATGATGATATTCGTATCGATTTGAAGACATTGGGCGTACAGCTTCAGAAAGCTTTTCAGGTAAACAACGGGGGGCAAGCGGTTGAACTGATCCTCTTCAATCGCTTCCAGCGTGCCGAGCGTGATTCTTGTCTGCATGACAATCCGTTCGAGGGGAATCCCCAGCGTCGTTCTGACTTTTTTCAAGTCCTGACCGGTCAGAAGATCCTGTTTCAAGATGTCCTGAATGAGGGCGTTTTCGGAGACAACCGACTTATCCACCCCCTGCTGCATGGGCAGCCACTGAGACAGGGTCCGCTTCCTCCGGGCATGATACTGGGGGATCGTTCGTCTCGATTTATCCTGGTATTGATTTTCCTCTTTCATGATCCCCGTCTTTATCAACGCACGATCATAAACAGATCGGGATTCGGGATTGATCAGGACAAGATAGGCCTCCTCCAGCCTGGACAGGATCGATTTCCTTTCGGAATCCGAGAAAAAGGAGCTGGCGGCCATGCTTTGATCCTGATAGACTTCCAAGACATCCAGGTATGCATGACGTATATCAAGCGGCGATGCATCCATCGGAACACGGAGGATCTCATAATGGGTTTGCTTCTGGTTTTTTTTCATCTTCAGACCGAAAAAAGATGTCTTTCAGATCATGTGACCGACGGCATACCGGGTTTATCATTTAATAACAGCATTTTATTGAAACAGCTCCTCAGATCGAGGGCTGTTTTGGTATGGGGAAACAGGTCGAGAAAGGGGCGTTTTTCGCAAATGGCATGATGGACATGATCGTCGAAGGCGACGTTGCCGAGAAAGTGCATTTTCAAGGAAAGGTGATTCTCGATAATCCTGCAGATGAATTCGCCGATATTGGAATTATCCTGCTTGCGGTGCTGATTCATGAGAAGACTGAATTCCATGGAGTTCAGCGCCGCTTCCAGCATCTCGCCCTTTTCCGGATCCAATTCCCTGATGACATGGAGCAGCAGATCCGGGTTGGTCACGGTGGCCTTGCTGTTTCGTTCCTCCGCCTCCTTCGCCAGCGATCTGAAGTGATGAACATTCAGGACCTGTCGGATCTTGCGGAAATAGACGGAGCGGATCAGCCGGTAGATATTTTCTGTGGCGGTCGGTTCGGGCGTCGTTACGAAGATGCCCGCATTGGAAATCAAGAAGAAGTCGATGGTGTTGAAAGAGGTGCCCGCTCCCAGGTCCAGCAATATGTAATCAAAGGGAAGCTTCACGATATCCCGCAATATCTTCATTTTTTGTTCATGAGCGAGGTTCGCGATATCCAGATTGTTCATCACACCGCTGATCAGAAAGAGGTTCGGTGTCGGCGTCCCGACTATCGTCTCTTTGAGGGATTTGACTTTTTTATTGACGAAGTCGGAAAGACTCTTGTCCCCACTGGGGGCGCCAATCATCGTATGGAGGTTTGCCGCTCCCAGATCCAGATCGACCAGGAGGGTTTGATAACCTTCCCTGGCAAGCAAGATGCCCAGGGAGCCTGTGAGAAAGCTCTTGCCCGTGCCGCCCTTCCCCCCTCCGATAGGCCATATCTGTGGCATGGAATAACCGGCCCTTTCTGATAATGACTCACTCCAATAATTATTGAGCTTATGAGAAGCATCCCTGCGTGTCAAGAAAATTTCATACAATCATTGCGCCGGCGGCGGGAGAGGAAACAGCCACCCACGGAACCGCTCGTCGCGCCCGGCGGTGATGGCCTCCACCCGTTCTGCGATTCTCTGAGTCACCGGCCCGGGCGCCCCACTGAGGATCCGGTCCTCCACCCGGCTGACCGGAAGGAGTTTGGCCGACGTGCCGGAGAAAAAGATCTCATCCGCCTCATCGATACTCCCTTGGCTCATGCGCCCTGCGAATGTTTTGATCCCCATTGTCTCCGCGACCTCCAGGAGGGATTTACGGGTGATACTATGGAGAATAGTACCCAGGGTAGGCGTAAGGAGGCAGCCATCCCGGACGAGAAAGAGCGATTCGGTCCCCCCCTCGGCGATGAATCCCTGCGTATCGAGCATGATCGCATAATCGAATCCCCTCGCACGCGAATCTTGCCTGGCCACCATTCCATTGACATAGTTGGCCGCCACCTTGGCTTCGATGGGAACGGTATCGGGATCGAGCCTGCGCCATCGCGAAACGCAAGCGGTCACGCTTTGGTTTCCAGATTCCCATTTGTTGCCGAGCGTCTCCTCCTTGGTGAAGACAAAAACGGCCACCTGGATTTTTTTCTGGGGAGGAAGAATCGTAAAGGAGATCTCGGGGTAGAATCCGAACAGTTTGATCAGGCCGCTGCCTAACCCGCTGCGCTTCACCGTCTGCAGGATCGCTTCATGTAACTCTGCCTTCGTCAAAGACAGCTCCATCTCGAGCAGGGACGCCGATTTCGAAAAACGTGAGACGTATTCGTCCAGGCGGAAAACAGCCGGTCCAGCGGCAGTCTCGTGAAATCCGATCACCTCGAAGATCGCCGATCCTCTCCCGAAGCTGTGGCTCATGATATGGACATTCGCCTCATCCCAGGAGCGGTACTCTCCGCCCAGATACACCACACGTTCCTTCATCATCCTTCAACCCTCCCAAGTTTTATTAGATCCTTTGAAATGTCCATAAGGAAAAAGGTGGCATTTTCTCCACTTTCTGCTATCCATAGATGCGCATCAACAGAACGGTATGACGCGTGCACTTTATCAGAAGCTCGGGAGGATTACAACCGGTTGGATAAAAAAACAGAGGAGATGGGGAAGCCCCTCATCACGTTGGATGGCATTTCGCTTCGTATGGGGGGCACGATGCTCCTCCCCGGAACCTCGTGGGAGATAAGGTCAGGGGAAAACTGGGCGATCCTGGGGCCCAACGGATCGGGCAAATCAGCCCTGGCCAGGGCGCTCAAAGGGGACGTCCCTCATGTCCGGGGAAAACTGATCCGTCATGACCCGGAGACCGCAGGGGCGCGGATCGGCTATGTCGCCTTCGAGCTTCAGGAGGAGATCCTCCTTCGTGAAGACCGGCATGAGGAGGCCCGTTTTTTCAGCGGCAATAAGGGACATGCGCTCACAGCGGGTGAGCTGCTGCTCCGGGGTAACGGAAACCAGGAAGCCTTCGACACTCTTGTAAAACTCCTGGGACTTCGCCCCCTCCTTGAACACGGGCTCAGGACGCTCTCCAACGGCGAATTCCGGAAGATCCTCATCGCCCGCGCCCTGCTCCCCTCTCCTAAGCTCATGATTCTTGACGATCCGTTCGCCGGCCTGGACGTCGGAAATCGGAAGCTCCTAGCAAAAACGGTCACCGATCTGATCAACCACGGGACACAGATCATCCTCGTCACCCAGCGCATAGAGGAGGTGATACTGGGGATATCCCATGTCCTTCTCATCCAGGACGGCCGTGTCACCCAGACGGGGCGCCGAAGCGACGTCATCACACCGGAGCGGATGGAGTTGTTCCAAAGCGAAGGGAATCCCCCTTCGGAAAAGCGTCTCCCGGCTCTGCCGCTGCCGGCAGCACCGAAGGCAACGAGGGCAGCCACCGATCGCCTGGTGGAAATGAAGCACGTCACCGTGGCCTACGGCGACCTTGTTGTCTTTAAGCAACTCAACTGGACCGTCCGACAGGGTGAGAACTGGGCGGTCGTGGGGCCGAACGGCTCCGGGAAGACCACCCTGCTGGGCATGATCACCGGCGACAATCTACAAGCATACGCCAACGAGGTCTACCTCTTCGGGAAAAAGAGAGGCGAAGGGGAAAGCATCTGGGATATCCGGCGGAGGCTCGGCGTCGTCTCTCCCGAACTGCAGCTCCAGTATCGGCATCCTCTCCCCGCCCGGGAGGTCATCCTCTCCGGTTTTTTCGATTCTATCGGCCTCTACCGGAAGGCCACAAAAGAGCAGGTCGCTCTCGCCGATCAGTGGCTGGAATTCCTCGGCATGACGGACAGGGCGGAGCGACCGTTCAATCGACTCTCCTATGGGGAGAAACGGTTGATGCTCATCGCCCGGGCGATGGTCAAGTCGCCGGAGCTCCTCATTCTCGACGAACCCTGCCAGGGGCTGGATCGGTCAAACCGGGAAATGGTCCTTGCACTGATGCAGAACATCGGCAGCGGGGGGTCGACCGGCCTGATCTATATTACGCATCATCAAGAGGAACTGATCCCCTGCATCAACCGTGTCTTGAAGCTGCATAAGGTCGGTTATGAGGTTATACGCTGAGACATTTGAGCAACTTGGAAATCATGTCCCGGAAGCACGCATTGAAGATTTTTCGGGGACCCTGCCCCCACAGCGAAGCGCCCGCAAAGACGACTGTTTGAGCGCGTCAGCGCGAGTTTCGTCTTTGCAGCGAAGCGAGGAGGTGCAGGGTCGAAAAATGTCCAGCGTGCGGAGGGAGCGTGATTTCCAATACTCTCACGCTGCGTTACCAACCCTTGCAAACCCGAGATGAACTCCCTTCAGAAAGCAACCCATTGAGTTCGTCGGGTGAGAAGGGGAGACCGGTGAAAAGCCGTTTCTCGAGTGTCTCCGATTTTTCCCAGAGAAGAAGGATGTTCCGCTTCCGCTCCGGGCTGCCGCCGTATTTCTCCAGGATATACCCCATGCGCTCGCTCAACGGGGCGATCTTGTCGTGGAGGACCCGTTTGTCGGAATAGTTGACGATCTCCGCATCCGTCGGTGCTGTGGGGGAAACAGGGTAACAATCCAATCTGACGTGCTGACCGACAATCAGGGCCACTCCCGGGTAGCCGAGATCCGTGAGCAGCCGCGCCCCCGTTTCGGCATGATCTTCAAGGGTCTGGAAACTTCTCGTCTTGGTGATGTCGTGGAGAAGAGCAGCGGCCCGGATCAGTTCTCGATTAAGCCCGGGGAGGCCGAGATGGTCGGTCAAAAACAGGGAAACCCGGCAGACTTGCAGGCAATGGACCACAATGTTATCCAGCATGCCCAGATCGGAACTCATCCGCCTGCAGTGCGCTTCGGAGGGAATATTGATCGGGTCCGATTGCATTTATTCGATCGTCCAGGTCGTGGCGGTCGGTGTGTCTTTGAGGATCACCCCTCGAGCGGCGAGCCCTTTCCTGAGCTCGTCGGCCCTCTGCCACTCCTTTGCCTCTCTTGCGGATCGACGCTCGGCAATCAATGCCTCAATGTCTGTGACTACAAGGCCGCGCTTTGCCGCCTCCCGGTCCCGGTCGAGACGCAGGTAGTGGTCGGATTCGACGAGGAAGAGACCCAAGACGGCGCCGATCTCGTGGAGGGTTTTCTCGGTTTGCTCGAGTACGGCAGCCGACGCTTGCGCCCGCTTGCCTGTAAATGAGGCATTGAGGAATCGGATCGTATCGAACAGGCATCCGATCGCCCGGGCCGTGTTGAAATCGTCGTCCATCGCCTCGGTGAACCGACCGCGCAAACTTTGGAGTTGGCCCATGAGCTCCCGGTCTTTTTCAGAGGGTTCCCCTGGCGGATCCACGCTTTCCGCCCCTGCCGCCAGGAGATCCCGGATTGTATTCAAAGTCGAATAGAACCGGTCCATCCCCTGTCTGGCCTCGTTGAGGGCTGCATCGGAAAAATCGACGGGGCTCCGGTAATGGCTCTGCAGCATGAATAGCCTCAGGACCTCGGGATGATACTGCTCCAGCACTTCCCGGATAGTAAAGAAGTTGCCGAGGGATTTTGACATTTTCTCGCTGTTGACCCGGACAAAGCCGTTATGGACCCAGTACCGGACGAAGGGTTTGCCGCCCGCACCCTCCGACTGGGCGATTTCGTTCTCGTGGTGGGGGAAGATCAGGTCCTCTCCTCCTCCATGGATATCGAAGGTATCCCCCAGATGCCTCTGACTCATCACCGAACACTCCAGATGCCAGCCGGGTCTGCCACGCCCCCAGGGGCTCTCCCACCACGGCTCTCCTTCCTTGCTCGCCTTCCAGAGAGAAAAATCATAAGGATTGCGCTTCTTGTCATTCACATCGATGCGTGCGCCGGCCAGCATATCCTCGAGGCACCGGCCGGAGAGCTTGCCGTACCCCGGAA
>CAZINF010000164.1:0-6697 GCA_964540555.1 uncultured Syntrophus sp. | reverse complement strand
TTCACAGGGAGAGCGGCGCCGTTGAACTGCGCCGGAAGCCGGAGGCCGAAGATGAGGATCTGCTGGAGATCGCCGCGATCCAGACGTATATCAACGGAGGATCGGTCTTCATCCTGCCTCCGGGAAAAATGCCGGAGCCGAAAGCATTGGTCGCCGTCTTCCGCTATTGACTGACGGCTTCGTAAAAAGTCCGGATGCTGCGTTGCGCTTCACCCCTCGTCGTTGCGGCGTACGGCAAAGTACGCCTCACTCCTCAGAATTCGCGCGCCTTGCCTGCGGACTTTTTACGAAGCCGTCCCACTTTCACGACTTTTAAGATTTGTTACGAGGCCTTCATTGATCGACGGCTTTCAAGTTCCGTCTCCGCCCGCCGGGGGCGGCTGATCCGAAGGCGCGACCGGTCCCGGTGTTTGCGGATCACGGGATGTCCGGCCCTTGTAGATGAACCGATCGAACAGCCGGTGGTAGGGGGTCCAGTTCGACTCCTCATCGCGGGCGTCCCGAATGGTCTCCTGGAAGGCGTTCACCTTTGCGTCGAGGTCGTCCATGAAGTGGACAATCAGAGCCTCGAGTGTTTTTGGCCGCTTGGGCGAACCGTACTCGAGAACCCCATGATGGCTGAGGATCAGGTGGCGGAGTTCCATGGCTATCGCTTCGGGAAAATCGGGAATGGCTGCGATCTTCCGATCGACCATCTCCACACCCATGACGATATGTCCGATCAGCCGTCCCGGATCGCTGTACTCCACAATCCGCTCATAGGAAAATTCGTAAATCTTCCCGATGTCGTGGAGGATCCCGCCTGCGATCAGGAGATCGCGGTCGATCCCCTGGTAGTGACCGGCCGCCAGATCGAGCAGACGAACGACAGAGAGAGTATGCTCCAAAAGGCCTCCGATGTAGACGTGGTGAAACCCCTTGGCCGCGGGCGCCCTTCTAAAGAGCGCGGCAAGCGTCTCATCCTCGAAGAATGATCGCAGAAGTGCGGAAAGACATGGGGTTTTCACCTGCTCGACATAACCGAGAACACCCGAGTACATCTGCGCGAGATCCCCCCTGGCCACCGGGAAATAGTCGGCCAGTTCGACCTCCCCATCTTCGACCTTTCCAAGTTCGATGATCGAAAGCTGGATGGCATTTTTGAAGCTGAGCGCCCGGGCCTGGATGCGAATCAGGTCGCCCTTTTTGAACGCCTTGTCCCAGGTCAAAGCGTTTTCCCAGATCTTCCCGTCCACATCCCCGGTCCTGTCCCGCAGACGGAGATTCAGATAGGGGGCGCCCTTCTGGGAATAGGCGAGGTTTTTCTCCGCCGCCAGAAAGACCTCGTTCACCTTGTCCCCCGTCTTGATATCTTTCACGTAAATCGATTTCGGTTTCAAACTGTCACCCACCTCTCATGAAATGCGATACCTTTACACAACTTGAAAATCGTGATTCATTTTTCCTGTCTCTCGCGGAGGATCCGGTGTTCGCCCGTCCGCACGGTCAATTTCGCCATATCGAAATACTCCATCAGCGGGATGATGAATTTTCGTGTAAGTCCGGTCATCTCCTTGAAGCTCGCCGGCGTTGCACGGCCCTCTTTGATCAGAAGTTGCCGGTAATCCTCACGAAGCCGCGCCAGGGCATCCTTGTGGAAGTTCAGATCTTCACTGATCCTGAACAGGCCCCCGTCGCGGGTCATCACCTGGATGAGGTTTGCAATCTCTTTTTTCCGATCGGGAAACCGCTCCAGGATCTCCCTTACCGTCGGCGGCGCCAGTCCTCCCTCCCGATACAGACCGTCGAGTTTTTCCCGCAGGTCTCCCATCTCTCCCTTCAGCTGGACGCGATGCCCCGTCAGACGGGTCGTTTCCTTCTCGGTGATCAGTTCTCCCCTTTTTTCGAGATCCCTAAGAGCCATGCCGAAGATCTTCGGGTCGACCCCATCGCCCATTTCGAGCGTCGTCCGGAGTTCCTCCCGGGAAAGCCCCTCCTTCAGAGGGAAGTGTTGATGGTAATCTTTAAGTTTGCGGATGATCTCTGCCTGCAGACCGGTATAAACCGACCCGGATAGGACCCTCGTCTCTTCCCGGTCGACGAGAACCGCTTCCTTTAGAGAAAACAGACGCTCCAGAAGCCGGCGGAGCACATCCCGGCGGATCCCTGTCCGAACCACGAGGCGGGATTCCGTGATCCCGCCGATGCCGGCCCTCGCCATGATGACGGCTGCCTTCTCAACCTCGCCTCCGCTGGAAAGACGTCGGAATTCCTCCCGGATACCCTCTGCAAACCTCTTGTGTTTCACGGTCAGAGGATCGACGATCACGCCACCCCCGATCGTCGTTACGGGGGAATGCCCACGAATAACGAATCGATCCCCAGCGATGGCAGCCAGCGGGGAATCGAGAACAAGCTGGGCGAAACCCTCCCCGCCCGGTTCCAGTTCATCTCGGTCGAGAAGGATCAACCGGGCCATGACCTCGCTTGTTCCCGTATGAAAACGGACGAGGGTCCGGTTTTTCAGCTTCCGACCGGCGCCGGCGAGATGGCGGTAGACACAATCAAGGCGCTGCGATGCGGCCAGGGTATTGGGCCGGGCAAGGACATATCCCCGCTCGATAAGAGCCCTGTCAACTCCCTGAAGGTTGACGGCTGTCCTCTGCCCCGCCTCTGCGGTTTCCACGGCCCGGTTATGGACCTGGATTCCCCTCACCTTGGCCCGGAGTCCGACAGGGGAGATCTCCACCTCCTCGCCGGTTGCCACCTTTCCGGAGACCAACGTCCCCGTGATGACGGTGCCGAAACCCTTCATCGTAAAGACACGGTCGACCGGCAAACGGAAGAGCTCGATATCGGCCGCCTCTTCCACCTCGTCCGCCACCCGGGCGATGGTCTCGATGAGTTCGGAAAAACCATCCCCCGTCAGAGAAGAGACAGGAACGATCGGCGCTCTCTCCAGAAAAGTACCGCCGAGAAATTCATGGACATCCTCCCGGACAAGCGTCAGCCACTCCTCATCCACCATGTCGACCTTGGTGAGGGCGACGAATCCCTTCCGTATCCCCAGGAGGGTGCATATCTGGAGGTGCTCCCGCGTCTGCGGCATAACCCCCTCGTCGGCCGCAATCACCATCACGACAAGGTCGATTCCGGCGGCGCCGGCCACCATGTTCCGGACAAACCGCTCGTGTCCGGGCACATCGACGACGCCAAGGACCCGACCATCGGGGAGGGACAGAGAGGCGAAGCCGAGCTCGATGGTGATTCCCCGCTCTTTTTCCTCCTTGAGCCGGTCGGTGTCCACGCCGGTGAGGCGCTTGATCAGCGCTGTCTTGCCGTGGTCCACGTGACCGGCCGTACCCATCACGATATGCTTCATACATGAGAAAGTAACAGACTCGTCCACTTTTCACAACAGCAAAATAGACAGT
This sequence comes from uncultured Syntrophus sp., assembly GCA_964540555.1. Lineage (GTDB taxonomy): Bacteria > Desulfobacterota > Syntrophia > Syntrophales > UBA5619 > JAKAFS01. Next base: position 3,284 of record CAZINF010000164.1, on the reverse strand, counting down.
TCTTGACAAACGACTATATGATGGCTTAGAAAATATCAGCGTCGAGCAGTTGCGCTGAGGTAGGGACAGTGAGGATAATGGGACTCGATTACGGCAGCCGGCGAATAGGAGTCGCCATCTGCGATGAACTCGGAATGACCGCCCAGGGTGCGGCAACCATCAACAGAAAGAACCGCCAGGCGGATCTCGATGCGATCGCCGATCTGGCAAGACGTTACGACATCGAGCGGATCATCATCGGTTACCCCCTCCGGCTCGACGGCAGCGAAGGGATCCAGTGCGAAAAGGTCAATCGGTTCTGCCGGCGTTTAGAGGCCCGCCTTTCGCTTCCGGTCATCCGTCAGGACGAAACTCTCTCCACAAAAGAGGCGGAGGAGATCCTTTGCCAAACCGGCGTGCGACCGGAAAAAAGAAAAGAGATCGTCGACCGTGTCGCCGCCTCCATCATCCTCCAGGGATATCTCGACGCACTATCACATGAGGAAAAAGCAGAGGGTGCGATTAGAAACAGATGAATGCCATCAGAAGGATCCTGGAAGCAGCTGCGTTTCACAGGCGTAAAACGGCCATCCTGATCGTTATGGTCGTTCTCCTGATCGGCGTCGCCTTCACCCGCTATGCCACATCCCCCATCAACCATTCATCTATCGCGAAGATTGTCGATATTCCCAAGGGCGCAAGTTTTTTCCGGATAACAGCGATTCTCAATGACGCCGGTCTGGTCGAAAATCGCCCCTTCTTCTGGGCGCTCGCCCTCGGAAAAGGGGCGACTAAATCCATCCGGGCGGGCGAATATGAGATTACCGGTTCGATGTCGCCTGCGGAGATCATCGAAAAACTGGTCCGGGGGGAGATCAAGTCTTATACTGTGACGCTGCCCGAAGACATCACGGTGAACGAAATGGCCAGAAGACTTGCCGAGCCCAAGCTCATCAACGAAAAGGAGTTCATCACCCTCACCACGGATAAACCGTTTCTCGCCTCACTCGGCATCGAGGCCGACAGTATCGAGGGATACCTCTTCCCGGAAACCTATCAGTTCAACCGGTCCATGACCACAAAAGAGGTCATCCGGATCATCGTCCGCCAGTTCTGGAAGGAGCTCACGCCGGAAATGAGGGAACGGGCGGAAAAGATGGGTCTTAGTCTCAATGAGTGGGTGACTCTCGCCTCCATGATCGGAAAGGAATCGGGAAACAAGGAGGAGAAAACGATTATCTCTGCGGTCTTCCACAACCGCTTGGCGCGGAGGATGAAACTGCAGAGCGATCCGACCGCCGTCTATCACCTGGAACAGGAAGGCGCCCCCGTCAAAACCATCCGGCGAAAACACCTGACAGCGGACACCCCCTACAACACCTACCGGATAACCGGCCTGCCGCCTGGACCCATCGCCAATCCAGGCATCGACTCCCTCCGGGCTGCACTCTACCCCGACCGCGTCGGTTATCTCTATTTCGTCGCGACCAACGACGGATTACATCATTTTTCCACCACTCTCGACGCGCATAGCCAAGCCGTCTCAAAATACCAGACTAACAGGCAAAAAAAATAAAAAATATTTCTTGACAAAGCAGAAATCCTCCTCTATCTTGACCTCAAAGTGGAGCAAAGTGGTTTGTAGTGGAGGAATAACCCAATGTCTGTCTTTCGGGGCCAATATTACCACACCATCGATGATAAAGGGAGAGTCATTTTCCCGTCCCGACTCCGCGAGGTATTTTCCGAAAAATACGACAGCCGTCTGATCATCACGAACTGGGACGGTTATCTGATGGTCTTCCCTTACGACGAGTGGAGGGTGATCGAGGAAAAGGTCTCTCACCAGTCCCTCCTGCGCAAAGAGGTGCGTGCCTTTCAGCGGTTTTTCATGTCGGGCGCCGTCGATTGCGCACTCGACGGCCAGGGGCGAATCCTCATCCCACCCAATCTCAGGGAATTTGCAAAGCTGGAAAAAGAGATCGTCCTGGCCGGCATGATCAAGGTGATCGAGATCTGGAGCAAGGAAAGGTTCGAGGAGGAGCTGAAAAAGAGCGGCGACAACCTGGACGGCTTCAGCGATTACATGGCGGATCTTGGAATATAAAAGGCCCGGGAAATGGGCGTCTTTCACATGCCGGTCATGATCAGAGAGGTTGTCTCGTCCCTTCGCTGCCGGGCAGGGGCCGTTTACTTGGACTGCACGGTGGGAGGCGGAGGGCACGCCGAGGCGATCCTTAGCAGCACGGCGCCGGACGGTCTGCTGATCGGCATCGACACCGACGGGGAGGCGCTCGAGGAAGCGGAGAAACGGCTGGCTCCTTTCAAAAATAGAACGATCTTGGTCAAGGGGAATTTCGCCGACATGGATACGATTCTGACCGGGATGAATATCGGGAAGGCAGACGGGATACTCCTCGATCTGGGGGTCTCCTCCCACCAGTTGGACACGGCGTATCGGGGATTCAGTTTTGCCCTGGACGCCCCTCTGGACATGCGGATGGACCGCGGCCGGGGGAGCAGCGCTTATGATCTCATCCAGACACTCCCAGAGGAGGAACTCGAGAGGATAATCAGGGAGTACGGTGAGGAAAGAATGGCAAGACGAATCGCCCGGTCCATAGTGGAAAAGAGGAATTTCACTCCCATCAGGACGACCGCCGACCTTGCCGCCACGGTGGTCCGGGTATTGCCCCGTGGGGCCGGGCGACGGAGAATCCACCCGGCGACCCGAACCTTCCAGGCCCTCCGCATCGCCGTCAACGACGAGCTTACCGGACTGCACCGGGTAATAGCCGACGGAATCGAACGGCTCAGGCCGGGGGGACGTTTTTCGGTTATCTCATTTCATTCACTGGAAGACCGGATCGTCAAGAACGCCTTCCGTATCGGAGAAAAGGGGTGCACCTGTCCGCCCGACCTCCCCGTCTGCGCCTGCGGACGGAAGCCGACGCTAAAGGTCGTAAACCGAAAACCGATCATTCCCGGTGAGGCGGAAATCTCCAGCAATCCGCGATCAAGAAGCGCCAAACTCCGAACAGCAGAGAGGATCTGACCATGCAGGCCGTAGAAGTTCTCAAACAGACAGTTCGTGAGCAGGACGGGACTTCCGTCAATGTCGGATACTCCACCTGGATTTTCATTGCTACAATTCTGATGGCGGTTTTGCTTATCTATGTCTGGAGCCATATCCACATGACGGAGTTGGAGTACCAGGTCGCCAGAGAGCTGAGCAGCAAAGAACAGTTTGCCGAAGAGCAGGCCAAGCTGAAGGTCGAACTCGCCACCCTGAAATCGCCCCAGCG
>CAZINF010000163.1:0-6701 GCA_964540555.1 uncultured Syntrophus sp. | reverse complement strand
CAGCAATCGGTCTTGAAGGACCAGGGACGGACCTCCGCCCCGAGAACAGTAAGGATTTTGTCGAGAAGGATTGGATTTTCCGTATCATCGAACCGGCAGACCTCCGGAGGCCGCAGCAGGAGGCAGCCATAATAGGAAACGGGTTTCAACCCCTCGAGTTTTCTCACCACCTTTTCTTTGAGTGCGTCCAGACCGATCGTGTTGGCGATGATGTCGATCGGATTCCGGATGGCCGCGCTCCCCTTGTATAAACCGCCGACGATCGCTTCGATCTCCGCCTTCAACGCCTGATCATTCCGGAGGTGGTGCTCCGCGGTCTTGAAGCGGTTGAAGCAGGCGGCGCAAGGGACCATGATGTCCTGGGTCTTCTTCTCCGCGGCGATGAGATCCCGCGCCGGCAGGGCGACTGACAGCTTGAAATTGGTACTGTGGGCGGAGCTGGCCCCGCAGCAGGACCAATCTTCAATCTCTTCCAACTCGATCCCCAGGGCACGGCTGACGACCCTGACCGACTGGTCATACTCCTTGGCCGTGCCGTGCAGGGAACATCCCGGGTAATATGAAACTTTCACCAATGGCCTCCTTTAAAACCGTTCATCGGTCACACCTGCCTCGTCTTTTCGAAGATGCGTCGCACGCTCTTCATATCCTTCGTCCGCGGGGAGATCAGGGAGAGCTTGCCTTTCATGAACATGTCGATCCCCATCGCCATATCGGAGAAGAGATCCCCGGATTTCAGCTTGTAGTGGACCATCAAAGAGGGTTCGTTGATCCGCCCCCCCATCCGGATGTTGGCGAGGAACGCCTCGTGGAATCTGAGGATATTTTTTTCCTTCGCCCCCACCCCTCCCTCTATAGCCATCTGCCGGAGGACATCCATCATCCGGGCGATGTCCACTTCGTTCGGACAGCGGGTGATGCAGGTCTCGCAGGAGAGGCACAGCCAGATCGTGGCGCTTGCCAGGATCTCCTCGCGCCTCCCCATCTGGATCATCTTGATGACCCGGTTGGGATTGTGTTCCATGGCGGCGGCCATGGGGCAGCCGGCCGTGCACTTTCGACAGTGGTAGCAACGCTGGATGGGAACCCCGTTGATATTCTCGTTCACTTCTTCCAGAAAGGTCTTCATGATGACTCCGTTTTTGATGTATTCGGATCGAAAATAAAATCCTCCCCGTCGTTTTCACTGTAAGCGCCCAGCGGCGCCGGCTCTTCCAGAGAGACCCCCGCCCTATGCCCGAACATCTCAAAGGCGTCCTTGTCGAGCTTTTTCAGAAACTTCCGCAGATCCACCCCCATGGGACAGACCGCCACGCAGGACCCGCAGTCGACGCATCGCCCCACCATGTGGTAGAGGCGCATCAGCTGGAATAGCTGGGTGTCGGAAGGATCGGCGCCGATCCCAATCCATTGGGGCTGCGACTGTTCGGCAAAGCAGATCCGGCAGTAACAAGAGGGGCATACGTTTCTGCAGGCCGCGCAGCGGATGCACTTGGCCATCTCTTTTTCGAAATAGGCCCACCGCTCTTCCGAGGGGAGATTCTCGAAAGCGGCCACCGCCTCATACTCCTTATCAGCCGCCGCGGCGGGCGCCGGTTCCCCTGCCTGGATGTCGGCGATGATGGGTTGATTGAAACGGCATGTCAGGCAGCAGTCGGCCAGGAGCTCCTTGAGCGCCGCATCATGATCCCCTTTGCCGGTCTTGACGACCACCTTTTTGTCCTGGAGCGTCCCTTCCCGGATCTCCTCGCCGCCGGCAAGGGCGGAGAGCTTCCGCCCGTCCACATAACCGCCGCAGGGAACGCCGAGGATGACCACTTCGTCCCTCCCGTACTGCTTCTCCTGCAGTTGGATCACAAGCGAGCGTGTCGTGCACCCCCGGGCGACCACGCCGACCGTCTTCTTCTTCCGGGCCTCCGGTTTGACCCGTTTTTGAGCCTCGTGGTGCTGGCTCAGGAGATCATGGACGAATTTGGCCAGATTCTGCATACAAAACGGATTCCAGACCAACCGGTCCGTCTGATCGGGCGTCGTGATGAAGCACGGGGTCGCCGTGAGCGGCAGTGTCCCTTCTTCGTATCCGACGACCACGTCAACCTTCTTCTCAACCAGGAGTCTTCGCGCCTCTTCCCGCAGCTTTTTCTCTACATTTTCCACAGTCGCCGATCCCTCACGTTGGTGTTCCCGTCTCTTGGAATTTCTTGACGAGTTTATGAGCCGGTCCGAGCGCCCGCACGGCGTTGGTCACCCCTCGGACCACCTGGGCAAACCGGTCCCCTTCGGATGCGGAGACCCAGGTGAACAGCGTCCGATCCCCTTCCAGGCCGATATAGCTCAGGAAACTCTTCAATGCGGCAAACTTCCTGCGGGCCGTCAGATTCCCTGTGATATAATGACACTCCCCGGGGTGACAGCCGGAGACGAGGATTCCGTCCGCCCCTTCCTGCAGCGCCTTCAGAATGTAGAAAGGGTTGATCCGACCTGTGCAGGGTACCCGGACGATCCTTATGTTGGGAGGATACTGGATCCGGCTGATACCGGCGAGATCCGCCCCCGCATAGCTACACCAGTTGCAGACGATCGCGACGATCTTCGGTTCCCACCCCTTGTCCGACTGCTTTTCCGTCATATCTTTCTCCATTTTCAACAGCCGGCTAAAAAAGCGAACCGAGCTGTGCGAGAACCTCTTCATTATTGAAGCCGTTCAGATCCGCGGCGTTCATCCGGCAGGAGGCCGTACAGACCCCGCACCCCTTGCACAGAACGGCATTGACAACGGCGGCCCCCTCATTCTCATCCACCGCGATGGCGCTGAAGGGGCAGTTCACTTCGCACAGGCCGCAGGCCATGCAGCGTTCCTTAATGACATAGGCCGTCTTACCTTCCGCCTCGATGAAGTCCTTCGTAAGGATCGTGCAGGCCCGCGAGACCGCCGCAAAGGCCTGGGTCACGGACTCTTCGCTGAACTTCGGGGCATGGGACATCCCACACATAAAGACGCCGTCGGTGGCGAAATCGACCGGGCGGAGCTTCACATGGGCTTCGAGGAAGAATCCGTCCTGGTTCGTCGGCACCTTGAGCATCTTCCCGATCTCGGCGTTCTCGGGATTGGGGATGGTCCCGACGCTGAGGGCCAGAAGGTCGGCCGCCAGTTCGATCTTTTCGTTCAGAATCGGATCGAAGACGGAGACGACGATCCTGCCGCCCTCTTCCCTGACCTCAGGTTTGCGCTCCTCGTCGTACCGGACGAACTTGACGTTCGCCTCCCTGGCCTTTTTATAATAATCCTCCTTGAGGCCGAAGGTCCGGATGTCGCGGTAGATGACAGTGACTTCCCGGGTCGGATCGGCTTCCTTCAGCTTCAAAGCGTTCTTGATCGCTTCGGAACAGCAGTAGCGGCTGCACCAGGGCCGCTCGGCGATCCGGGAGCCGACGCACTGGATCATCACGACGTTTCCCGCCCCAAAAGCCTTTGCGTCCTGCTCGGCGATGAGTGTCTCCAGTTCCCGCTGCGTCACGATACGCTCGGAGCGGCCGTAGAGATACTCCTCCGTTTCGAGCTCATAGGCCCCCGCGGCAACGATGACGACTCCGTGCTCGACGAGCGTCTCCTCGCCCGTCCGCGTGGTAACGGTCGTTTTGTAATTGCCGATGAATCCCTCGATCTTTTTTATGCTCGCCGACGTGAAGACACGGATCAATGGGCTCTTATTTACCTGTTCAAGCAGGTCAGTTAGGTGGCGCTGCGTATCGACCCCCTCCAGGGTATAGCGGAGACGCCGGTAGTTCCCGCCCAGTTCCGCCTCTTTTTCTACAATGGCGGACTCATAACCCTGGTCGGCAAGCGCGAGAGCCGCCGTGATTCCGGCGAGACCCCCGCCGATGATGAGGGTCGCGTGGTTGACGGTGAGTTGGCCGGGTTTCAAGGGCTTGAGGAACTCCGCCTTGGCGATCGCCATGCGGACAAGATCTTTCGCCTTTTCCGTCGCCGCTGCGGGCTCGTGCATATGAACCCACGAGTTCTGGTCCCGGATGTTGGCCATCTCGAAGAGGTAGCGGTTGAGCCCCGCCTTTTCGCAGTTCTCCTGGAAGAGCCCCTCATGGGTCCGGGGCGAGCAGGAGGCGACGACGACCCGGGAGAGCCTCTGTTCCCGGATCACCTCGCCCATCTTGACGGCCGTATCCTGTGAGCAGGTAAAGAGGTTGTCGGTGGCAAAGACCACATTGGGAAGCGTTTTGGCGTACTCCACAACGGATGGGACGTCGACGACGCCGCCGATGTTGATGCCGCAGTGGCAAACGAAGACCCCCGTCCGCGGGCCGATTCCTCTGAGGTCGCTCTCCATGGGGAGCTCCTCCGCCGTGGTCAGGGTGCCCCGGCGGGAGGCGAGGATGCCCTCCGCGCACGCGGCCGCGCCGCTCGCCTCCATGACCGTCTCGGGGATGTCCTTCGGACCGCCGAAGGCGCCGCAGACAAAGACCCCCTCCCGCGAGGTCCGGACGGGATTTTCCCTGAGCGTCTTGCAGAAGCCGTGCTCCTCAAGCTCGATGCCCAGGCTGCTGGCCAGGCGGGCCGCCTCCTTCGGCGGCGTGAGACCGACGGACAGGACCACCATGTCGAACTCCTCCTCGACGAGGCTCCCGTCTTCCCGGACGTATTTGAGAAGGAGGTTCTTCGTCTGCTGGAGTTCCTTGACGGTAGAGGGCATGGAGCGGATGTAGCGGACGCCGTACTCTTCCTTGGCCCGGTTGACGAAGCGGTCGAAGTCCTTGCCGTGGGCCCGGATATCCATGAAGAAGATCGTCGGTTCCAGGGACTTGGCGTGTTCCTTGGCGATGATCGCCTCTTTTGTCGCATACATGCAGCAGACCGATGAGCACCAGCTGTTGTCGCAGGAGGTGTCGCGCGAGCCAACGCACTGGATGAAGGCGACCTTCTTCGGCTCCTTTCCGTCGGAGATCCGCTGGACGTGGCCGAAATAGGGGCCCGACGCGGAGAGTATCCGTTCGAACTGGATGCTCGTCACGACGTTCTGGTAGAAGCCGTAACCGTATTCGCCGCGGAGGCGCGGATCGAAAACCTCGAAGCCTGGCGCGGCGATGATCGCGCCGACCTCGATCGTCTCTTCGGCAAAGGTCATCTCATGGTCGATCGCGTTCGCGATACAGGCATCGACGCACTGGTAGCACTCGGAGCAGATCCCGCAGGCAAGGCAGCGGTTCGCTTCTCGGAGAGCTTCCTCTTCGGAAAGACCCAGCCCCACCTCCCTAAAGTGGCTCTTCCTCGTCTCCGCCTCCAGCAAGGGGTACTTCGCCCGGGGCGCCTTGGCCAACCCCGAGACATCGGCCTTGTCGGCAAGATCCTTCGTCCAGTCCTTCGCCCTGCCCGCCGCAACATTCTCGCCCTTGAGCATGCGGTCGATGGAAACGGCCGCCTCCTTCCCCGCGTAAACGGCCTTGACGACCGTCGCCGGACCGGTCACGTTGTCGCCGCCGGCGAACACCCCGGGTACATTGGTTGCAAAGGTCACGGGGTCCACATCGAAGGTGTTCCACCGGTTGATGGCGATCCCGCTCTCCTTCGGCACAAACGTCAGATCAGCCGCCTGACCGATGGCCGGCAAGACGGCGTCCAGGGGAATGGTGAATTCGGAGCCTTTTACGGGGACGGGGCGACGCCGTCCGCTGGCATCCGGCTCGCCGAGTTCCATCCGGAGGCACTCGATCCCCGAGACTTTGCCGTTTTCACCCAGGATCCGGACCGGCGCCACCAGAAACTCCATCCGGATCCCTTCCTCGATCGCCTCCTCGATCTCCTCGGGCGATGCGGGCATCTCGGCCCGCGAACGGCGGTAGAGGATGAACACCTCTTTGGAGCCCGTCCGGACGGCCGTCCGTACGGCATCCATCGCCACATTGCCGCCGCCGATGACGGCCACCCGGTTCCCGAGGAACACCTTCTCGCCGAGGTTGATCCGTCTGAGGTAATCGACGCCATGGACAACACCCTGGAGATCCTCGCCGGGAACGTCGAGCTTGCTGGAGAGGACCGTTCCGCAGCCGATGAAGACGGCATTATAGTCCTGCCGGAGCTTTTCGAAGGGGATGTCTTTGCCGATGCGTGTGTTCAAGTGGATCTTGACGCCAAGGTCCTCGATCACCCTGATCTCGGCCTTAAGGACGTCCTTGGGAAGCCGGTATTCGGGAATGCCGACGGCAAGCCAGCCACCGGCCACGGGCAGCGCCTCGAAGACGTCGATATCGTAGCCTTCGATCGCCAGATAATACGCCGCGGTGAGTCCGGCGGGACCGGCGCCGACGACGGCGATCCTTTTCCCGGTCTTTTCCTTGACCGTGGGGACGAAGCGGGTTTCGTCGTTGAGATCGAGGTCGGCCACGAAACGTTTCAGATGCATGATATCGATCGGCTCGTCCACCTCGCCCCTTTTGCAGGCCTCCTCGCAGGGGTGGTTGCAGACGCGTCCGCAGACAATTGGAAACGGGTTGTCCTTCTTGATGAGTTTGAGGGCTTCCTTGAACTTGCCGGCGGCGATGAGGGCCACGTATCCCTGGACGCTGATGTGGGTGGGACAGGCCGCCTTGCAGGGGGAGGTCCCCAGCTTGTCGATCGCGAAACCGGAGGGAATGGCCTGGGGAAAGTGCCGGTAAACGGCCTTGCGGGTATTGAGGTTCTCGTTGAA
>CAZINF010000162.1:0-6730 GCA_964540555.1 uncultured Syntrophus sp. | reverse complement strand
CCAATGCCGCCCACTATCTGGTCGCTGTTTCGGAAGGGGGGGCCGATTATTTTGTCGTGAAGGATACGACATGGGGGATCGCTGGCGCCGCCGTGGACGGGGAAAAAACCGGCGCCCACTATGAACCCGGTTATGGACCGGAGAAGAGAGGATGAATGATGGAAAAGAAACTCGAAAAGACTACCGTCTTAAAGGGACGCCGACTGATCGACGGTCTCGGCGGCGACGTTTTGAAAAACGCGGTGGTGATCATCGAAGAAGGGCGTATCAAGGCAATCGGAACGGAAGGCAAGATCGCCCTTCCCGGTGATGCCGAGATCATCGACATGGCCGATTGCGCTCTGATGCCGGGTCTGCTCGATATACACCTCCACTGCTCGGCGCACAATGTCCTTACCTTTAAAAATTATCGCGTATCCCAGCTCGAAGTCACCCCTCCCCTGCAGATGCTCTACACGCTTTTGCACCAGCAGATCATGCTCGAAATGGGATTCACCACACTGCGGGACCACCCCTGGCCCAATGCATACGGGGGTCACAATTCAGTGGAACTGGTTGCCCTTCGGGATGCCGTTGAGGCGGGCATTTTTGCCGGACCGCGACTTGTGGTGGGCGGGTATGCCACCATGACCGGCTCTCATCTTGATCTGATCGTCCCCCGCGGTTGTAGGAGAGAACCGGACGCCACCGCCGACGGACCCTGGGAGCTTCGCAAGCTTGTCCGTCAGCAGTTGAGGGTCGGGGTCGATTTCATCAAGACCTGCGCCTCCGGCGGAGGAGGAACGGACAAGGAGGCCCCGGACGTCAGAAATATGACCCAGGAAGAGCTTGACGCCATTGTGGATGAAGCCCACTCGCTCCACAAACACTGCGCCTGTCACTGCTTTACGCCCACCGCTCAGAAAATGGCCATAAGGGCGGGCGCCGATACCATAGATCATTGCGTTTTTACGGATGACGAGGCCATCGACCTGCTGGTATCGAAGAAGAAATTCATTGTTCCGACGCTGCTCCATCGATCGGATCGCGCCATTGAGGTGAGAAGGCGGGTGGGGACTTCCGAATTCACATTGAATAAGATGAAGACGCTTCAGCCGACGACCAAAGAGACATTTCAGCGATTCATCAAGGCCGGGGTGAAGATCGCCATGGGGACCGATACGCAGATCGATGCCGAAATGGGCGCCAACGCCCAGGAGCTCGAGATCTACGTCGATTACGGCATGACGCCGATGGAGGCGATTCAGACCGCCACGAAGAACGCGGCCGAGGCGATCTGGCTGGGGAAGGAAACGGGAACGCTCGAGCCCGGAAAATTTGCCGATATCATCGCGGTCATGGGCGATCCGTTGAGCGATATTCGCATCCTCCAGGAGAAGGAAAAGATCATGATTGTGATGAAGGAAGGCAAGGTTTTTGTGGACAGGCGACCGGGACATAAAAAGCTCGTCATCCACGATGAAGCGTGGGGGTGGAAGCGCATCTGATTATCTTCCACAGCAAGATAAAAGGGGAAACAGACCATGCCTTTTTACCGGTTTGATGAAATGGAAGGGCGATACCTGACGCCGCGCCTTTCTACCGCGCACGGCCCGATTATAGAAGGGAAAACGATTTACTTCTGCCTGAACTGCAAGAAACCCGGCGAGGGGTCCGTGATTCATTACCATCCCAACGAACTGTTCATCTTCCCCACCGTAGGGAAAATCAACTCCCTTGCCGGCACGGACCGCCGGATTGTTTCTCCCGGAACCTTTATTCATATCCCCCCTTGCGGTCAACATCAGATGACGGCAACCGAGGACGGACCATTGAATTACCTCTACATAAAGGATAAAACCTGGAGTGTGGTCGGTTTGAGCGTGGGGGAGGCCCTGCCGGATCATGCCACTTCACTGGATGATGCGACAGCGGAATTTGAAAAGGCGGGATGGTCCGTCGGGCAAGGAGAAATCAAGAAGGATTCGGGTAAAGCCTCTGTTCGTATCGAAGGTCTCGGGGATTGCTATTACCCTATCATTGATGCCCTGGACGCGCCCCCGTCGTCCGGCGACCGCCGCTATACGTTCGAGGGCGAACGGATGGTGTTCGGATTTACCGAGATGGTGAAGCCCTGCGATCAACCGCTTCAGGAGAGTCTCCACGAGGAGTTTATCTATGTTCTTTGCGGATCACTTCGAGCCGAGGTCGATGATGACCGGGAGGATGTATCGGCCGGTGGCATCATCCATATACCGATCGGGTCGCATTATCGCTTTTCAAAAAACGGAACGGCACATGTCCGCTTCGTGTCCGTCGCTTCAACATCGAAGCTCGAGGCGGGCCTGTCCGCGGCATGACCGGGAGCGCTTCCCGCAAGCCCCGCCTTGCAGGCGGGGTTGAGGGGCGCATCGAGAAAAGAACCCTTCCCTACCGGGAAGCCCCGCCCTTTGGGCGGGGAGCTTCACTCAGGGACACGCGGACCGGCGCTCTCATTTTCTTTTAGGTCATGCGGTATCCTGTGATAAATCACTTTGACATTTTGTCGGGGGCAGGATAATTAAGAACGAGTAAAACACTTCCTTGCGGGAACGCTCCGCCCCGTATGCGGGGAGCTTCAAAAAACCAAAACCATCGAAAGGGGGAAGCCATGAAACGTCGAACAAAGGGAACCATGAAACCGAGGTGCATCTGGATTCTGGTGATCGCGGGGATTTTAGCCGTAGGAGGAATTCTCAGCGGCGGCGCAAGAGATGCGCAGGCGGCTCCTCCAGCCGGCACACTAAAGCAAGCCATACACTGGGGTCTTTCGGCAGATTGGCTTGACCCCGCGACCAACAGCTCGCTCATCCCTTCACAGATCGTCCTTTATCTTTTACATGACGCCCTGTTGAAGCCCATGCCCGACGGCAACTTGAGCCCCTGCCTGGCCGAGTCGTGGACCATCAGCCCCGATGCAAAGGTCTATGAATTCAAACTTCGCCAGGGGGTGAAGTTCCACAACGGGGATCCCCTGACCGCCGAGGATGTGATCTTCAGTTACTGGAGATACAAGGCCAACCAGGCGAAAATCATCCACGACAAGACGGAGAAAATAGAAGCCGTGAACCCTCATCTTGTCCGCATCAGGTTCAAGGAACCGTTTCCCGATTTCCTGGAGTATCTCCTGCCGGGGGCGACCACCATCGCCTGGATCGCACCGAAAAAATACATAGAAAAGGTGGGGGAGGCGGGGTATAAAAAGCACCCTATCGGCGCGGGTCCGTATAAATTCGTCGAATTCGTGGCGGGTCAGAGGCTGGTGGGGGAGGCATTTCCGGAATTCTGGCGAAAAGCGCCGTCCATCAAGCGAATCGAGATTCATATCGTCTCCGAGCCGGCGACCCGCCTGGCCATGGCCGGGAGAGGAGAGGCCGACATCGCGACCCTGATGCAGGGCGTTTTTTATGAAAATCTGAAAAAAGAGACCAAACTCAGAATGCTGGCCCCCCTCAGTCCGTCGCGGTGGATGGTGTACTTTACCTCCCAGTTCGATCCGAAATCACCCTGGGCGGACGAGCGGGTCCGCAAGGCGGCCAGCCTGGCCATAGACCGGCAAACCCTGGCCGACATCCACATGCCCGGTTGCGGCCCGATAGGATCGCTGGGCTTGCCAGGAGATCCTATGGCAGTGGAATATCCGGCGGATCCCTACGACCCGGCTGCGGCCAAGAAGCTTTTGGCCGAGGCGGGTTATCCGAAGGGCTTCCACGGGGGGAAATATTATCCCTACCAAGGGGGGTACTGGCCCTATGGAGAACAGGTGGCCAATTACTGGAAAGCCATTGGCATAACGGTCGATACGGTGCTTTATGATCGGCCCGCCTGGTTCGCCAACCGCCAGGGGGGGAAAATGAAGGGCGGCATTTTTATCGACAACTCCCAGGCCCCGACAATCGGAGGGCGACTGCTCTACCTTTTCGGCTCCACGTCCTACGGGAACTATCCCGACGTTCAGGAGGCATGGGATAAATACAATCGTGAGACTTCGCCGAAAGTGCGGAAGGACTTGATCACCCGGATCCAGAAGCTCATTTACGACAAGACGATGTTCATTCCCCTGACTGCAACCAATTCGCCTGCCGCTTTTGGTCCGAGGGTAAAGGGAAATCCTTACAGGATTCAGCCGATGATCTGGTTCACGGCGCCTTTTGAGGATATAGAACTGGTCAGTTGATGCGCGGGTTCTACCAGCAAGGGGTTTCCCCCGGATCTTCGCAGGTTTCAGGAATCGCGATCGGTTCGGGTGAAAAGCAGGGTTCGTGAGAGACACCCCGCTGCATGCTGCGGGGTGTCTTTTTGTCTTCAGGATCAGGGTTTCAGAAGAACCTTTACAGCCTTGAAGAAGGAGGTATGAAATGAAGGTATTTATCGTCTATTATTCCCTGTATGGTCATATCCGCCGAATGGCCGAGGCTGTGGTGGAAGGCGCAAAGGCAGTCGGCGGGGCAGACGTCTCCCTGTATCGTGTGCCGGAAACCCTGACCGAAGAGGTCCTGAAAAAAATGGGTGCGCTGGAAGCTCAGAAAGGGATGGCTTCTATCCCGGTCTGCAAGGTGGAAGAGTTGGCCCAGGCGGACGCCATCATTTTCGGCACGCCGACGCGATTCGGGAACATGTGCGGCCAGATGCGCCAGTTTCTCGATGCGACCGGAGGACTCTGGTCGCAGGGGGCGCTTGTCGGTAAAGTGGGAAGCGTCTTTGCCAGCAGCGCAACCCAGCACGGCGGCCAGGAATCGACCATCCTGAGTTTTCATACAACCCTGCTGCATCACGGCATGATCGTGGTCGGCCTTCCCTATGCTTTTACAGGGCAGATGCGAATCGATGAGATGAGCGGCGGGTCCCCTTATGGGGCATCGACCATTGCGGGGGGTAAAGGCGAACGCATGCCCAGTGAAAATGAGCTTGCGGCGGCCCGATTCCAGGGCAGGCATGTGGCGGAAATCACATCCAGGCTGTTTCGAAAGATATAGGATTGCGGTCAGCGTTCAAAAGAAGGAGATGAGAGATGACGCAAAAAGAAGACGACCTACGGAAAATCAGGGTAAACGGCGTCGAGCATGCCTGCCGTTTCGACGGCCCTGAAGACGGGCATGTAGTCATGATGAGCAACAGCCTCATGTCGGACCACACGATGTGGGACATCACCGTTCCCGCCCTTGCCGACCGCTACCGCGTGCTCCGTTACGACACCCGCGGACACGGCCGTTCGGGAACAACGCCCGGTCCCTACTCGATCGCGATGCTCGCGGATGACGCTGTCGGCCTGATCGACCAACTCGGCATCCGAAAAGCGCACTTCGTCGGTCTGTCGATGGGCGGCATGATCGCTCAACAGATCGGCGCGCGTTATGCGGGCCGGGTCTACTCGCTTTCGTTGTGCGACACGGCAAGCGAGATGCCCCCCCGTTCCCTATGGGAGGAACGTTTCGCAATCGCCTTGACACAAGGCATGGCGGGCCTGGTCGACTCGACGATCCAGCGCTGGTTCACCGCTCCGTTCATCACGCGCGATCCGCAGTCGGTGGAAAAGGTGCGCCGAATGATTTTAAGCACCCCCGTCGAGGGGTACATCGCCTGCGGGAGCGCGGTGCGCGACGTGGCGCAGACGACGATGCTCCTCCAGGTGAAAACACCGACGCTTATCCTTGTCGGACGCCATGATCCCGGCTGCACCGTCGAACAGGCTACCGTGATCCACCGGATGATCGACGGATCGGAGATGGTCATTCTGGAAGACGCAGCCCATCTCTCCAATATCGAACAGCCGCAGGCCTTCAACACCGCCTTACGCGGGTTCATCGACCGCATCGATGATGCCCTTTGAACATCCGGAAGCAGCAACCAGTAAAAATCCTTGACAGACAGGCAGCGGTTATATACATTCAATCCAATCTGGAATGATTCCGAAATGAAACCGATCACCAAAGATGGACTTATCCGTCAAATCCGGGCGAAGGGGTTCAAGATTACCCCCCAGAGGCTGGCGATTGTGGATGCGCTGATCGAAAACGGGCACCTTCATCCCGGTGCAAATCTGATCTACGAGCAGGCGCGAAAAAAGGCGAAGAGCGTCAGCTTATCGACAGTTTATGCGACCTTGGCCTATTTTTCCCGCCAGGGTCTCATCAAATCCCTGGAATTCGACCGGATGGAAAACCGCTACGATGTCGATCTCCGGGAGCATGTCAACCTCGTCTGCAGACAGTGCGGCAAGATCGAGGATTACAGCATCCCTCCCTCCGTCGAACCAAAGGATGTCGCCAGAAAATCGGGATTTATGGTGACGGACGCGAGGATGGAATATTACGGGCATTGCCGCGACTGTCTCGCGCACCGGCCGGATCTTCCCGGCGCGCAAAAAGGGCAGGATCGTGCATCCTGAGGGCGGCGGTCCTGTTGTTTTTTTTTACTGTTTCAACTGGAACGATTCCGGATAATCCCTCGTTAGCTGTACAAATCCAAACATGAAAGGAAAGGAGAGCAGAGATGAGTAAAGATAGCAAGTGCCCGGTAACGGGTAAAACGAACAAACCCACTGCCGGCAGAGGAACGTCGAACCGGGACTGGTGGCCGAACCAGTTAAACCTCAAGATGCTTCATCAGCACTCTGGCCTGAGCAACCCGATGGGGGAGGCGTTCAATTATGCAGAAGAATTCAAGAAACTCGACCTGGAGGCCCTGAAGAAGGACCTCTATGCGCTGATGA
>CAZINF010000161.1:0-6830 GCA_964540555.1 uncultured Syntrophus sp. | reverse complement strand
GAGGTATACTACCTAAGCGAGCTCCCTTCGCAGGTGAACTTCGGCGATGTGGGGATCATCATCGCGGGTACGATGCTGATCAGTTTTCTCTCCACGATCTATCCCTCCTGGCGAGCCTCCCGGCTTGATCCTGCGGAGGCTTTGCGCTATGAATGACGGCTTCGTAAAAAGTCCGGATGCTGCGTTGCGCTTCATCCTTCGTCATTGCGGCGTACGCAACAGTACGCCTCATTCCTCAGAATTCGCGCGCCTTGCCTGCGGTCTTTTTACGAAGCCGTCCCGTTTTTTGCGACCTTTTTACGGAAAGACTATGGGACAAAGCGTATGATCCAGGTCGAGAACCTCAGCAAAACCTTTCTCAAAGACGGGCTCAAGATCGAAGTTCTCAAAAACTTGAACCTCCACATCGTTCAGGGAGAATCCTTAGCCGTCGTGGGAGTTTCCGGCTCGGGCAAGAGCACGCTGATCCATATTCTCGGCGCCCTCGACCATCCGACATCCGGCTCTGTCCTCTTCGACGGCGTCGATGTCTTCACCTGGCCGGAGCAGAAACTTGCCGCCTTCCGGAACCGGAAGATCGGTTTCGTTTTTCAGTTTCATAATCTCCTTCCCGAATTCAGCGCTCTCGAGAATGCGATGATGCCCGCCCTGATACGGCGGATCCCGAAAACCGAGGCGAGGAGAAAGGCGGAGACGATCCTCAACGAAGTGGGGTTGGGAGACCGGATGACCCACAAACCCGGAGAACTCTCCGGTGGGGAGCAACAGCGGGTCGCCATAGCGCGCGCGCTTATTCTCGAACCGGAAATCCTACTCGCGGACGAACCCACAGGAAACCTTGACACGGAAACCGGAAAGAAGATAGAAGCGATTCTGATGGCATTGAACTCAGCGAAGCGGATTACACTGATCGTGGTCACACACAACCAGTCACTGGCCGGCCGGATGTCTCAGCAAATCGGTCTGCGCGACGGAAGGATTTATACCCATGAATAAAAAATTTTTTCTGATATGCGCATCAATGGTTCTGGCATCGATTCTTGCCTGGCCGGTCCGGGGAGTAACGGCAGAAAACATCAGGAATGTCGCTCTGTTTCCCTTTGTCATCCACAGCACTACCCCGAAGAGCGCCGCCAACCTCCAGGAAACGGTCTATCAAGGCGTGGCCGCGGAACTTCTGAAATCGAAAACCATCCGCCTTGTCGACAGGAAAGCCATTGCCGCGGCCACTGAAGGGAGACTCCTCGACGATGCCCTGGTCCTCGATGTAGGCAGAAAGGCCGACGCCGTCTACACGATCACGGGGAGCCTTACGGAATTTGGTGAGCAGATCAGTGTGGATGCGCGGCTGATCGATGTCCGCACGGGGAAAGCCCTCCCGGGAGTATACGTTCAGGGCAAAGGCAGGCAGCGCCTCGGCGCCATACTCGCCCAGCTCCGGATGGACATCATGAGCCGGATCGCCCCCGAGCAGAGGATCGCCCGCATTGAATTCAAAGGCAACCGAAAAATCGACGGAAGCGCCATCAATCAAGTCCTGAAAAGCGCCGTGGGGGATATCTTGACCGATGAGAACCTTTCCACCGATATCAAGGCCATCTTCAAGATGGGCTACTTCGATGATGTCGCGGTGGAGTTGACGGATATTCCCGAGGGAAAGGTCGTCGCCTTCAATGTTGTCGAAAAACCGATGATCACGGAGATCCGGATCAATGGGAACAAGGCCTTGAAAAAAGATGAGATTGAAGGTGTGATGACTGTCCGGAGCCGGCAGACGGTCAATCCCGAGAGGCTCAAGGCCGACATGGAAAAGATCAAGACCCTCTATGACAGCAAGGGGTACTATAACGCCGAGATCCGTTACGTCATCGAGAAGGAACGCGAGCGGGACGTCACCATCGTTATCAGCATTGACGAAAATGAAAAACTCTTCATCCGGAACATTGTCTTCGAAGGCAACCGCACCTTCACCACAAGGGAACTGAAGAACATGATGACCACGACCGAATGGGGCATCTTCCACTTCATCACCGACTCCGGCGTCCTAAAGAAAGATCAGCTCAAGCAGGACATGGGGAAGATCAATGCTTTCTACCTGAACAACGGCTTCATCAACGCCCAGGTCGGCGAGCCCGAGATTACCCCCGAAAAGGAGGGAATCACCGTCAAGATTAACGTTTCGGAGGGTCGGCAATTCCGTGTGGGCAAAGTGACAATCACCGGCGACGAGCTCAAAACCCCGCGTGCGGACCTGCTGGCGAAACTCCAGATCAAAAAGAAGGACTTCTACGACCGCGAAGCGATCATTAAGGACATGGATTACCTGGCGCAGGTCTGCAATGACGAGGGTTTTGCAAGCGCCGACGTCGCCCCCCGCACCGAACCGCAGGAGAAGACCCAGACCGTCGATGTGACTTATGAAATCATCAAGAAGAAGCTGGTCTATTTCAACCGGATCAACATCACCGGGAACACCAAGACGCGCGACAAAGTGATCCGCCGTGAGCTCTTTGTGGTTGAGGGAGATCTCTTCAGCCGGACAAAGCTTAAGGACAGTTACCTGGCCCTGAACCGGTTGCGATACTTCGAAGAGATCGACTTCCAGACCCAGAAAGGCCCAGACGAAACCCTGACGGACATAAACATCGGCGTTAAGGAGAAGCCGACAGGGATGTTCAGCCTCGGCGCCGGATACAGCGCCATGGACCAGGGAGTCCTTTCTGCCCAGGTCTCCCAGCAGAACCTATTCGGCCGGGGCCAGACCCTGAGTCTCAAGGCGAGCGTCGGTTCCCGCTTTACCCTTTACGACCTCTCCTTCGCCGAGCCCTGGCTTTTCGACATCCCTCTCCGGAGCAAGTTCGACATCTGGAACCTCTACCGCGAATACGACGCCTACAAGCTCGATTCCAGCGGATTCGGGACGGTCCTGGGCTATCCCCTCTATCAGTACGTGACCGGTTATGTCGGGTACCGCCTCTCCGTGGACACCGTGAAGGCGGTCCTGGACACGGCATCGCTTTACATCAAGAAGCAGGCCGGAAAGACGACGAGCAGCGGCGTTTCTTTCAGCATCGCCCGAGACTCAACGGACGATGCGATATTCCCCTCGACCGGGTCGAAGAACACCGTCTCGCTGGAATATACCGGAGGCCCTCTCCTGGGGGACGTCAGTTACACACGTTACGGGGCAACCTCCGCCTGGTTCTTCCCGCTCCCCTTGGACACCGTTTTCGGCGTCCGGGGAAGGATCGGTTATATGACCGCCAACGAAGGGAAAGAGGTCCCCATTTATGAGCGGTACTATCTCGGAGGGATCAACTCCCTGCGCGGGCTTAGGGAAGTGGGACCGAAAGATCCCGCCACGGGGACGGTCATCGGCGGTCTTACATTGTTGAACTTTAATTTCGAGTACATCATTCCGCTGATCAAGAACGCCGGAATGAAGGGAGTGGTCTTCTTCGACACCGGCAACTCCTGGGAAAGCGGCTACCACCTGGGTGATATGCGGAAAACGGCGGGGGCGGGGATCCGCTGGTACTCCCCGATCGGGCCCCTCCGTCTGGAATGGGGGTACGTCCTCGATCCGAAACCAGGCGAATCCACCAGCCGGTGGGAATTCTCGATCGGAATGTTCATGTAGGATAAGGAAGAGGTTCTGATACAAATACATGGGAAAGGGGAATGGGAAATGAAAAGGCAGGGTTTGTTTATTACGGGGCTGGTGATTCCGATGCTGGTCCTTATGGGATCATGGGCCGCGGCGGCTGAAAAGACTGGGTTCGTGGACATTCGGGAAGTCATGCTCTCATCCGGCTCCGGGAAGAAAGTGATGGAGGAGTTCAAGAAGACAAAGGAAAAATTGCAGCGAGAGGACAATGAACTCAAGAAGCTCAAGGACGACCTCGATAAACAGCGCCCGCTTCTCAAGGAAGACGTTGTAAAGGAAAGAGAGCTCGCTTTTCAGAAGAAAGTCCGGGATTTTCAGATCGAGGTCAAGGATTCCGAAGACGAGTTCAAGGCAAAGGAGCAGGAGATGTACAAGAAACTGATACCCGACATTCTGAAGCTGGTCCAGGCGATCGGTGAAAGGGAAAAATACGGCATGATCATCGACGTGAGCGCCATCCCTCTGGCCTATTTCGCGAAGGAGAACGACCTGACAAAGCGGGTGATCGAGGAATTCGGCAAGACAGCCAAACCCAAGAAGTGACGGATGGGAAAAGTGATCATGACACTCAGCGAGATCGCCGTTTTTCTGGGCGGACGCATCAGTGGCAACGGCGGGATTCGCATCGAGCGGATCCGGGCGATCGACGATGCCGGTGAGGGGGACCTCACTTTCGTGGCCAATCCGAAGTACAAAAAGCGAATGGAGACGACCGGAGCAAGCGCGATACTCGTCGCGTCGGAAACGGCCTGTACGGGGAAAAATCTCCTCATCGTCGAGGAACCTTACATCGCGTTAGGCCGGCTCCTGGCCCTCTTCCACCCCGAGGAAGAAGAGGGGGCGGGAATCAGCGAACACGCCTGCATCGAGGCCGGGGCTTCGGTCTCTCCGGACGCCGTGGTTTACCCCGGCGTCCATATCTGCCGCGGGGCGCGGGTCGAGAGCAAGGCGATCCTCTACCCGGGCGTCTTCATCGGCAGGGATGCCGTCGTCGGCGAGGCTTCGATCCTTTACCCCCGCGTCACGCTTTACCGCCGCTGCCTGATCGGCCGGCGTGTTGTCATCCATGCGGGCGCCGTCATCGGGTCCGACGGTTTCGGATTTGCCGGACCCGGGCAGGAAAACCTGAAGATTCCCCAGGTCGGTTACGTCCAGATCGACGATGATGTTGAGATCGGCGCCAACACGACCATTGACCGCGGCGCCCTCGGCAGGACCTGGGTCCAGCGGGGGGTGAAGATCGACAACCTCGTCCAGATCGCCCATAATGTGGTGATCGGAGAATATTCCGTCGTGGTCGCCCAGGTCGGTATCTCCGGGAGCACGCACTTGGGAAGAGGCGTCATCATCGGCGGCCAGGCGGGCCTCGTCGGCCATATCCGGATCGGGGATCACGTCATGATTGCCGCCGGATCGGGCGTCCACAAGGACGTCTCCGCGGGCCGGGTCGTCGCCGGCAAGCCGCATATGCCCCATGGGGAATGGTTGAAAATGGAGGCCTGTCGCTCAAAACTTCCGGCAATGCGGGAGACCCTATCTGCTTTGCAACGGCGGGTCACTGCGTTGGAAGCGAAGACAAAGAAGGAACCTTTATGAATATCCACCCCACAGCAGTCATCTCCCCTGACGCGACGCTCGCCGAAGGGGTTGAGGTCGGACCATACTCCATCATCGGTCCCGATTGCCATATCGGGAAGAACACAACCATCGGCCCTCACGCAGTCATCGAGAGTCATACCGATATAGGCGAAGGATGCCGGATCTCCCCGTTCGCCGCTCTTGGCGGCCCCCCGCAGGATCTGAAGTACCGGGGGGAGGAGACGCGGGTCGTCATCGGGAACCACAACACGATCCGGGAGTTTGTCACAATCCACCGGTCAACCGCAGCCGACGCCGGCGTCACCCTCATCGGGAATCACAATCTGCTGATGGCATACTGCCACGTTGCCCATAACTGCAAGCTCGGGGATCACATCGTCATGGCCAACGGAGCTAATCTGGGCGGCCATGTTCATGTGGAAGACTTTGCCATCATCGGCGGACTGTCGGGCATCCACCAGTTTACACGGATCGGGGCCCACTGCATCATCGGGGGGGCCTCGGCGGTGACCAAGGACATCCCCCCCTTCGTCATGGCCTCCGGCAACTTTTCCAAGCTCTTCGGTCTGAACCTGATCGGCCTGAAGCGTCGGGGGTTCTCCGTCGAGTCGATCCAGGCCCTGAAGGCGGCCTACCGGATCGTTTTCCGCTCCTCGCTGCTCTTGTCCGCGGCGATCCAAAAAGTCGAACAGGAGGTGGAAGATCTCCCCGAGATCCGGAAGTTTCTGGATTTTATCCGGAAATCGGAACGGGGGATATGCAGGTAAAAAAGGGGATATGCGGGTAAAAAAATGGAAGAAATCAGAATCGGCGTGGTCGGCATCGGACACCTCGGGGGGTACCACCTTCAAAAATATCAGAATATTCCGGGGTGCCGGATCGTCGGGGTTGTCGACGCCGTCCCGGAACGAGCCAGGCAGGCTGCGGACCTCTACGGTTGCCAGACCGTCGCCGATTGCCCGAAGCTTGCCGGAATGGTTGACGCCGTTTCCATCGCCGTGCCGACCGGCGCCCATCACGAGGTCGCCTCGGTCTTTCTGAAGGCGGGCGTGGACGTCCTTCTGGAAAAGCCCATCGCCGCGACTCTTGCCGAGGCGGATGAACTGATCGCCTTGGCGGATGCGAAAAGGCTCGTTTTTCAGATCGGCTTTATCGAGCGCTTCAACCCGGCCGTGGCGGCCCTTCACACGGTGATGGAGCAGCCTCTTTTCATCGAATCCCACCGTCTTCATCCCTTTTTTGAACGCGGAACGGACGTGGATGTGATCCTCGATCTGATGGTCCACGACCTGGACATCATCATCCATTTCGTCCGTTCACCTGTCAAAACCGTCGATGCCGTGGGGGTCTCGGTGCTCTCGGACAAGGTGGACATCGCCAACGCCCGCCTGACCTTTGAGAGTGGATGCGTCGCGAACATCACCGCAAGCCGGGTCACCGGGAAGATCCTGCAGAAGATCCGTTTTTTCGGTGTCGAGGGATACCATTCCGTGGATTATCGCAAGCGAGAACTGGTTTCCCTGGGCAGGAGAAACGGCGCCGACGGAAGGCCGACGATCACGGA
>CAZINF010000160.1:0-6834 GCA_964540555.1 uncultured Syntrophus sp. | reverse complement strand
GAAAAGAAAGGGATTCCGACGGTCATGATCGAGGCGGACATGGTCGACGCACGGAGCTTCTCCGAGAGCCAGATCGAGACCCGGATCGACGCCTTCATCGAAGTCCTTAAAGAAAAAACACAAGAAAGGTGAACCTATGAAAATCAATGTCGTGGAAGAGTTTATGGCCCTGGCCTCATTGAACAGTCCCTCCCGCCGGGAGGCCCCCGTGGCCGCCTATCTGGTTGCAAGACTCCGGGAGCTGGGAATGGAACCGGTTGTGGACGATTCGGCCGCGCTCACCGGCAGCGACACGGGCAACATCGTTGTCCGCGTGCAGGGGAACAGCGCCGGACCCGCCATTCTGCTCGGCGCCCACATGGATACCGTCGGCCCGACTGAGGGAATGACGCCGGTCCTCCGCGACGGCGTCATCTACAGCAACGGTGAAACCGTCCTCGGGGCGGACGACAAGGCCGGGATCGCGATCATCTTGGCCGTCCTTTCCGAGTTGCAGGCCGCGGATGCGCCGCACAGCGACATCGAGATCGTCTTCAGCGTCCAGGAAGAGGTGGGGCTCTTCGGCGCCAAGCATCTGACTGCCGATTTACATGCCGCTTTCGGCTATATCCTGGACAGCAGCGAGGATGTGGGAAGCATCGTCAACCAGGCGCCGTCCAAGGTGGATCTGGATTTCGTTCTGGAAGGAAAGGCCGCCCATGCAGGGGTCTGCCCGGAGAAGGGGATCAACGCCATCGTCGCGGCGGCCTCGGCTGTCGCCCGTCTCCGTTCCGGCCGGATCGACGCGCAGACCACCTTGAATGTCGGCGTCATCAGCGGAGGGAAGGCCCGGAACATCGTTCCCGACCGCGCGGAAGTGGCCATCGAAG
The DNA here is from genome assembly GCA_964540555.1 of uncultured Syntrophus sp. Classification (GTDB taxonomy): domain Bacteria; phylum Desulfobacterota; class Syntrophia; order Syntrophales; family UBA5619; genus JAKAFS01. Next base: position 5,965 of record CAZINF010000160.1, on the reverse strand, counting down.
TCCGGAGCATCGATAAGGAAAAACTGGAGCGGGAGGTCCAGGCGGTCTTCGCAGCCTTCAATGAAGCGGCGGCGGCCTCCGGCGCCCGTCTGACTGTCCGGCGGGACGCGCCCTTCGAGACCTTCATCATTCCGGAGACGCATCCGGTAATAGCCAACGCCCTTCGTGCGGCCCGTTCGATCGGCATCGAACCCCATCTTAAGACATCCGGCGGCGGCATGGACGCCAATGTCTTCAACTCCCGCGGCCTTCCCTGTGTGGGTCTCGGCCTCGGCGTCGCGGATCCCCATTCGCCGCAGGAACATATCCCCGTGGCTCAGCTCGAGGCGGGCGTCCTGTTCCTCAAAGCCCTGCTGACGGAAGCGGTTACTTCTCCGCTGTCTGTTTTCGCATCTGCTCACCGATGAGCTGCTGGAGGCTGGCGACCGACTTGTAATTTGAGGCCCCTTCAACCGTCTATTGAATACAGTAAGGCGCCGGGAGATCTTTGACCGTGACCAATCCTGGGGCCGCCGCGATAACGGCCGGGATGGAATTCACAAGAATTGCGGCCGTCGCCTCGTCACCGGCCACGCCCCCCTCGATCCGAAGGTTGAGATCGGGCGAGCCGACGATCCGGATGGCATCGTACGGGTTTACCGCGCCGATGTACATCCTGAGGTCGAGAGTGAGAATCTTTTTCCCCCCCTTAAGGCCCTCGCCGATATTCCTGATCCCGGCCACGTCACCGGGGTTCAACTCGAAATATTCAGTTTTCAAGGGTTTTTCGGCGATCACCGGTTCGACGGACTCACAGACCTCATCGAGTGCAAAGTGCAGCCGGTCGGCGATGAGATAGAGAGATTCGAGGAGGCCGACATGGCCCATGGCTTTCCCGGCGATTTTCTCCCGGAACAGATCCTCCGTCATCCCCGCCCCGATCTTCTTTTGCAGAGGGTAGCGGCGTGTGCTGGCGTCGACGACCCGCTCCACGTGGACTTCCCGGACCTCCTTGCATACACCGGTGAGGGCCAGCGGCAGGGCGTCCATGACGAAACCGGGATTGACGCCGGTTCCCAGGACCGTGACGCCCGCCGAAAGGGCCAGTTGGTGGATCTTTGCTCCCAGTTCGGCGTTTTCGGGGGAGGGGTAGAAAAGCTCTTCCGCGGAGGAGACGATGTTCTTCCTGCCCCGGATGATCTCTTCGAGCTGACCGAAGATCCGCTTCAGGCGGGATCCCGCGGTGTGGATCACCGCGTCGGCCTTCACCTTCGAGAAGAGGCGTTCGGCATTGTCCGTAACGTGGACACCGAGGGGTTGCACGCCCAGGACCTCGCCGAGGTCCTTACCCACCATCTCCTTGGCGATGTCGACGGCGCCGACAATCTCCATATCGGGTTTCGTGAGGATCAATTTCGCCGTGGCCAAGCCGATCGGGCCGAGGCCATAATGAATTACCCTGATTTTTTTAGCTTTCATTGGAGAGCTCCCTCTTACTTTGGATTTCTTTTTTAGTCACGCCCGGAGTCAGTAGAAAGTGTTTTTTCTCCCCACTTACTCAGCAGGTCTGAACGACGTCTTTCGTCCGTTTGCGGATGCGCCATTGATTGAGGAATCCCAACGTCAGCATGACGATGCCGATGATATCCGTCGTGACTCCCGGATCGATTAAAAGTAATCCTCCCACGGCAAACCAGATCCGCTCCCACCACCTCATGTTGGTGAAGGCAAATCCGATCATTGCGACACCGACGCCCAGCATCCCCCCACAGGCGGTTATGAGATTCATCGCTAGGAGCAGCGGGGTGGTGCCGATCAGAACCATCGCCGGGTTGAAGACGAAGATGTATGGAACGATAAAGGCCCCGATGGCGAGCTTGGTCGCCTCGACCCCTGTCCAGAACGGATCGCTCTTTGCGATACCCGCACCGGCATAGGCAGCCAGAGCCACCGGCGGGGTAATATCCGCCACGATCCCGAAGTAAAAAACGAACAGATGAGCCGCCAGGATCGGCACCCCCAACATGATGAGGGCCGGGGCCGCGATCGTGGAGGTGATGACGTAGTTGGCCGTCGTTGGGACACCCATGCCCAGGATCAGTGAGGTGATCATTGTGAAGAAGAGGGTGAAAAAGAGATTTCCGCCGGCGATTTCCACGAGACCGTTGGCCATCTTGAGGCCGATCCCCGTCAGTGTGACGACGCCGACGATGATCCCCGCCGTTGCGCAGGCCGTGGCGACACCTACCGCCCCGCGGGCGCCCGCCTGCATGGCGGTGATGATGTCCCAGAGACTCATGCGGGTGGCCTTCTTGATCATCCCCGCGACGATCGACAGACCCAGGCCGACGAGGGCGGCGAAGGTCGGGGTGTATCCTTCGACCAGGACATAGATGATCGCGACCAGCGGAACGAAGAGATGGCCCCGCTTCAACAGAACCTCCATGAATTTGGGCAACTGGTCGCGGCTCATCCCCTTGAGGTTGCACCGCTTGGCCTCGAAGTGAACCTCGATGAAGATGCCCAGGAAATAAAGGCAGGCCGGAATGGCGGCGGCCTTGGCGATCTCGATGTAAGGGGTGTTGGTGAATTCGGCTATCAGGAAGGCCGCGGCACCCATGATGGGAGGCATGATCTGGCCGCCCGTGGAGGCGGCCGCCTCCACGGCGCCGGCGAATTCAGGCCGGTAGCCGAGCCTCTTCATCATCGGGATGGTGAAGCTTCCCGATCCGACGGTGTTGGCGACAGAACTTCCCGAGACGGTCCCTTCGAGGGCGCTGGTGATCACAGCCACCTTGGCTGGGCCGCCAGCGGCCCAGCCAGCGATCGAGTCGGCAATGTCGATGAAGAGCTTGCCGATCCCCGTCTTTTCCAGAAAGGCTCCGAAGAGGATGAACAGAAAAATAAAGGATGCCGAGACCCCCAGGGGGATGCCGAGGATCCCTTCCGTCGTGAAGTACATATGCGAGACGATTCGCTGGATGGAGTACCCCCGGTGCGCAAGAAACCCCGGGAAATAGGGGCCGAGATAGGAGTAAAGGAGAAAGGTGCTCGCGATGATCATGATGGGGAGTCCCACGACGCGGCGGGCCGCCTCCAGAGTCAGCAGCACCCCAACGGCGCCGACGATATAGTCCATTTGGATATAGTCGCCGCCGGCCTCCATGATCCGGGTGTAATTGATGGTCATGTAACTCCCCACATAGACCGTGAAAGCAGCGAAGAGGTAGTTGAACCACTTCAGCTTGTTGAGGGCCCTCTTTATGGTCAGGGGGTAGAGGAGAAAGACAAGGGCAAAGGTAAAGGAGAGGTGCACCGACCTCTGCATCTGGGCGGGGAGCATCCCGAACATGGCGGTATAGACATGGAAGCACGAGAAGGCGACGGCGATCCAGAAGACCAGCCAGTGATCGAAGCCTATGAGTTTTCGGAACGTGGATTCCTTATCGACCTTCTTGAGGAGTGCCTCCATCTCCTCCTGGGAAACTTCGGGAATGATATCCCCCGTGCTTCCCGTGCGCTCCGCCAACTGTTGTTCGTCCGCGTGCTGCAGAGCCTTGCTCATTTCCATATGCACCTACCTGTGAATGTCTGATACAACGACCGCCTTACCACGGAAAAACGAAGAGCCTTTCCCGGTTCGGCCAGAGAAGCGAAGGGAATCTCCCGCCCTTTGATATGCAGCACATGACCTGCCACTCGCCCCACGAAGATCGTGATATCGGGGATCTGCCGATTGACCGTGTATTCGAGCCAGCCGTCCGGTCCGACACGGAGAGGATTCTCCGGTGTAGACGTTTCCGGCATCCCGGCGCCGAAGGCGTCGAACCGGGACCGGACGATCCGAAGGCCTTTTCCTTCGATCCGGAGGTAATCGTATACGGGCCGACGATTGACCGAATGGATATAGGAGATCATCCACTCCTCTCCATCGATCATTTGGACACAGAGTACGGTTTTATCCGGTTTTACCGTTCCAACGATAAGAACGGTCTGCGTGGGGATCACAAAGAACGCAATCACGCCGAGGGCGAAGACGATCGCCCCCAGCGTGATTTTTTTCAGGCCTTTCATGAAACCAAAGAGATGATGGCGCGCTGGTCCGTCCATCCCTCGATTCCTCCCGGAATCATTTCATGAGACCTCTTTCCTTGTAATACTTCACTGCGCCCGGATGGAAGGGGATGGAAACACCCGATGATGCGGTTTTCAAGTTCAACTCCCTGCCCTTTGCATGGGACGCGGCGAGTTCGCTCTGGTTTTCGAAGAGAGCTTTTACGATGCTGTAGGCCACTTCTTCTTTGATGTCCGTGCGAATGATCAGAACCGCGTTGACGGCTAGGGTCTTCACAGGGCTCGTTTGGTTTTTATAGGTGTTGGCCGGCAGCGTGAAGGAACTCAGGAAGGGGTATTTCTTGACAATAAGTGCTGCCATGTCGTCGGCGATGTCGATGATTCGAATGCTGTGCTGGGTGCCGATGTCCATAATGGCCGCGTTGGGAATGCCCGCAGTGACGATAAAGGCATCGATGTGTTTGTCCTTGAACTGTTCCGCGCTCTCGGAGAAAGAGAGATACTGGACCCTCACGTCCTCTTTCTTCAGACCATGGATATCTGAGAGCTGGCGGAAATTGGCTTCGGTCCCGCTTCCCGGGGCGCCGACCCCAATCTTCATCCCCTTGAGATTATTGAAACTATCAATCTTGCCATCCCCCCGGACGACCACCTGGATCACTTCCGGATAAAGAACGGCCAGGGCGGCCATTTTGGTCAGTTTTTCTTTGAACGCCTCCTTGGCGTTGAAGGCGAAGTCGATCGTATCGCTCTGGACGATAGCCAGTTCCGCTTCGCCCCGGTTCACGAGACGGACGTTTTCCGCGGAAGCGCCGGTTGCCTGTGCGGTCATGTTCATCCCGGGGACCTTGGAGTTCCAGATCTTGGCCATGGCGCCGCCGAAGGGATAGTAGGTGCCCGCCGTCCCGCCCGTTGCCAAAACCATTTTGACATCGGCGGCCGCGACTGCTGATGCGAAACCCGCCACAATGAAACATGCCGTGAGAATCAACAATGCTTTTTTCATTTGAACCCTCCTCATGATTAATTTGATATGCGTCCTTCTGACGATAGATATACCCTAATGACAAGCAGCGTCACTAAAAACCGCGCATATATTGATTGTCCCGGCGACCGAAACGATTATGCTAAATTATAGAGTAATAAGAGTTGGACTGTCAACATGATTTTGAAATTTTGTTCACAAAAAATCCTATATTGGTCGCCGCCAACCAATAAATCCAACCAATAAATCCTATTGACTTTTGGAAATGAATAGAGGATTCTTTAATGCATTCTTGATGATTCAGTCTTTATAGGATCTTTCCCTATACAAGAAGGGAATTTTTTTGCAGTGTCGGCAATTTCCGGAGATAACGATACATCAAAAGGAGGAAAAAGAGATGAAGCTATTCAAGTTATGGTTAATCATGGTTGTTGTATTATTGTCCGGGTTGGCTTTTGCCGGACAGACGGTGGACAATGTGAAGGCAAAAGGCTTTGTCCAGGTGGGTGTGAACGGCGAATTATTCGGTTTCGGAAAGCCGGATGAAAAAGGCATCTGGCGCGGCCTCGACGTGGAAACGGGGCGCGCTATTGCAGCGGCCGTTTTTGGCGATGCCAACAAGATCAAGTTTATTCCTTTGACGGCGGTGCAGCGTTTTACGGCGCTTCAATCGGGAGAAATTGACGTGCTGTGCCGTAATGCAACCCAGACCCTCGGGCGCGATTCGGAGCTTGGTCTTGATTTTGCCCAGGTTAATTACTATGACGGCCAGGGCTTTCTGGTTCCCAAGAAAATGAAAATCAAAAATGCAAAACAATTGGATGGCGCGACGGTGTGCGTTTTGCCCGGCACGACAACGGAACTCAATGTGGCCGATTATTTCAGAGTGAACAAGATGAAAATGAAACCGGTCGTCATTGAAAGCAA
>CAZINF010000159.1:0-7025 GCA_964540555.1 uncultured Syntrophus sp. | reverse complement strand
CTCTTACATCGAACTGTTTGCTCTCCAGCCCCGCATCGTCGATAATGATCCTGCCGTCGGTCATCACCCCGTCCACATCAAGAATCAGGAGTTTTATCCGGCGTATCCGACTTAAAAGGTGTTCGTCTGTCACTTCTTTCATCTGAAATACCTTTCCCCTTCCCCCTCATATGTTTACACTTGCGTTTCCCGCACCACCACATCGATCCGCTTTAGAGAAGAGAGGAGCGCCGGCAGACTGTCCAGCTTCAATGAATTGGGCCCGTCACAGAGCGCGTTCTCCGGTTCCGGATGGACTTCAAAAAACAGACCGTCGACCCCCGCCGCTACTGCCGCCCGGGCGAGGCCGGGGACCATCTGTCGATCACCGCCCGATGCCCTGCCGGCCCCGCCAGGGAGCTGGACGCTGTGCGTCGCATCAAAGATCACCGGATACCCAATCTTGCGGAGGATCGGAAAAGCACGAAAATCCACCACCAGGTTGTTATAACCGAAACTGACCCCCCGTTCGGTCAGCAGTAGATTCGTGTTACCCGCTGCGGCAGATTTTTCGAGGATATGGGCGGCATCCCAGGGAGCGAGGAATTGCCCTTTCTTGATATTCACCGCCCGCGCCTTGCGGGCGACCTCGACGACGAAGTCGGTCTGGCGGCATAGAAACGCGGGAATCTGGAGAACATCGAGATCGCGGGCTGCCGGATCGATCTCCTCAAAGCGATGGACGTCTGAGAGGACAGGTATGTCCAGCTCTTCCCGGACTTTTTTCAGAATTGCAAGCCCCCTGGTCAGACCTGGTCCCCGATAGGCATCCCGCGAGGTCCGGTTTGCCTTGTCGTAAGAGGCCTTGAAGATGAACGGTATCCCCAGTTTTCCGGTCAAATCCCTGAGGTATCGAGCAATTTCCATGGTCTTCTCTTCGCTTTCAATGACACAGGGACCGGCGATGAGCGCAAGAGGAGCGCCCCCGCCGATCTCAAGCTTTCCTACACGGATGGGTTTCATGAATGGCTGGTCTCCTTCGTTCCTTACTGTTTCTGCTGGATGATCCGGATCTTCATCTGGGGAATCTTTCGCGCCACCTGAGTCGCATCGGGATTCAGCTCATAGGCGGCGGTATAGGCCTTCAGCGCCTCGGCATAGAGCCCTTTCTTTTCATAGGCCGCCCCCAGATTCGCATGCACTTCATCATCCTCGGGATCAAATTTCAGCGACATCCGGTAATATTCAATCTGCCGGTCCAGATCCCCCTTCAGGCCGTACGTGTATGCGGCGCTCGCGTAGTAGGCGGCTTTCTTCGGGTTCATGTCGATCAGTTTCTTATAGATCGTGATCGCCTTATCATAGAGCTTTTCCTTCATGTAGGCATCGACCAGGGCGTTAAGGACCTCGGCAGTCGGGTTTTTTGAAGCCACCTTTTCGTACATCGCTATCGACTCTTTCGTCTTTCCCATCTGGCTGTACGCCTGAGCAAGGTCTTTGTGCAGGTTTGGATCCTTTAAGCCGAGATTGACCGCCTTCTGATAATTCTCAACCGACAGGGCATTCTTCTTCAGCTCGGCATAGGCGAAACCAAGCCGTCCATGAATAGCGGCCTTCTGAGGGCTGGTTTTTACGATCTTCTCGTAAAGGGGGATGGCATCGCCGAAGCGTTTGGCCTTGAAGTGGAGATCGGCCAGCCGCTCCATGGCATCCCTGTCATCCGGTTTGAGCTCGATCACTTTGTGATACTCGCGAACCGCCTCCTGATCCCGTTTCCCCTTTTCATAGGCCGTTCCCAGGTTGAAATGGATGACCGGATCGTTCGGTTTAAGCTCGATGGCTTTTTTATAACTCTCGATCTCCTCCTTAATAAGACCTTTTCCGCCATAGGCCAGACCAAGATTCGCGTATGCGGCGGCGTTTTTCGGCTGCCGTTTTACGACCTCCTGATGCCAGCGGATGGCTTCCTCGAATTTCTCCATCTTCAACAGGACGTCCGCGAGTGCGACGACCACATGATCGGCCTTCGGCACCTTTTCCAAAACCCAGCGATACTGCTCCACGGCCTTCCCGAGCTGCCCCATCTTCTCGTAAGCCTCACCCAGCTTGAACACCACCACAGGATTGTCGGGCCGCAATTTTAGGGCGTCGAGATAAACGGAGATGGCTTTGTTCCAGTTACCCTGCCGGCTCCAGGCCAGTGCCATGTCGGCGAGCGCATCGTCGTTCCGAAGATTGGCCTTGAGAGCCCGCGTCGAAACCCGGATCACTTCATCGTATTGTCCGGTCTTCAGATAGCATTTCGCCAGCTCCGACAGGACCTCCGCATCATCCGGCTTCAGGACCAGAATCTCCGTATACTGGACGATGGCCTGGCCGGTCATCCCGGTGTTGAAGTAGAGCGACGCAAGCATCCTGCGCACGTTTGCATCCCCCGGGTTCATGGCGATCGCCTTCTTGAGGTATTCGATCTGAACCTTCTGATTTCCTGAACTCCGCGCGTATCGCAACCAGTCCTGCGGGGTGATCTGCACCCGGATCGGGATGGAACCGATGAGATCATCCTTATATTTAACCAGAAAAGTATAACTGCTTGGCTTCTTGGCGCCCGAACCCTTCCGGTCTGTCAGGATTGTTTTGTCCACCAGATCGATCCCTTTGAGGAGCTTGCCGAAATCGTCCTTCCCCCCCAGTCCTTCGACATCCACGGTCACGCCGCCGCCAAAAAGGACATCCGTCACAATCTCTTTGATCACGAATTCGTCCCGGTAGGAGACCTCGAAAAAATCTCTGGAGGTCAGGCGGTAGTCCTTGCCGTTCTTTTCGAGAACGAGCGCATAGAAATGGGGTTTCTGCCCAAGGACGGTGTAGGAAAAGGTGTTCCGGATCCTCAGCAGACCTAAGTAAAACCGCGGCATATCTTGTGTATAGAGGAATCCGGCCGTCAGCGCTCCGCCTGTCAGGACCACGACGATGACGAGTGCGATCCACACCTTTACGGATTTGCCTTTCGTCTTCGGTTTTGACGCCTTACCCGACTTAGCTTCCATGTCTCTTTATTCCTCTTATTCCCCTTCGCCCGGTTTGCCCGGTCTTTCCGCGCGAGGACGTCTCATCCCCGCGGGTGGTACTTCCGATGAACCTCTTTCAGCCGTTCCCTTGTCACGTGTGTGTAGATCTGGGTGGTCGAGATATCGACATGACCCAGCATGATCTGTACCGAACGGAGATCGGCCCCTCCCTCGAGCAGATGGGTGGCAAAGGAGTGCCGGAAGGTGTGGGGATGCACTTTCTTTTCCATGTTCGCTTTTCCCGCGTATTTTTTTACGATCTTCCAGAATCCCTGCCGGGTCAGCCCATTCCCGGAGCGGTTCAGAAACAGGATATCGCACTGTCTGCCCTTGAGCATGAGCGGCCGCGCCTCCTCGAGATATCGCTTCACCCGATCATAGGCCGCCCGGCCCAGGGGGACAATCCTTTCCTTCTCCCCTTTCCCCAGGGCAACCAGATATCCCACCTGCCAGTTGATGCTGTTGAGAGTCAGCCCGGTCAGTTCAGACACCCGGATCCCGGTGGCATACATGAGTTCTAGCATTGCGGCATCCCGGAGGGCGACCGGCGTTGCCGAACCAGGCTGCATAAGCAGGAGGCCCATCTCTTCGCGGCTCAGAACATCGGGGAGATGCATCCAGACCCGGGCATGCCCGATATGGGCCACCGGGGTGCTCTCCAGCTTCTTCTCGCGAAGCAGATATTTATAAAACCCCCTCAGTGCGGCCAGGGCGCGATTCACCGAGTTGGCGGCCAGCCCATCGCCTTTGAGCCGGGCCAGATAGGATATCGCTTCCTCCGTCCCTATCTGACGTATATCATGTATCTTACGACTGTCGATAAAGGCCGCATAACGGTTCAGATCCCGGCTGTACCCGTCGATGGTGTTCCGGGAGGCCCCCTTTTCGACCGCCATGAAGTTCAGATAGTCATCGATCAGATCATGCATGTGTTTTTTTAACTTAAAATAGTCCCAGAAGCAAAGAATTTTTACGGACACAGCGGCGTTCTAAAGAAATACAGGACTACAGGAGGAAGGATGAAGCATGGAATAGACGAAGCGGCCGAAACCAAGGCCCGACATCTTCACGAGAACGCCGATGGCGACTACCGCCCAGCCGTAATGGATCCGTTTCATTTATCGTGAATCACAACCAAGCGAAAAGGGGTGGCGCGCTCAGGCTGCTTCGACCTTCACAGCGCACACTTTCAATTCGGGTATTTTTGAAACAGGGTCCAAGGCCGGGTTCGTCAGAAGATTTACCGCCGCCTCGCGGAAATGAAAGTTCATAAAGACTGTGCCCATAGGGGGACGTTCCGTTACCTGCGCCTTTACCCGCACCTTGCCGCGCCGGGAGCTGACGTCCACCATTATGCCGCTGTCAATGCCGAGTTCCCGCGCGTCAGCAGGGTTAATCTCGATGAGACTTTCCGGACAGCGCTCATTCATAGCCCTGCCGATGCGGGTCATACTGCCCGTATGATAATGATAGATCACGCGTCCGGTGGTAAGTATCAGCGGGTATTCATTATCCGGGATTTCCGCCGGCGCCGTGTATTCAATTGCGTGAAAAAGCCCTTTGCCACGGACAAACCTGTCCTTGTGGAGCATTCTTGTCCCGGGGTGGTCATGGGTCGGACAGGGCCAGGCAATATCCTCTTTTTCTATTCGTGCATAGGTGATCCCGGCATAACTGGGGGCAAGGCTGCTTATCTCCTCCATGATTTCACGAGGATTGCGATAATTCATCGGGTATCCTAGACGAGCGGAGAGGCCGGAAACAATTTCCCAGTCTGCTCTGGCGTCGCCCGGCGCGGGAATGGCCTTGCGGACTTGCTGAACAAGCCTCTCCGAGTTGGTGAAGGTGCCGTCCTTCTCGGCAAAACAGGCGGAAGGGAGGACCACATCGGCAACGCGGGCCGTTTCGGTCATGAAAATATCCTGCACGACGAGGAAATCGAGGTTTTCGAAGGCCGCTTTCACATGCGACAGATCGGGGTCGGAGAGTAGGGGGTTTTCCCCGACAATGTACATCCCCTTTACCCGGCCGGCCTCCGCGGCGTGGGTCATCTCCACGACGGTCAGACCGGGTTTGTCCGAAAGCGTTACGCCCCAGGCCCGCGAAAATTTCTCCCGCGACTCGTTATTGGACACCTGCTGGTACGCGGGAAGCACATTGGGCAACGCCCCCATATCACAGGCGCCCTGAACGTTATTCTGACCGCGGAGCGGATTGATCCCCCCCCCTTCCACACCGATATTGCCGCAGACCATCGCAAGATTTGCCAGCGCCAAAACGGCCGCAGTGCCGTTTGAGTGCTGGGTAATGCCCATGGTATAGAGGATAGATGCAGGTCTGGCCTTGCCGTACATGCGGGCCGCCTTTACGATGTTCGGAGCCGGTATCCCCGTGATCTCGGATACATTCTGGGGTGTATATTTTTCAACGGTCTTTTCCAGCGCTGCGAAGCCTTCGGTCCTTTCCCTTATATAATCGGCATCATTGAGGTTCTCTTTGAGAATCACGTGGATCAGACCGTTGATCCACGCGATATCGGTGCCGGGCCTCTGAGCGAGCCAGAGATGCGCGCAGTCGACAAGGTCGATCCGTCGGGGATCCACTACGATCAGGTTCGCCCCTTTTCTGAAAACCGCCTCCTTGATGTAGTTCGCGAAGATCGGGTGGTTTTCTGTGGTATTGCTTCCCGTCACCAGGATGGTTTCCGATTTGAGAACATCCGCGATGGGATTGGTCATCGCGCCGCTGCCCAAGGCGATGGCAAGACCTGCCACCGTGGAGGAGTGTCAGAGCCGGGCACAATGGTCGATGTTATTTGTCCCGATCGCCGCCCTCATGAACTTCTGCATCAGATAATTATCTTCATTGGTGCAGCGGGCGGAGGCGAGACCGGCAATGGCATCCGGCCCGTGAGAGGCTTTTATGGCGCCGAACTTTTCCGCGATAAGGTCCAACGCCTGATCCCATGTGGCTTCATGGAACAGCCCGTTTTTCTTGATAAGCGGTTTTGTGAGGCGCTCTTCGCTGTTGATAAATTCGTACCCGAAACGTCCCTTTACACAGAGACTTCCCCTGTTTGTCCCCTTGTCATCCCGGGTGGTTATGCCGATAATCCGGTCATCGAGGACATTGAGTTCCAGCTGGCAGCCGCAGCCGCAGTAAGTGCAGGTGGTCTTGACCCTCTTTGTCATCCAGGGCCGCCCCTTATATCTGCTGAGGTTTTCCGTCAAGGCCCCGGTGGGGCAAAGGCTCAGGCACTCGCCGCAGGATTCGCATTTGTCCGCGTTCACCGGAGAAACCTGTGAATCGTAACCGCAACCTGAAACGTCGATGGCCCCGAGCGCCTTGATGTCCCGGCAGGCGGCAACACAACGCAGACACATGATGCACCTGTCCGGCCAGAAACGGATCAGGGGGGTCGCGTAGACCGCACGACGTTCTATTTTCTGAAGCTGATATTGCGCGGTTTCAATCCCGAATTCATAGACCAGATCCTGAAGAGTACATTCCCCCCCCTTGTCACAGACGGGGCAATCCAGGGGATGGTTAACCAATATGAGCTGCAGGCTCTCCTTCCGTATCTTCTGAAGCCTCTCGGAGGTTGTCATTACGTTGATGCCGTCGATAACAGGGGTTGTGCACGCCGTCATCGGATTGGCGTAACCTTCCACCTCGACGACGCACATCCGGCACGAACCTATCGGATTTAATCTTTTATGGTAGCAGAGGACCGGAATCCTTATCCCTGCGGAATTTGCCGCCGCAAGGATCATCGTACCTTCGGCCGCTGTCACCTTGGTTCCATCTATGGTCAGGGTAACCATTCACACACCTCTACTTTTGATTTGATAAGAACTTCTTTTTGCGCGGGTCGAGGATACGGAAAGTGGTCTTGCATGTCAAGGAGATTTTCAGATTTTCACTGCAATTCAGACACTAATGAGGTCTGGAAGGTGAGCGAGAGGGTGAAGGCGT
>CAZINF010000158.1:0-7300 GCA_964540555.1 uncultured Syntrophus sp. | reverse complement strand
AAAAAGGCCGCAGGCAAGGCGCGCAAATCCTGAGGAATGAGGCGTACTGTTGCGTACGCCGCAATGACGAAAGATGAAGCGCAACGCAGCACCCGGACTTTTTTCGAAGCCGTCATGGCTCAGCCCCCCTGTTTCCCGGCAATAATGAGCTTGTCGCCCTCTTTGACATTGAAGGCGCCCCTGACGATGTAAGTCTCTGCGGCTTTAAGGCCTGAGGTGATTTCTACACTGCCTTCTTTCGCAACTCCAGTCCGGACCTCCCGGGACTTCGCCAGGTCTGCCTCAACGATGAAGAGCTTCGCCTTTCTTCCCGCTATATCCCAGCCCAGGAGGGCCTCACGGGGAACAAGGATGACCCCGTCGCGCCTGCCGGTGATGATTCTTCCCTGAACGAACAGTCCCCCCTTGAGCTCGCCCGCCGTATTGTTCACTTCCGCGATGACACGGACCGAACGGTCGGATTCGTTGACCGCCGGGTTGATGAACATAATCGTTCCCTTAAAGGTTCTGCCGGGAAGGGCGTCCGTCGTGAATTCCAGCGGCTGACCCTGGCGCAGGCCGGCCATCGAAGTCGAAGGAACGGAAACGGTCAGATTCAGGACGCGGTTGTCGACGATGTGAAAAAGGGGTTGGTTTGCGCCGGCCTCGCCGACCAGATCGCCCACATTCGCCCGCCGTTCGGAGACGATGCCGTCGATCGGGGCTGCGATCCTTCCCTTGGCAAGACGGGTCTTTACTTGATTGAGATCCTCTTCTGCGACGCGGACTTGGGCGTGCGCTGCCTCTACTCGCGATGCCGAGGCCTCAGCCTCCGATACAGCGTCATCGAGCGCCTGCTGTGTCGCGAGGCCATTTTCCTTGAGTTTTTTCATCCGCTCGAGTTCGCGACGGGCGCGGTTATCAGCGACCTTGGACTGGAGTTCCAACGACTTCGCCGACCCCAAGGCGGCCTCGGTCCGCTTGACAAAAGCCTCCTGCTCGCGGATGTCGACCCTCGCCAGAAGCTCCCCCTTCTTCACCCGAACCCACTCCGTGACATAGACTTCGCTGACCAGACCCGCTACTTCCGATTTGACGTCCACTTCGAACTTGGGGGCGAGGGTCCCCGTCACATCGATCCCTTCGGTCAGGGCGCCGACCACGGCCATAGAGGTCTCTACGGCGACAGGGGGACGCGCGGACTCGGGGGTCTCCTTTTTTGCAGCATCACCTCCCTTGGAACAGGCCGCGATCAGAACGGCTATCACCCAAACAAGTGCAAAGAACAGACTCCGCTTCATACGCTGTTTCCCTTTCGCTTATCGTTATCAGCCGCCAGGCCGTCGAAAACCAGATTCAAGAGCCGTTTTAGCGTGTTACGGTCAATCCGGGAGGCCTGGTTGCAGATCTGGTCCTCGATCGCGATTTCCATGGTTCCAAGGATGATCCAGGCCATGTCGCCGGCGTTTCCCTGCCGGAATTCGCCCCGTTCGATCCCCTCCTCCATAAGTCGTGTAATGAGATCGTGATACCTCTGATGGTAGGCGTCGAAGTCGAAATAGGGGGCCTCTCCCGGCGGACCGAAATAGACGGCGTGCATCAGGCGGATAAAATCGCGATCCTTCTGAACATAAACAAAGCCCTCATCCAGCATCGCCGTAAGCCGGTTCCGGACGTCCCCCTCCGCCTTCCTGTAGACGTCGACCACCGCTTCAAGACGGCCAAAGTGCGTCCGCATCAGCTCCAGGAAAAGACCCTCCTTGCTCCCGAAGTAGTAATAGAGGACCGGTTTTGTCACGCCGGCTGCCTCCACAAGCTCCCGGACCGTCGTTGCCGAATAGCCCCGCTGCGTGAACAGCGTGAGCGCCGCCCGCATGAGCCCCTCCCGGACATGCCCCTCCGGTTTCGCCTCCGACACTTCCGGTTTTAACGCAGCGCCTTCCCGCTTTCCCCGACGCTTCCCCGGCGCCGCCTGACTTTCTGGTGTCGCCGGATGCTTATCTTTAGTCATGACCAATACCCCTTATGCGATTCTACCGACCGGTAGGTATACTACCCGCCACCGGTTGTCAAGAAAAAATTATAAAAAAAACACCAACCGATAAGTATAGATGCTTGTCTTCTTTTTTTATTGTCGTACGAAGAAAAAGGGAGGGGATCAGGTTGGTTATCGAGTCTCTGGTCAATTTTACCTGTAAGGACAAGAACCGGCGCCAAAGGGAGGCGCAACACTATCTTTCAACTTCCCGGTTCATCATTTAACATGGCTGCCATTCGAAGCGGAATATCCTCCGGTTTTCGGACAACTGCATAATCCCAGCGTCCGTAACTTCCCTCGACATTGACGGCATTGACCCACCGCCGGGCGGCTGCAGCCTTGACTTCGGCGAGAGGATCAAAACCTTTCGTTTCCAGGATCAGATGACGGGGTTCTCCGTTTTTCAGGCGGATGATGAAGTCGGGCATATAGTCGTGCATCTGGCCGTTGTACAGATAGGGAATGGCGAAACCGAGCCCTGCGTTCTTGACGAAGGCCGCAGTTGCCGGATGGGTATCGATGTAATAGGCGGCGGCCTGCTCCCATTTTTTTGTGTCGGCGACGACGTAATTCACATGGCTGCGCAAAACCTCGCGCACCTCCCGGCTCGTCCAGAAATCCACCTCGCCGGTGACGCCGGGACCGCGGTTCGTCTCGTACCGGGGAATTTCCGGCGTCTCTCCCGCCGTGGCGTCCGGATGGATGTTCTCCAAGAGGGCGTTGCCGACAGATCGACGCAAAAATTGATCCCGCTGAGCTTATGGAGGCGGTCCAGTCCTTCGACCCAGACCGTGGCTTCCTGAAAGAAATTCTCCGCATCCTCTTCTTCGTCTTCGCCGTTGATCTCCTCCCGCCGGATGCGGTAGGCGTGGTGCGCCTCATCGTTCATAACAAGGATGTTCTGCTTCCCGCCGACTTCCCGGCCCAGGATGCGGTGGATCAGGGCTGTGTCGCTCTCCACATAGCGGACCGACTCCACCCGGACCTTTTTTCAGACTGCAACGCTTTGGTGATCGTCACGGTTCCATAGAGTTCTTTCAGAACCGTAAGTCTGTCCAGCTTGTCCAGGATGATGAGACAACTGGAATTGGAGATAATCATTTTTTGACCTTTTTCGCGGCATCTTGGGCGCGATCAAGATCGCCCATCAGTTCTTCCTTATCCATGTCGATGAAGGGGATTCCGAGGCGGGAAGCGAACTTCACAAATTCGAAGCGCTCCATATCCAGATATTCCGCCGCCTTACCGCTGGACAGTTCACCCAGGCGGTAGAGCTCAAGTATCAGGTACTCAAAGATCTTTGAGGGCACATCCTTGTTGTTTTTCGCCACAATGGGCAGAATATCGGCAGGAATATGCATCGTTATTTTTTCGGTTTGCATGATGATCCCTCCTTCTATCCTTCCGCCTCTTTCAGATCCTTGACGACCAGCAATTCGTTACCCCGGTCGTCGATGACCTTGACGGCGATTTTACCATATTCCCCCGCAAGAAAGGGAGCGCTCTTTGTTCCGGCCAGGTGGTCCCAGGTTCTAGAAATGGAAATGTATCTATTTGATAGACCGAAGGAGGGAATCTGTCAAGCAGAATCGGGGGGATGGAAGAAAGGGGATTGAGGCGCTGGGTTAGTTGATTCCGGGGTTGGCGGCGGGCGAAGATTGCCTATTCACGCCGGACCAATTCCGAAGCCCAGAACACGATCAGAGTTGCGATCAGCATGAAGACCGCTGAATTGATGATGAACGCCGCAGGCGCGCCCCAGAGACTCACTTCATAGCCCGTCAGGACAGTCCCAAAAGAAAGAGTGCTGATCGCAAAGGCGCGGGTGCCGGACACCCTGCCCCGCATTTCCTGGGTAGACCGCATCAGGAGTAAAGCCTGGACTAGCGCCATGGATATTCCCTGAGCGATTCCTGCAGAAACGAGCAACGCCATGGAAATGAAAAATGATCGCGAATAGGACAATGCCACTAAAATCAATGGCCAGGCCATTATGGCGCCGACAAGAAATCTCCCCCGGTTTGCGGATTGCTGCAGCGACCCGACGACCAACGATCCGAGAACGGCTCCCAGACCGGCTCCCGCCATGAGCTGACCGAAACCGCCGGCGCTCACCCCGAGAATGTCGCGGGCGAATATCGGCATCAACGTATAGATGTAAGGGAAAATAAACAGGTTGACCATGGCCGCCATGACGATCAGGGAAAAAAGCAACCTGTCCCCCCTGATGTAGCGCAGTCCGGAAATGAGCTCCTTCCAGATTGAAATATGGCTGCTCGGGCAGGCTCTTTCCGCAATCTTTAAGGGGAGAAGGGTCAAAAACGAGAGTGAAAAGCCAACGGCCATCAGGGCAAAGCAACCGGTCGCTCCGATGATTTCCAACAAGCTGCCGCCGATGAGCGGGCCCACGATGCTGGTGATCCCGCCGGCCACCTGCATGAGCGAGATCGACGATATAATATGATGGTCTTTGACTATGCCGGCGGCGATGCTATATCTCGCCGAGAAGTCAAAGGTGTAACACAAGCCGCCGATCAATGTGAACAGGAACAGGTGCCAGACCTCGATTCTCTCTATCGCAAACAATGCCAATACGGTCAGAGAGGCCATGCCGTAGATCACTTGCGCCGCCATGAGGACAAAACGCTGGTTGGTGCGGTCACAAACGGCGCCGCAAAAGG
Source organism: uncultured Syntrophus sp. (assembly GCA_964540555.1). Classification (GTDB taxonomy): domain Bacteria; phylum Desulfobacterota; class Syntrophia; order Syntrophales; family UBA5619; genus JAKAFS01. The sequence goes on along the minus strand of CAZINF010000158.1, from coordinate 2,602 downwards.
GTCCCATCAACATTGAAGCAAAGCGACAGGCGCCCAGTAAGCCCACCAGGAAGGGGGAATTCGTTAATTCGAGTACAAGCCAAGCGCCCACCACGGTATCGATCCATCGCCCTACCCACGCACACAGTCCGGAAATCCAGAGCAAGCGGTACTGAGGATACCCGAAAGCGGGTAAGAATATATGCTTCTCCCCACTGATGCCAAAAGATTTACTCATTCATTATGCCATGAGATGCGAACCATTCAACCAGTTGACCGGGAGCACCACCCGTCAGCCCCTTCTTTTTCAACATCTTTTTGCCCCGTCACTGTCATGGGGGTTTGAATATTCAAGCGGACGCTTTTGGCCGCAGAATAAAGGGCCATATCCTTCAAGGTTTGGCCGGGCGTGTTCTTCTCGATTCCTTCGATCATCCTTCTATGGGCTTTGGCGCGAAGTCCGGCCTGATGTCCTTTGGTAAAATATTGTTCGTAGTACAAGGACGATTTGCGTTTGTCGAATCTGCCGTAGGTTTGATCATCGATGAGGTGGGTGAGAGGGCTCTTGAAGGGATTGAACCCCCTTATTTTTCCCGAATCGCCCAAGGGCTTTTCAAGTGGCTGGGATTTCAAATCGTTCATTTCGTGAACCTCACGAGCAACAGTATGATTCAAAGGGGTTCCATTTGATATTTTGTGGATAAGATATGAGTATTTTGCGGCAAACTATAAGCAGAACGTGCTTGTGCGTCAAGGGAATATTGGCTATAAAAGATCATCAGTAATTTTCGGTGAGGGTCGTATGGACTGCCGCAAATCCATTTCTTCGGAATCGCCCGTCAAGCCCCTGCCGGTCAGGGCTCTCCTACTTCGGATTGTCCTCACCATCGCAGTACTCCATCCGTGGTCGGAAGGGCTCTGTGTCGAGGGGGTTCACCAAGGGGCGTCGCCGTATCGCATCGAGGCCACACGCTGGGAAGCGGCCGAAAAGATCTTCCGGTCCGATCCGAGATGGCTCGGCGGCGACGGCGCCGCTTCGGTTGACCTGGGTCATGGCCGGGTGCTCTGGCTTTTCGGCGACAGCTTTATCAATCTATCCGGTTCCGGCTCTCGGCGGACCTCCGACCTGGTCCGCAACAGCATTGCCATCCAGACAGGGTATGACCCGACCAGAGCCTCGATAAAATTCGCCTGGAAAATGAAAGGCGGCAAACCGGCGGCCTTTTTCGCACGGCAGGGTGAAAACTGGTTCTGGCCGGCCTCAGGCATCATGGTCGGCAAGCGATTGCTCATCTTTCTCATGGAGATCGGAACGGCCACAAACGAACTTGGTTTCGAAGCCCGCGGTTGGAAGGCCGTGCTGATCAATAACCCGCAAGAAGAGCCAGGCCGCTGGATGTTGACCTATCTGAAGAGCCCGCAAAGGCAGAGCCTTATTGTCGGTTCCGGCAATCCACTTTTAGAAAATGGGTTCCTGAAGGTCTTTGCCGCGGACGGCAAGGACAGGGCGGTGTATCTGGTGCGCTGGCCTGAAAGATCAGCCCGCGCCGGGACACTCACCTCTCCGCAATGGTGGGCGGGAGAGAAGGCAGGCTGGGTCGGATCCCTGGCCGGCCAGGAGGAGCTGCAGCACATCATCGCGGACGGCCAGACGGAGTTCACAGTGGAGTACCGGCCCCACCTGCAAAACTATCTTCAGATTCAGACCTTGAGCATCATGAATCCCTGCGTGGCGATGTCCGCCGCCGCCGCCGCGACCGGCCCCTGGTCCAAGCAGGCGTGTTTTTTCACCCCGCCCGAGCAGGGCATGCCGGACCTCCTGATCTATGCCGGCAAATCGCACCCGATGCTGCAGGGGGCGGAGATGGTGTTCACCTATGTCGTCAATACGACCCAGGAAGATCGGCTCCTCAAGGACATGACGATCTATTTCCCCGCGATGGTCAAGGGGCGGATCACGGCCGATGGCGCCACTCCGTGAGGCTGCCTGAGGTTGTTCTCCACCGGCCGATGTCGGACCAATTCAACAAGGCGACGATCATGAAGCTGAACCGGAATGAATTCGACAGAGCGGTCCGGCGGGCGTACGACCGGATCCCGGCGGAGATCCGGGATCGGATGGAGAACGTCGTCGTCACCGTGAAGAAGCGTCCCTCTCGGGAAATGCTCAAGGAGATGGGATATCCCCTCGACGAGCCGCTCCTCGGCCTCTACGACGGCGTGTCTTTACAGGATCACTCCTTCTTCTCGTCTCCTCCCTTCCATCCGGATACGATCTTCGTCTTCCAGGAGCCCTTGGAGGAGATGTGTGAGAGCCTCGCCGAACTGGAACGGGAAATCGAGATCACCGTCGTCCATGAGGTTGCCCATTTCCTCGGGATCAGCGATGAGCGTCTGGAGGAGCTGGGATACGGATGAAGTGAAGAATAAAGAAACGTCCGCCAGAGGGAAGACCTCTTTTGCGGCGGACGTCATTCTGTGACCGGGAGCGTATCCCGCAAGCCCCGCCTTGTAGGCGGGGTTGAGGGGTGGGAAGCCCCGCCCTGTGGGCGGGTAGCTTCAGTACCCGATTCTGTTAGTACCTGCCGCGGCCACCGCCACCGCCGCTGCCACCGCGCCCGCC
>CAZINF010000157.1:0-7325 GCA_964540555.1 uncultured Syntrophus sp. | reverse complement strand
ATGTTGAATTTGTTTGCATGTACGGTTTTGACACGACATTGGCGGAAGATGTTGAGCGTTTTCTCCGGTCACTACCCGGGGCATATGTCTTTGTGCAGCAGTACAGGCCCATCCCCAACGGGAAAGAAGGGGGAATCCCGGATTTTTTTGACGATCAAGCAGATGATCTCATTGATCAACTTATAAAAATATGTTTTCCGCAGAATATGAAAAGCATGGAGCAGTATTACCGGTGGTTAAGCCGCCTTTACTTTGAAAGATTTGGCAAATTGCATCTGCCTCTGGTCGATACGATTTTTCGCTATAACCTCCGCGACCGCAAGGGGATGTACATAACCAGTATGCTGATTTCAAGGTGATCATGAAAAAAAGGATTGGATACCAACTATACATATAGCTTCCTGTTATCCACAAACCGCAAAGCTCGACAAAAATACAGGATTTCAAGTCGTTATCAATGATGTGATTTCCAAGATAATTATGATATGAAAAGGAAAATTTCGGATGTCCGGTTCTGGACGAGGCCGGAGGCGACAGAGACATGGTTGAAATACTGTTGTGCAGCAGGGAAACCCCCAGGCGATTACCTGAGAAAGCAAACTAAAGAAGCAGTCTTGAGTGAAACCGCCATACAATGACTTTCAACGAAGCTGACACCAGAGCCAAACTGATCGACCCGGTTATTCACAAATGCGGCTAGACTGAGGACCTCATCCGGCGGGAAGAGACCGCAGGCACGGTCGAGATCATCAACGGCAAGGCGCGGCGGCGGTCGCGGGGAAAGATCGACTACGTCCTGCGGGTCAAGGTGAACGTCGACACCCAGCCCGTCGCCCTGGCACTCATCGAAGCCAAGAAGGAAAACCTCCAGCCCGGTCACGGCCTTGATCAAGCCAAAGGCTATGCCGAATGCCGGCGGCATAACGTTCAATTCATCTTCACGTCCAACGGCCATCAGTTCGTCGAGTTCGATTGCTTCACGGGATACACATCCACACCCAAGCCCATCACGGGTTTCCCTTCTCCGGCAGAGCTTCGCGCCCGGTATGAACAGGGCATGGGCTTCACGCTCGACTTCCCGGCCGCCCGACCGCTCTTGCAGCGATACGCCGGCGGCGAAGGCGCCCGCCGCTACTACCAGGACGCAGCGATCCGCGCCGTCATGGAGAAAATCGCCCGCTGCGAGTCGACGAGACAGCCCAAGCGCGCGCTCCTCTCCCTGGCGACAGGCGCCGGCAAGACCTTCATCGCCGTCAACCTGCTCAAGAGAATCTCCGACGCCGGGCAGCTCACCCGCGCCTTGTTCGTCTGTGACCGCGACGAGCTCCGCACCCAGGCCCTTAAGGCCTTCCAGAACGTCTTCGGCGCGGACGCGGCCGAGGTGTACCGCAAACCGGACGGCGCGAACAACGCCAAGAACGCCCGCATCCACATCGCCACGTACCAGACCCTCGGCATCGAAAACGAGAACGGCGACGCCAATTTTCTGACCACCCACTACCCCGGCGACTACTTCACGCATATCGTCATCGATGAGTGCCACCGCTCGGCCTGGGGCAAGTGGTCGCAGGCGCTCACGCGAAACAGGAGCGCCGTCCAGATCGGTCTCACCGCTACCCCCCGGCAATTGGTTGAAAGCCTCAAGCGGCAGGCGGAGGAAAGCGAAACGGATCTCCTGGAAGAATTGCCGTTAGCCGCCGAAAGGGGCGCCATCATCAGGCCAATAAGGCCTCTCGATCCCCGCGCGCCCTATGGCGTGACGCGGGAGGTTTGGGCCGACGCCGAGATCACCGCCAACAACCTCGCCTACTTCGGCGAACCGGCCTATGAGTACGACATCGCCCAGGCCATCGAGGACGGCTACCTGGCCGCCTGCTGGCCGACATCAAGAATCGCGTCCGCTCCGCCCAGTATGAAGCCCTGCGCGCGGTCAACAAAGAACTCGTGGCGCTTTACTGGGATATCGGTCGGATGATCTTCGAGCGGCAAGAAGGAGAGTCATGGGGCAAGTCTGTGGTGCAAACCCTTGCCGCCGACTTGCAGGCGGAATTCCCAGGTATCGCCGGTTTTTCCGCGCAAAACCTCTAGTACATGCGGCAATTCTACGTGGAATACCATGTGGAAAAAAGACTCCAACCACTGGTTGGAGAAATCAGTTGGGCCAAGCATCTGATTGTAATGGCGAAGTGCAAAGATCCCTTGCAGCGCGAATTCTACATCCGCATGACCCGAAAGTTCGGCTGGTCGAAGAACGTACTGATTCATCAGATCGAGAACCAATCCTACGAGAAAACGCTGCTGAACCAGACGAACTTTGATCAAACTTTGACGCCTGAACTGCGCAACCAGGCCAAATTGGCGCTGAAGGACGAGTACACCTTCAATTTCCTTGAACTCGGAGAAGAACACGCGGAGCGGGAACTGGAACGTGCCCTCATCGCGCGGATCGAGGATTTTCTGCGCGCCATGGGCGGCCTGTTCGCCTTCGTCGGCAGCCAGTTCCGCCTGGAGGTGGACGACAAGGAATTCTTCATTGATCTGCTGCTGTTTCATCGCCGCCTCAAGTGCCTGGTGGCGGTGGAACTCAAGGTCGGCGAGTTCGCGCCGGAGTTCGTCGGCAAGATGCAGTTTTACCTGGCAGCCTTGGATGATCGCGTCCGCGAAGAGGGCGAAAACGCGTCCATCGGCATCATCCTGTGCAAGGAGAAGCGTCGTACGATCGTCGAATACGCCCCACGCGACGCCCGCAAACCGATCGGCGTGGCGACATATCGGATCGTGAGACGGCTGCCGAAGGAATTACAGAGCCAGTTCCCATTTGCTAAGATAACGCCATGCATGCAAAACGGTAAGCATACAATCGCTAAGGGTCTCATTGGCGGCATTGGTTTTGGCACGACCGAGTTTCACGTCCTTCGACCGAATGAGAACATCATCTCAGAGTTGATATGGTTTTTTATTCGGCAGCCCAGCGTTCTTATTGAAGCGACCGAACACTTCACTGGTGCTGTTGGACAACAAAGAGTCCCAGAGGACTACCTTGCCAACCTCGAAATCCCCCTCCCGCCCCTTTCCGAGCAGCAGCAGATTGTGGGTGTGCTCATGGAGCAGATGGCGTCGATTGAAAAGGCTCGTGCGGCGGCGAAAGAAGAACTGAATACGATCAATGCCCTGCCTGCAGCCCTGCTGCGCCGGGCGTTCGCAGGGGAATTATGAAGGGGGAAGGTAGAATGACGAAGAAACAGCACATGGTGCGCGAGGAGACGGCCGGATATGAAAACGGCGCGATCGTGCTGTATCAAAGTCCTGACGGCAGCATTAGCATTGATGTCCGGTTGGAAAAAGAAACGCTTTGGATGGATGCCCATCAAATGGCCCGGCTCTTTGGCAGAGACCGTTCCGTGATCGTGCGTCACATTCGCAATATATATGAGACCAACGAGTTGGACCAAACTTCAACTTGTGCAAAAAATGCACAGGTTGCCGCAGACGGAAAGTTGCGCCAGATGGATCTGTACAACCTCGATACCAGAAGGACATTCTGACCAAAGTGGTCGTGAATCTGATCAAAGACGGGAAGCGACGAATGGCAAAGAGGAAAAAGGACAACGGAAACGGCCGGTGGCTGGCCACCCAGCAGTCGGTGGACCAGGCGGTCAAGAGCATCTGCGACATCATGCGCCGCGGCAACTGTGCCGGGGCGATGCAGTACGTCCCTGAACTGACATGGATTCTCTTCCTGCGCATCCTCGACGAAAAGGAACACCGCGAGGAGCAAGAGGCCGAGGCGCTGGGCGTCCCTTTCCGCCCCTCGCTGGAAGCGCCGTTTCGCTGGCGGGACTGGGCGGCGCCGCCGGAGTCCCTGCCGGCGGGCCGGACCAACAAGCGCGTCGAGCTGCAGAATTCGCCACAGAACGCCGTCTATGACCTCAAGGCCGTCAATCCGAACAAGAAGCCGAATGTGGACACCCGAACCCCGGAAGAACTGATGAACATCATTGAGGCAAAGGGGCGCGAAGTTGCTGAAGCCCTGGCAGCTCTTCGTGGGAAATGAACTCAATACGGTGATGAATCAGACGCATTATCGGGAGCCTGGGGCCACGGGCCGGCCCCCACTCCACCCGACATGCGGGTCAGCACCGGCCGAAGTCTTGGTAATGACAGCTTCCTGTAAGTCAATAGGCATTACTTTTCAGTATAGATACAAGATTTCGAACGGTATTCACTGATTCCCAGTAATGCAGGCATGTGCGGAGCAGTAGGTGCAACTCAGTCACGATCCATTTTAAAGGTACGCATGAATAGGATGAACCACAAAAAAGATCACAATGACATCAAGAGATTCCCCGGTGTATGCCGGGTGACGAACAAAACCGTTTCATAGTCAGAAGAAGGAATATCGGCATGGGTGAAAAACTGGGGATGATCGGACTGGGCAAGATGGGGCTGGCGCTCGCGCGCACGATGATGGCCGACGGCCACGAGGTCTGCGGCTACGATATCGACCCGGAGCGGATGAAGATGCTCGAAGAGGCGGGAGGCCGCCCGGTCGCCTCTTCGAGGGAGATGGCAGGGCTCGCGGAGATCACCTTCAGCATCCTCCTCAAGCCCGAGCACATCGAAGAGAACACTCTGGGGTCCAACGGCATCGCCGCAGCCGGCAGGATTGGTCTCATCCATGTCGAGATGAGCACCATGCTTACCAAATTCCAGCAGGCGCTGGCCGAGAAGCTCTCCGTCAAAGGCATAGAGACGCTCGACGCGCCGATCTCGGGCTCGCACCCGAAGGTGGACAACCGGACAATCACCTTCATGGTGGGCGGCAAGAAGGAAATCTTCGAGCGCGTCCTGCCGATTCTCGCACCGCTCGCCGCAAGCGTGGATTACACCGGTCCAAGCGGGACAGGGGCCGCGATGAAGATCGTCACGAACCTCTTCGTCAATTCCTCCGTGGCGCTGCTGGCGGAGCTGGTGCTCGTCGGCGAGCAGGCGGGGCTCTCACACGAAACGATGATGAAGTGCCTGCGGGCGGGGTCGGTGCGCGGCGCCATGCTGGAGCTGGCCGCGCCGAGGCCCATGAATCGCGACTTTGCCCCGCGCGGCGCGGTGGAGATCTTCTACAAGGATATGGGGCTAAAACGTCTTTTTCCTCCGCCACTTTTTCGGACGGTCGCCGGGGAGCAGCAACCCGCTCGCATCGACCCTTAGGTTCACCATGGCCTTCGCCAGTTCGATGGCGCAGCTGTACCCTTCCAGAACGGGGATTTCCCATCCCATGTCGTGCAGGCGTTTTTCGACAAACGGCCGGAGCCAAAAGGAAGCGGAGCATCCGAAGGTGATCACCTCGGCGCCGTCTTCCTCGATGGCGGCGAGAGCCTCGCGGACCGCGCGTTCCACGGCGTCGGACGGCTCGCCTCGCAGCGCCTTCGCCTTTTCGATATGGAGCGACGATTCATCGATGCAGTCGGGGCGGGGGAGGGGGTAGTTGATGTTGCGGATCGAGGCGCACCGCCCGGTGAAGCGGTGCTGGACCACAAGGTTGTAATAATACATGTTGTGGTTTTCGGCGATGTCGATGACGCTGAATTTGTTGCCCAGCATGGTGGCGATGTGCATCTGGGAGAAAGCGCAGGCGGTCACGGGAATCTTGTAATACCGGGCAATTTCCCGGGATTCGATAAAACCCGGTTCCCCTCCGCCCAGAAGCACGATCGCATTGTACTTGCCGCTCTCGCAGGCCTCCCGGACAATCGGCAGGCGGCCGGCGGCGACGTAAGCGAACTCTTCCCGGGTCTCCACGGGCCAGTCGCCGTAGGGGGCCAGCGGCCCCGGATGCAGCTCCCAGTCAACGTCCGCAAGCAGATGCTTGACGTTGTCGTAGTTCATCAGGCGCTTTTCCTTGGGACCCTCGATCGTTCGGTGGACGTACCTGCTGGTCGGAGGCAAACTGAAGGCTTGCGTCAGGAAAAAGCGGTACTTTCTTTGTTCCGGCGACATCGCTACCCACCCTGTGCAGGATCATTGTTCATCAATTACAGCTCGATCAGTTCTCTCGGCAGTTTTGCAGAAAGCACCCGTGTCCCCGTTTCGGTGACGAGTACGTTATCTTCAAACCGCATGGTGCCGAAGTCGGGGTCCGATACCGCCGGTTCAAGGGCAAATACCATACCCGGTTTGAATTCCGTCTTACTCCCCGGCTTCACAATCGGGTTTTCATGAAAATCGAGTCCCAATCCGTGGCCGATCAGGTGAGCCTGGTTCTCCGGTCCATAACCGAATTCTGCAAAGGCCTCCCTGACGAACCCGTCGACCTCCCAGGCCATGACGCCCGGTTTGATGTAAGCGAGCGTCGCATCGAAGACATCCAGCATCATCTTGGCGAATTCCTTCTGCTTCGCCGTCGCCTTTCCCACGACGACAGTCCTGCTGATGTCCGAGCCGTAGGAGTTGACGACGGCGGCCATATCCATCAGGATCAGATCGCCCTGTTTGATGACGTTGTCCGAAGAGCGCGCCCTGACCAGTTTCGACCGTTCCCCGGCGAGAACCTGTGATTCCTCGATGAACCACTCCGCGCCCGCCTTCTTCATCTCGTATTCACACATCGCCGCGACTTCCCGCTCGGTGCGGCCCGGCTTGATTTCCCTGAAGGCCGTTTCAAAGCCGATGACCGTCACATCGACGGCGCCCTGAATAAGCCCGATCTCCGCCTCGTCCTTGATGTCTCTTGTCTCAAGCAGCATTCTGGATGCGCGGGCAAGGGTGATGCCGGGCAGGAGTCTTTTCAGGTTTTCCACCGTGTAGAGGACCAATACATCTTCCTCGATACCGATTTTTGACAGAGAGAGCCCTTCGCCCTGGAGGACCTCTGCAATGAACTCTTCGGCGTTTCGAAGAAATTCATCGTAGACGAACCTTTTTGGGATCCATGACTCTTCTTTGAGAAACCGCAGGACGTTTTTTGCCACGATATGGAACGGCTCCCCGTTTTTCGGTATGACCACCGGGAAAAGCCGGAACACGTCGGTCGGATAGATGGGCCGATGCGGGTAGTATCCGGAATAGTAGAACATGTGGATGGGATTGAAGAGCATCAACGCATCCATCCCCTCCCGGGACATCATTGCCCTGATTTTTTCAATTCGAGTGGAACACATCTCCTTTTTTGTCATCACCGCCTTCCGTGGGGACAGATTTGAAATCTGTCCCCTTGTGGATGGCCGGATTTGAAATCTGTCCCCACGGGCAGGCAGATTCAGTTGCCGACTCCTTCGCTCAGCTTCAGTCCGAGTTCGAGGGCCTGTCTGTTGATTTCAAGGAAACTG
>CAZINF010000156.1:0-7509 GCA_964540555.1 uncultured Syntrophus sp. | reverse complement strand
GTGGTGTTTTCATGTTCATACCCGAGGAGATGGAGGAGGCCGTGGATGAGAAGAAATTCCACCTCATCCATGAGATCGAGACACCCCGTGGCGGCGTCGCGGGCGGCCGTTTCGACGGAGAGGACGATATCCCCAAGGAGCCGGGGATTGACGGCGCCGAACTCCCCTTCGGTCATCGAGAAAGAGATGACGTTGGTTGAACGATCCCGTTTGAGGTAAGTTCGGTTGATCTCCCGGATCTGATCATCGTCGACCAGAAGGATACTGAGCTCGTCGTCTTCACAGCACAGGTCTTTCATCAACCTTTTCAAGCTTCTCCGCATTCTTCTTAGATTTAACTTGAACTTTTTCTGCCGGTTTTCTATCGCAATGGACATATCGCTTCAGCCCTTGTTTTTGGCAGTCCTCTTCCGGTGGTCGAGATGGTTGTATGCGCGGATGATATCCATGACGAGGGGATGCCTGACCACATCGAGTTCCGAGAAGTGGACAAAATGTATTCCCTCCGTCCTGGAGAGCAGTTCTTCCGCTTCGACAAGGCCCGACGCCTTGTCGATCGGTAGGTCGATCTGGGTGACATCGCCCGTGATCACGGCCTTGGATCCGTATCCGAGTCTCGTCAGGAACATCTTCATCTGCTCCGATGTCGTATTCTGGGCTTCGTCAAGGATGACGAAGGAGTCGTTGAGCGTCCTGCCCCGCATGAAGGCAAGGGGGGCGACCTCGATAATCCCCTTGTGAATCAGCGCGGACGCCCGGTCAAAATCGATCATATCAAAAAGGGCGTCATAGAGGGGACGTAGGTAGGGGTTGACTTTTTCCGACAGATCACCCGGCAGGAAACCCAACTTTTCACCCGCCTCGACGGCAGGTCTCGCCAAGGAAATCCGCGACACCTTCTTTTCGAGCAGGGCAGAAATGGCCATAGCCATGGCCAGGTAGGTTTTTCCCGTTCCCGCCGGTCCGATACCGAAGACCATGTCCGAGTTCCGGATGGCATCGATATACAGTTTCTGGGCGATACTTTTCGGGGTGATGATCCGCTTCTTCGCGGAGATGAAGACGGTATCCAGAAAGATCCGCTCCAGATCCGCGGTGCAATCTTCGGACAGGATGCGATGGGCGTATTCGATGTCCGCGGGATAAACTGGATATCCCTTTCCCGTGATTTCATACAACTGTCCAAGAAGGTTGCGGATACGAGTGACGTCAAGCGGGTCGCCGGTGATGGATATGACATTTCCGCGGACGCCCAGCTTCACTGCTGCGATCTTCTCGATGAGCTTGAGGTTCCGGTCATGTTCGCCGAAGAGACTGCGCAGGCAATCGTTATCGGGAAAAACGATCTTCTCCACATCGGCGGGCTCGCTCTTTTTTTTCAAAGGTCAATCCTTCCCCGTCCCCCCGATCCCCTCCCGGCATGGGGCTCATCAGGGACTTTCGATCTTTTTTATCTCTGGAAACAATGAGGAAATCTCCTTATAAACCGAATCGTTCCCGACAATCAGCAAGATCGCCTTTTTCGGGTCAAGGTGCTCGCCGGCCACCTTGCTGACATCTTTGATATTCACATTATTTATATTGTTACGATAGGTTATAAGATAATCCTCAGGTAGACCTTCATATTCGATCATCAGTTGTTGCAGTGCGATCTGGTCAGCGGAGGTAAAGGAGAAGATAAAACTGTTCGCTATCGAGTTCTTCGTTATTTCAAGCTCTTTTTCAGGAACAGGCTTTTTGCCGATATCTTCGATGATGCCCCGCAGAAGGGAAATGACTTTAACCGTCGATTCGGATTTCGTCAGGGTATAGGCGCCAAAAATGCCGTAACCGCTCCTTGCGGAATAAAAACTGCCGGCGCTGTACGCCAATCCCTGATTCGTTCTGATTTCCTGAAATATCCGCGAACGGAAACCGCCGCTCCCGACGATAAAGTCGATTATCTCGAATGGGAAAAATCGGGCATCTTTTTTTGCAGGGGCAAGCCAGCCGAAGATGACGATCGATTGAGGCAGATCCTTGGGGAGGAAAAAAACCTTTCCTTCCTTAGGCCCGGGAAAGGGCAGGGGTTCCGGCCTCTCCTCCGATGATTGCCAATTCCCGAAGCGCCGGTTCACAAGGGCCTCCGCCTCATTCCGGTTTATATCGCCGCTGATGGATATCATCACATTCTTCGGGTGATAGAACCGATCATGAAAACGGATCAGATCGTCTCTTTGAATGCGGCCGATGGAGTTTGCGGTGGCGAGCCTCCCACGTGGAGAGCCCTCGTGCATGATCCGGCCGAACTCACGAAAGGCCAATTTCTGCGGATCATCGGAAATTCTGCGCAGCTCTTCGATCTTGAGGTCCTTGGCAAGGGCCAGTTTCTCTGGCTCGAAGCGAGGTTTCATCAGGATTCGGGAAAAGAGTTCCATTCCTTTTTCTCGATCGTTCTTCAAAACAGAGAGAGAAAGCACACCTGAATCACGGTGAACGGACATGGTCAGGATTGCCGCCATGGATTCGAGAGTCTCGTCGAGGGCGCTCCCGGTCATGCCTTCGATACCGCCCGTCCTCATGACCTGTCCGGTAAGTTCCGCGAGGCCCTCTTTTTCAGGAGGATCATACATGCTGCCGGTCCGGATGACGGCGGTGATTTTTACAAGCGGGAGTTCGTGATTTGGAAGTATATACAGGACAAGACCGTTTTGCAGTGTCGCACGCTCCGCCCTGGGGGGGGTAAAAGCGAGGGGTTTGTAGGTGATCCGGTCCGGATCCTGCAATGAAGAAGGTGTTGCGGCAAAGGCGATCGGATGGGAAAGGATGGCGCAGAGAACGAAAAAGAAGAGGGTTTTCTTTATTTTACTTTTCATGCAAAGGCTTTCTTACCCCTGAGGCGACTGTTCTGTTTTCGCGCGTCAGATAGGTCCGTGCCGCCTGTCGGATCTCATCGGGGGTGATTTTGTCGATGGCAGCGGTATAACCGGTGAGGTACCGGTAATCCCCCATCAGCGCTTCATAATAGGAAAGCATCCCGGCGAGTCCCGCATTGGAATCGAGCCCTCTGATGAAATCGGCCCGGAGCTGATTTTTCCATTTTTCCAGTTCGGCATCGGAAACAGGTTCGCTTTTGAGTCTATCGATTTCTTCATCCAACGCCCGTTCCAGGTCGATACCGGTATGGGGGTGGCGCGGTGTTGCAAAAAAAACAAACTGATTGGGATAACGGGCGCCAGGCATTCCGTTATGGGCCTGTATGCTTTTCGCGAGGCCTTTTCCTTCAACGAGGGTTTTATACAGCCTTGCCGTTCTTCCCCGGGTGAGGAGGGATTCGATGAGATCGAAAACATAATCCGCATGGTCAGGCGGGGGTGGTTTATGGTAACCGATGATCAGCTTCGGATCTGCTGCGTAGAGGACCTCGACCCTTCTTTCCCCGGACTGAACCGGCTCTTCCGTGACAGGAACCGGGGTCAGTTTCTGCGCGGGGATCGGACCGAAATATTTTTTGACGAGTCTGAGGACTTCAGAGGGTCGAATATCACCGACAACGGCGATGACGGTGTTGTTCGGCGCGTGGGTATTTCTGAAAAAACGCCGCATATATGCCATATCGAGAAGGCGGATGTCGGAGTGCCAGCCGATCACCGGTCGCCGATAGGGATGGGCGATAAAAGCAGTCGCCAGATAGCGTTCGAGAAGTTTTCCGTCAGGATCCGCCTCGGAACGCTGTCTTCTTTCCTCCATGACCACGTCCCGCTCGGTGTAAAATTCGCGAAATACGGGATTGGCCATGCGATCCGATTCGATTCGAGCCCAGAGTTCGATACGGTTTGCAGGGATGCTGACCTGATACGTCGTCAGGTCCTGACCGGTGGATGCATTCAGACCAACGGCGCCGTTTTCGGTATAAAGCCGGTCGATTTCATTGGAAACAGTCCGCTGACGGTGGGTATTCTGCAATACCGTCAACTGTTGCGTCAACCTCTCGATGGCGGCCCGATCGGCCCTGCTGCCCTTCATCTTTTCCCGATCGAGAGCCGTTCCTGCCGCTTCGATCTTCAGGAGGAGATTTTGTTCGCGGGGATAGCTCCCGGCGCCGATGGTTTTTGTCCCTTTGAACATCATGTGTTCGAGCAGATGGGCCGTTCCCGTCTTCCCATCCGCCTCATCCACCGCCCCGGAGCGATACCGGATATACATGGAAACAGTGGGGCTCAAATGCCTCTCCAGCATCAACAGACGGAGACCATTCTTCAGGGTGAATGCCTGAATCCGGTTCTCTATGTCGTATGAAAAAAGAGGCGAGGGGAGAAGAAGCAGAAGAATCCATGTCGTGGATGTGATAAAAAAGAGTCTCTTATTTTGAATCATTCGAATTCTTCCGGGTTTTGAACAGGGCGTGGATCTTTAGCGTGGGGTAAAGGATGCCGACGAGACTTATGAGAACCATGAGACTCGCGGAGAAAAAGTACATGATAAATTCCAGGGGATTCTTCAAAAGAAAAGAACCGATCAGCGTCTCGATGCCGAATACAAGAAAAAAAAGGGCAAAAAAAGCGATCAGGATATTTTTCCCCCACCAGAGGCATGCATCCATTGACTTTAGCTCCCGAAGACCATTGAAACAGCTAAATATCACATCGGATTTGAGTATATCCATGTCGGGGTCGATTGTCAAGCGCCCTCATATCGGACTCGCGATTCATCTTGACAATGAAAACCTAAAAGGCGTAATGATGAATCGTTATGACTTACATGAAAAAGAATGCCCGATCATCGATAACCCATAACCCCTAACCAGACCCGGATGCTTTTGAATAAAGAGGAGGGATTTCATGATAGGCGTGCTGATCACCACCCACGGCAGTCTGGGAAGCGAACTGATAAAGGCTGCGGAATTGATCAGAGGCAGTCTGAAGGGGATCATCCATGTCTCGGTCGACCAGGCCAAGGGGGTCGAGGATCTAAAAAAAGAGATCAGCACTGCAATCAAGAAACTCGATCAGGGGAGGGGTGTGCTGATTCTGACCGACCTCTTCGGCGGGACCCCCTCCAACATCTCTCTCTCTTTTCTGAAAGAAGGCAAGGTGGAGGTGATCACCGGTGTGAATCTCCCCATGTTACTGAAACTGCCTGATATCCGCGAAGGTATGTCGCTGAAGGAATTTGCCCAGTGCATTAAAGAGTACGGCATCAAGAACATCTCTCTGGCCAGTGAGATTCTCAACAAGAAAGTCAGCGGATAGTCGATTTCAGGCTAAATACCATCACCCTTCGCGGAACTGTTCCTGTCTTCTGCGCGGTCTTTCCGGCAGCGACGGCAGTCATCCGCTTTTTCAGGGAAATCTGAATCATGGAAGATGGGGTACTGAGAATCGAAGAATATGAAGAAGGGGATATCGTCGAGATCATCGCCATAGAGAAAGATTCTTTTCCAACCCCCTGGTCGGAGAATATTTTCCGAAATGAGATGACCTCCCCCATCTCCAGAATGCTCGTCGGCAGAACGGTTAACGGACAGGGGGGAGGCGTCTCAGGTTATATCGTCTACTGGCGGGTGGATGATGAGATTCATCTCCACAATATTGCAGTTCGGCGGGACATGAGACGGAAAAAGATCGCCTTCCGACTGTTGGCGGAGGCGATCCGGCGTTCACGGTTGGAAGGGGCGCGCTGGGTGACCCTGGAGGTCCGTCGTACGAATCTGCCGGCGCAGCATATGTATGAGAAATTCGGGTTTTCCGTCAAAGGCATCCGACCCGGATACTACATGGATACAAAAGAGGACGCCCTGATCATGTGGGCGGACCTGTCGCTGATTCGCCGGGAGAGGTGAGCGTCGGTCGAGGCAGGGGAGGGAAGAAATGCATGAACGGCAAGCGATGAGGACCGGAGAGATTGTCGACAACCGCTGCACGGCGCCCGATCATTTTCTCATGGCCGTCCGTCTTCCGGCGTCGTTCACAACCCCGGCCCCCGGTCAGTTCGTCATGGTCCGCGAAACAGGCCGGGGAGAACCGCTTCTTGCCCGCCCCTTCAGTGTCTTTGACTTTCATCGGTGCGGAGATGATTGCGTTCTGGAGCTCCTCTACCGCGTGGCCGGACGGGGAACCTTCCTCTTTTCCAGAATGAGGCCGAAAGACGAGCTGACCGTGTTGGGCCCCCTCGGGAGAGGCTTCACCATCCCCGCCGGGATCAGACGGGGCCTATTTGTTGCCGGAGGAGTAGGTGTAGCCCCTTTGCATTTTCTTGTTCACACCGGATTTCTGACGGCGGGGACCAAAAGCCTTCGGGAAGCGATCTTCTACTTTGGAGCGAGAAGCCAGGATCTTCTGGCCGGGCTTGCCCGGCTGAGCGGTTTCTGTGATCTCAGGATCTGCACGGACGACGGAAGTCGAGGGTATCGCGGCCCCGTAACCGATCTGCTGAAACGCGATATCGATGACTATGATCCTAAAGAGACCGTCGTCTTTGGCTGCGGACCGGCGCCGATGATCCGGTCTCTCGGGCGCCTGCTCGGGAACAACCGCATCCCCTGCCAGGTCTCTCTTGAGGAGCGGATGGCTTGCGGCATAGGGGCCTGTCTCGGGTGCGCGGTAGCGATCGGCGGACCCGGAGGGAAAACGGAATATCGGAAAGTCTGTGAGGACGGCCCTGTTTTTGACCTTCGGGAGATCCTTCTAGCCTCTCCCGTCGACGCCCAGAGGAAGTGATCATGAGTGCGCATTGTGAAGAAACCGGTCTCAACCCCCCGGATCTCTCGGTGACCATCGGCAATATGATCCTGAAGAATCCCGTCATGACGGCCTCGGGAACTTTTGGATACGGCGAGGAGTATGCCCCTTTTGTCGATCTGAACCGCCTCGGCGCAGTCGTCGTAAAAGGCCTGTCTCTCGAACCCCGGTCCGGAAATCCGCCTCCGCGGATCATGGAGACCCCCTCCGGGATGCTCAACGCCGTGGGGCTGCAGAACGTCGGCGTCCGGGCCTTCATCTCAGAGAAACTGCCCTTTCTGAGGAAATTCGACACGATGGTCATCGCCAACATTTTCGGGGAAACGGTCGACGAATACCGGCGCGTTGCGGAAATCCTCGGTAGCGCGGAAGGCATCCATGCCATCGAGGTCAACATCTCCTGTCCGAACGTCAGTAAAGGGGGGATCGCATTCGGCGCCCGCCCCGAACTGGCAGCCGAGGTGACCCGGGGCGTCCGGGGCGAAACCGGCCTTCCTCTCATCGTCAAACTGACTCCTAACGTCACCGACATCGCCGAGATCGCCCTGGCGGTGGAGGCTGCGGGGGCCGACTCGGTTTCTCTGATCAACACCCTGACGGGGATGTCGGTGGATATCGAGAAGCGAAGGCCGCACCTGGCAAATGTGACCGGCGGCCTTTCCGGACCGGCAATCCGGCCGGTTGCCCTCCGGATGGTCTGGCAGGTCGTCCGTGCGGTGAAGATCCCTGTCATCGGCGTCGGGGGAATCATGACCGCCTCGGATGCCCTTGAATTCTTCATCACCGGGGC
>CAZINF010000155.1:0-7552 GCA_964540555.1 uncultured Syntrophus sp. | reverse complement strand
CAGCCGCAGAAAGGGATGTCGCACGGATGCCGATCAGGACGGTGGGAATCTCCTGTGTGGGAAGCGATCCCCCGCCGGCCATCGATACGCCCTTCACGAGAGAAATGGTCAACCCTTGCGGCAGGGTGCGCCGGAGGAGGGACGCCAGACGCTTCGCCCGCTTCTTTACGGCATCCATGGGCTCGGTCAGGGATCTGAGGACAGGGATGTCGACAAGGGCCTCTTCGGGCCGGAGATATCTCACCAGCGTCGCCTCCAGGGCGGCGAGGGTCAGCTTGTCGATCCTGAGGGCCCGGTTCAGCGGGTTTTTTCGGATATGCGCCAGCGCCTTCTTTTTCCCCAGGATGATTCCCGCCTGGGGACCCCCCAGGAGCTTGTCGCCGCTGAAGGTGACCACGTCCACCCCCGTGGCGAGCGTGTCGCGGACGGTGGGCTCCCGCTCCAGGCCGAAGCGGTCCAGTTCGATCAGGCAGCCGCTCCCCAGGTCATCCATGACGGGGAGGCCGTATTTCTTGCCCAGATCGACCAGTGAGGGGAGATCCGCCTCCTCGGTAAAACCCACGATCCGGAAGTTGCTCGTGTGGACCTTGAGGATCAGTCCCGTCTCCGGACCGATCGCCCGTTCGTAATCGGTGAGCCTGGTCCGGTTCGTCGTCCCCACCTCTTTCATGTGGGCGCCGCTTTTTTCCATCACATCGGGAATCCGGAACTCCCCCCCGATCTCGATCAGTTCCCCGCGGGAGACGATCGCCTTCTTCCCCTCGGCCAGGCTGTTCAAGACCAAAAAAACCGCGGCGGCGTTGTTGTTGACGACCAGCGCATCCTCCGCCCCGGTCAGGGCGCAGAGGAGCTGACGGACATGGTCGTAGCGAAGACCGCGTTCTCCTTTCGCTAGGTCATATTCCAGGTTGGAGTAGCCCCGGGCGACTTCGTTCATCCGCTCCAGGGCTTCCCGGCAGAGCGGCGCCCGTCCGAGATTGGTATGGAGAATGACCCCGGTGGCATTGATCACCCGCCTGAGACGATACCGGCTGAAGCCTTCGAGGATCTGCTCCGCCTGCCTGGCCGATGCATCCTTCGTCGGCAGGCGCAACTCCCCGTCCTTTTCCTTATTCGCCAAGATCCGGTCGCGGAGCGACTCCACGACGGACCGGCACGCCTCCTTCACCAGTTCCCGCGGAAACCCGGCGATGTTCTCCTGCTTTTCAAGCAGAAGCATCATCTCATCGATCTTCGGCAGGCTCTTCAGCAGTGCACTTTTATGCTCGTCCATCTATGCACCCATTCCTCTCATGGTTCATCCGGATGATGCGTTCTTTTTTCAGACGATAGCTGATCGCCGATAGACTTGCAAGCTGTACTTGCCCAGGTTTGTGTTGTTTTTTTTGAGAAGCCGGTGTAGGTTGTTTCTTAATGGTTCAGCGGGTATTCGATTTTGAAGACAGGAGACGTTATGACACGATTTCAAACGATCATCAGCAACGCCCTCACAGAGTCCCTATCGGACATCTATATCACCGGTGGGCACCCGATGGTGTCAAAAAAACTCGGTTCAATCCAGTTTCACAGCGCCATTAAATGGTCTCCCCGGGAGGTCGATGATCTGGTCAGGTCACTCCTGAACTCCAGGCAACTTGACGCTCTGCGGCAGCGAAAATCCGTCGATTACGCCATGTCCGTCGGCAACGCCCGTCTCAGGATCAACTTTTTCACAACGGCCCGGGGGATAAGTCTGGCCATCCGCATCCTTCCGGGGCATATACCGACGATCGACGAACTCAATCTCCATCCTTCCCTGAAGGAGATCGCGACACTCAAATCGGGGCTGGTTTTAACCTGCGGTTCCACGGGGGTCGGCAAGACAACGACCATTGCCGCGATCATCAATGACATCAACCGCACCCGCCGGATGCATGTGATCACACTGGAAAATCCCATCGAGTATCGTTTTGGATCGGACAAGGCCTTCGTTCAGCAGCGTGAACTCGGCGTTCATATGCCTTCCTTCGCCCAGGGGCTTCTCGATGTGCTGCGGGAAAATCCGGATGTCATCGTCGTAGGCGAATTGCGGGAAGTGGAAACGATGAAGCTCACCCTCAACGCCGCGGAATCGGGGCACCTGGTCATCGCCACAATGCATGCATCAACCCCGGAAGAAGCCATCTATCGGCTCTGCAATGCCGTACCCCCGGAGTCCCAGAATGAGGTCCGCTTCCAGCTGGCATCGACCCTCAACTGGCTTATTGTCCAGCAGCTGGTCTATGTGGAGAAAATTGGATACCTGATCCCCGCTCTGACGATTGTCCGCGGAACCTCGTCCATAAAAAATATCATCCGCGAAAACAAGCTGCACCAGCTCAACAGCGCCATACAGCTCGGGAAAAACGAAGGGATGTTTACTGCTGAGCGCTATCGGAGTGATTATCTCGACGTCCATAAGAGCTTAGTCCCCTATGCACAAATCTTCAAAGCCTCCCCTGATGCGGTGCAGGACGAATTCTATGAATCACCGCTGACGGAGGAAATCTATAACCCCCCGCCATTGAAAAAGAGAGAATCCGCGTCGGAGATGGAACCTATCATCGTGCGGAGCCAGTTCAAGCAGAGTGAAATCGAAAACATGCTGACCATAGACGAAGGCGAATCGCTCAATGAACTTCTCAAGAACCTCGATAAATAAGGAGTTTCAATCATGAAGGTTAAAAACAAAAGGTCTTATGCGCGGGCGAGCACATTATTGCCTGCCAAGGTTCGTCGTCTTTCCCCGACGGAGCGAGAGGGTCTGGCCTGCAGGATCGTTACGGGAGGCATCGTCATCGACGACGGACCGCCGCCCCCGGTGGAAGATGAAAAGCTCAATCTATGGCTCAATATGATCAATGCCAAACTGGATTATCTGATCCGGCTCTCCCCTTCCGGACAAGAAGGGGTCGTATACGCGGAAATCGAACCCCTGAACATCAGCGGCGGGGGAATGAGCCTGGTCACAAAAGAACATTTTACCCTGGAGGAAATGGTTGAAATAAAAATCGTCATTCGGGTATACCCTCCGAAGATATTGTATTTATACGGTAATGTCGTACGCATCGAGGCGGTGCCGGACAGGCCCGGTATCTATACTCTGGGCATTGAATTCTCAGCGATGCGTGAAGATGTCCGGGATGAAATCCTTAAGTTCGACTTCAAAAAGCATCGACAAAAAATGATGGCTAGAAAAATTGAGTCGGGCAGCCCGGTCACTTCCTCATAAACGATCCTCCAAACCGTTGCGTAACTTGAAAATCGTGATTTTCAAACGTCTCTCCTCTTCATTGTCGCTCCCTCTCGGCAGAAGTTTATTTGAACGGGCTTTCGACCCGGTTTCCGGTCGGGTTCACGGCAGGCTTACCGATGCGTTTACCGGGGCGTCTGCCCTCGGCAGTAGTCACGGAAATTGTTCACAGCCGTGAAGAATTCCCGCATCAGGACCACCCAGGCGTATCGGCCCCGCTTCGTCAGGACGATATCGGGCGCCCGCCAGGAAAGCGCTCCGATCAGGGAAAAGGCGAGGAGATCCGGCCAGAGGAGGCGCAAAAAACGCCCGTCGTACTTCTTGCGAAGCTCGACTGTATTCAAACGGGTCCCGAAGAGTTTCATGAGGAAATCATAACGGATCCGTTCCCGGACGGAAAAGATGCGCGAGGCCGCAAGCGGCAGTTCGCCTTGGTCTAGCTGGGCGATGTAGCTGTTGATATCGAAGGTATTGGCATAGCAGGTCCCGTTCAGGTAGCCGATGGAACCGCTGCCGAGACCCGCGTACTCGTCGTAATCGACGATGTACTCGTCGATCATCGCCTGCCGCAGGGAGAAGCACCAGGCCGATGAAAACCGGTAGGCGGGGACGAGGCGTCCGACGATCTGATGGTAAAAGCGCTCCTCCTGCCGTTCGTCCATGCGTCCAAGGGTCTCCATGACCTTTTGCCGGGTCGAATCGGAGACCATCAGCGGGTACCAGGTCACCTGATCGATCCCGATCCCCCGGAGGGTATCGAGATCCCGGTCCAACATGGCCGAGGTTTGTGTCGGAAAATTGAAGATCATGTCGGCGTTGAGCGTACCGAAACGCCCGATGGTCTGCCGGAGCCTCCGGGCGATCTCGGCCCCGCTCCCGTACTTGTCATACCGGTCCATCTTTCTGAGCAGGCCGTCGTCAAAGCTCTGGACGCCGACGGAGAGCCTGTTGACCCCCGCCCGCTGGAGGACCGCCAGGCGGTCCTCGGTAAGGTGGTTCGGATTGGTTTCCACCGACAGCTCCCGGATGTGAAAAGAGGCGCGCGCCAGGGTAATCGTCTCCTCCAGTTCGTCGGTCAGGATCGTCGGCGTTCCGCCTCCGACATAGATCGCCCCGAAGTCATATCCGAGTTCGCGGTAGAGGATGATTTCCTTGCGGAGCGCACGAAAATAGGCGCGGCAGGGGTCTTCCGTAAAGGCGACGCGGTTGAAGGAGCAATAAGGGCAGAGCCGCTCGCAGAACGGGATGTGGATATAGAGGAGCCGGGGCCGCGGGTCGCCCGGGGGAGGCACATGGGGCGTCCCCCCGCCCTCGAAACAGATCGCCCGGGAGAATTCGCGTCTCGCCATCCCGGTAATGAGTGCATGGATCATGGTCATATTCTCATCATAAGCAGGTCGGTCACATATTCAGCCTGAGCTCACAGAAACGCACTGAAACGGAGTAAAAACTAACAGACATCCTCTCAATCCGCAAGGAGGGAAATGGCGAAGACTCGGCGAAATCCTTGAAAAACCTCTCCGGCGGTGTTATAAAGGAATCAACACACTGTTCCGGACGGGAACGATAAAGGCCGGTTGCCGGCGTTCATCGGAAGGGGTTTGATGATGTTCAGGAAAATCTTGACCCTCTGGGAAGGGGAGCAGATCAACGAGGCGGATACCCGGATCCTCCGGACCCCCTCCACGGAGGCGCCGTGCCCCTTCGATAAGGCCACGAAGGAGACCATCCGGGCGCTGACCAAGACCTTTCTGGAGCGGGAGGAGGCGGTGGGGCTCGCCGCCCCTCAGATCGGCATCGGCAAGCGGATCATCGCCTTCCGAACCCGGGGATTCGACGATAAGGATGCCGATCGCAAAAAAGAGGATTGCGAGATCCTCATCAACCCCCGAATCACCCAACTGCGGGGAGAGCAGGTCGTCGGAGAAGAAGGCTGCCTCTCCTGTCCGGAGATCCGCGTGGAGATCAGCCGTTATCCGGAGATCAAGGTCCGGGCCTTGGATATGGAAGGCAAGAAGGTGAGCAGGCGTTACCTCGACTTCGCCGCTCGTGTCGTTCAACACGAAATGGATCACCTTGAGGGGAAGCTGATTGTGGACTACGACGGGTCCGCCCTCATTCCGAAAAAAAGGCAGGATTTTTTCGAAAAAATCTTCAAGGACAAATAGCGGCGGTGTGATCCGGTTATTCGGGTGACATCATCATTGTCGGCTTCGCAAAAAGTCCGGATGCTGCGTTGCGCTGCATCCCTCGTCGTTGCGGCGTACGGAGAAGTACGCCTCACTCCTCAGGATTTGCGCGCCTTGCCTGCGGACTTCTTACGAAGCCGCCCCCAATACTCGGTCAATGAAGGATCTGGCTCAGGAAGAGCTTGGTCCTGTCGTGCTGCGGGTGATCAAAAAATTCCTGCGGGGTGTTTTCTTCGACAATCCTGCCAAAATCCATAAACATCACCCGGTGGGCCACACTTTTCGCAAATCCCATTTCATGAGAAACCACGATCATGGTCATCCCTTCTTCGGCAAGGTTGATCATGACATCCAGGACTTCCTTCACCATCTCGGGATCAAGGGCTGAAGTCGGCTCGTCAAAGAGCATGATTTTCGGCTTCATGCAGAGACTGCGGGCAATAGCGACCCGTTGCTGCTGGCCGCCGGAAAGCTGCCCGGGATACTTCATTGCCTGATCCTCGATATGCACTTTTTTCAGATACGCCATGGCCATTTCTTCGGCTTCTTTCTTGGGCGCCTTTCTGACCCAGATGGGACCAAGCGTCAGGTTTTCAATGATGGTCAGGTGAGGGAAAAGATTAAAATGCTGAAATACCATGCCGACCTCTTCTCGGATTTTTTCGACATTTTTTAGATTAGTGGTGAGCTCAATCCCGTCGACAAATATTTTACCCTTCTGGAGTTCCTCGAGTCTGTTGATACAACGGATAAGGGTCGATTTTCCCGATCCCGAGGGGCCGCAGATCACGATGCGTTCCCCTTTGTAAACCGTCAGGTGGATATCGTCCAAGACATGCAAATCGCCAAACCACTTATGCATGCCGGTAATTTCGATAATCTTATTGTCGGGGGATCTATTGATGCTTTTTTTCAGCGTTTCATCGCTCATAAAAACCTCTTTATGAATGCAGCTCTTTTTCAAGGCGGCGGCTGTAATTCGACATGGCGTAGCAACACACAAAATAAATCAACGCGACGAAGATGTAGGCTTCCGGGCTGAATCCCATCCATGAGGGGTTGGCGAGCACGGACCTGGTCGTTTTAAGGATATCATAAAGGGCGATGATCACCACGAGCGAGGTATCCTTGAAAGCGGATATCAGTATTCCTACAGTGGGCGGAATAACGATTTTTAGCGCCTGCGGCAGAACCACAAGCCGCATCTTTTGCACAAAGTTCAATCCCAGAGATTCCGCGGCTTCATACTGGCCTCTTTCAATTGCCTGCAACCCCCCCCTCACGACTTCGGCGATATAGGCCGCCGTGAACATGATGATCGCCGCCTGGGCGCGAATAATCTTGTTTACCGTGAGTCCCGCAGGGAGGAACAACGGAAAGAGGACCGCGGACATGAACAAAAGACTGATCAGCGGGACGCCCCGTATCAACTCGATATACAGAATGCAGATCGTCTTTATCGCCGGCATCTTGGATCTTCGCCCCAGCGCAAGGAGTATCCCGAGGGGATATGCAGCAAACATCCCGAAGACGGAGAGCATGAGCGTCAGAGGCAACCCACCCCACTGATCGCTTTCCACCGCGGTTAATCCAAAAAGACCGCCTCTCATCAAAATACCCATGATAAAAAGGCCGGTAATCCATATGTAACCGAGGGACTTGTTCCAATGGTTTCTGTTTTTGCTGTAAAAAAGAAGGCTGATTAGCATGATCATCGCAACCGACGGTCGCCAGTGCAATTCGTAAGGATAGAAACCAAAAATGATAAACCGTATGTTGGCCGGGATGATCGACCAGCATGCGCCGTCGCCGGCGCGACACTGGTCGGCGGTGGAGAACCAGAGGCTGTCGATGAACGCCCACCTCACAAAGGGCGGGATAATTTTGTACAGGAAAACGCACACCAGTATGGTTAAGACGGAATTAAAAGCGCCGTTGAACAGGTTCGATTTCAACCATTGCCATGCCCCGATCCTGATGACCGGCGCCCTCAATCCATCCGTTTGATCGTTATTTTTTGGCAATTTGACCATGGTGTCCGCTATCTTTCCACTAGGGCCATTTTTTTATTGTACCAGTTCATGAAAAGCGA
>CAZINF010000154.1:0-7598 GCA_964540555.1 uncultured Syntrophus sp. | reverse complement strand
CAACATCGTCAATTCTTCCGATAATCCAAAATCCATGACTCGCCTCCTTAAAGTTTGTTCCCCTTCACACATTGAAGCGGAAATTGATGATATCGCCGTCCTGAACGATATAGTCCTTGCCCTCGAGCCGGAGCTTTCCCGCCGCCTTCGCGCCGGCATGGGTGCCGCCGCAGGCGATGAACTCCTCGTAAGCGATCACCTCGGCCTTGATAAAGCCCCTCTCGAAATCGTTATGGATCACCCCCGCCGCCCTGGGGGCCTTGCAGCCGGAAGGGATGATCCAGGCTTTGACTTCATCCTCACCGATGGTGAAGTAGGCGATCCGGCCTAAAAGTGTAAACGACGCGTGGATCACCCGTCCGAAGGCGGCCTCCTCTATGCCGAGGGAATCCAAAAATTCCTTCCGTTCCTCCGGCGGAAGGGCCATCAGTTCCGCCTCGATGGCGCAGCAGATCCCGATGACCGGGACGGAAAGCCCCGCTTCCTTCGCGAAGACGCCGGCGATCGCCGGATTCGCTTCGGGGGTATTCACCACGACCAGCTCGGGCCGGATCGTCCAGAATGAAAAGCTCCGGATGCCGTGACGCTCCTCTTCGGTCAAGGCAACCTCCCGCAGGGGGTTGCCTCCCTCAAGCTGCACCTTCAGGTGCGGGAGGACCTGGGCATGGAGGATATCTTGGGGTGTCATGGGTTTTTTCGCCATCCGGGCGAGGCGCTCCAGGCGGTTCTCAACGATCATCAGATCGGCCAGGATCAATTCGTCCGCGAGCTTCCGATAACGGCTGTGAATCTCCGCAACGCCGGTCGCGGTAAAAGCGTCGACAACGTGGAGAAGACCCTCGGCGCCGGAAAGACTCTGGCGGACGGCGTTCCAGGCCTTTTCGCCCACGGCGTTGACGTCGCTGAAGGGGACCTTCGCGGGCGCGACTCTCTCCGGTTTAAAGATCTCTACCAGGCGGTCGAACCGGGCGTCCGGCACGGCGGCAAGGCCCCGGATGCAGGTCTCCCCGTGCATCTCCATGCTCCGGACGCCAGTCATGATCTCGAACAGGGTGCTCTTCCCGCTCTGGGGAAGCCCCAGGATGCCGATTTCCATCTTTTTACCACCCTTATTACAAACGAAGAATCAATTCCCTTAAGCGCGCATTGGAGATTTTTCGGGGCACTCTGCCCCCGCAGCGAAGCGAGGAGGTGCAGGGTCGAAAAATGTCCAGCGCGCGAAGGGAACTGATTCTTCGGCTCTCAGGCGAAGGCCTTCTCAATCCTGACCATCGCCTCTTCCAGGCGGGCATCGGGGACAGTGAGAGAAATCCGGATGAACCCTTCGCCGTACTGGCCGTAAGCGGTCCCAGCCGCCACGACGACAGCCGCCTTTTCGAAGAGCCGGTTCGTGAAATCGATGGAGCTCATCCCCTTCGGCGTCGGGACCCAGAGATAAAAGGTCCCCTTGGGCGGATTGAATTGAATCCCGATCCTCGCCAGGGTCTTGAGGACCCTCTCCCGTCTTAGGGCATAGATGGCGAGCATGTGATCGATATTCCCCGACTCCTCCCGGAGAGCCTGTATCCCCGCGTACTGGACGGCGTTGAAGATCCCGGAGTCGGTGTTCTCCTTGACCTTGCTGATCGCGGCGATAAGTTCCGGGTTTCCCAGAGCCATTCCGATCCGCCAGCCCGTCATATTGTAAGGTTTGGAGAGGGAGTTGAGCTCGACACCCACGTCCTTGGCCCCTTTGGCCGAAAGAAAGCTGAGCCGCTCCTGGCCCGCAAAAACGATCTCGCTGTAAGGGTTGTCGTAACAAACGGCGATGTCGTTCGTCTCCGCGAAGGCGACGAGACAATCGAAGAACTCCCGGGTCGCGCAGGCGCCGGTCGGGTTGTTCGGATAGTTGAGGAACATCCCCCGCGCCTTTTTCAGGATCTCCTCGGGGATCTCCTCGAAAACGGGCAGATAGTCATTTTCCGGGCGGATCGGGACGTTGTAGGGGATACCGCCCGCCATCAGAATGCTTGCTCGGTAGGCGGGATAGCCGGGGTCGGTCATCAGGACGATGTCGCCGGGGTTGATCGTCGCCAGAACGAAGTGATGACACCCTTCCTTCGAACCGATGAGGCCGAGGATCTCCTTCTCCGCATCGAGCGACACGCCGTAACGGGTCGCGTACCAGCGTGCGACCTCCTGACGGAAGGCGAACATCCCTTTTTCCTCGTCCGTCGGATAGCGGTGGTTTTCCGGGTCGCGGGCTGTACGAGCGAGCTCCGCGATGATCGAATCCGGCGTCGGTTCCACCGGGTCGCCGATCGCGAGGCTGATGACGTCCACCCCGTCGGCCTTGGCTTTGGCGATTTTCTTCCTCAGTTCCATGAACAGGTAGGGCGGTATCTTAGTCAAACGCTCCGCAATTTGCATCTTCCTCTCTTTCTCCTTTCACTTCCCCTTCCAGGCTTCATCCCAGAGCTTGCCTTGATAAACCATTTTAACCCTTCCCTCAAGGTAAACTTTCGTGAAGCCGTTTGCCGTCTTTTCAAAATAAATCCGGAGGAGCTCCCCGCCCTGCACCCGGACGTCCACAGGGGATTCCACCAGCCCCTTTCGGGCGGCGATCAGGGCCGAGGCGACCGAGCCGGTCCCGCAGGCCAATGTCTCGTCCTCCACGCCTCGCTCGTAAGTCCGGACACGGATCGTGCGAGAGTCGAGGACCGTGATGAAATTGGCATTCGTCCCGGCGGGCTGATAGTGCTCGTGGTAACGGATCGCCCGGCCGGTGTTGAAGACATCGAAGCCGTCGGGATCACGGACGAAATGGATGACATGGGGCACTCCGGTGTTGATGCTGTGAACGAAAAGCGTCTGGTTTTTGATCTGGATCTTGTCGTCCATCACAAGGTTCTGCGGATCGGTGAGACGGAGCTTGACGACATCGCGCCGCACCTCGGCGTCGATGATCCCTGCGCCGGTCTCGAAGGACATCTTCTCTCCGGCGATCCCCATGAGATAGGCAAACCGGGCGGCGCACCGGCCGCCGTTCCCGCACATCTCGACCTCGGAGCCGTCGGTATTGAAGAACCGCCACCGGAAGTCCACCCGGTCGGAGGGTTCGATGATGATCAGTCCGTCCGCCCCCACGGAGACCTTCCGCTCGCAGACGCTCTTGACGAATTCAACGACGTTTCCCACGACGAGCGACCCCTGCCGGTTGTCGATCAGGATGAAGTCGTTGCCGCTTCCGCTCATCTTAAAAAAATCAATCATGATGTTGCCCCCTTGCCTTACTCCAGAAAACATACCGCCCGCTGGGTCTGCGGATCGGCAACCACGTGGGCGTAAAGCCCTCCAGTCGCTGCCGGCAGGTCGAAGACGCGGACGACCTCCCGGAACCGCTTCGCATCCGGTATGAGGTCCGTCAGGACATTCGGAAGGCTCTCGAAGACCTCCTCGTTGAACTGTGTCTCCGGATCGCCCGGATATACGGGCAGGTAGATGATCTGCGCCTCGACGAGGTCGAGGAAAAAATGGGTCCCATAGGAAACCTCCGGGACCTGTCCCGCCTCTTCCCGCGCCATCTCGACGAGCACCGACGTATTGTTGATGTCGGCATAGGTCACATTCACGCCGAGCTCGATATTGCTGCTCCCCCAGCGACCCGGTCCCATCATCAGAATCCGGCCCGCGGCCACGGCGGGGTGTTCGTTGATCCGCCCGACGATGCGACCGAGGGATTTTTTCACTTCCGGCGTTTCGATGGCGCCGTAACGAGCCGGATCGATGTAGAGGAGGTAGCGGATCTCCGGAGTGACACCGCCGCTGATCGTCCGGCTCGACCGGAAGAGGACCCGCCCGGGCGGGATATTCTCGGGAAGCTGCACCGGTCCTATCGCCCCCGGGAGACGCATCGGCCGACACTGGAGGAGATTGATCCGCACCCGGCTGGCGGCGTCCATCGAAGCGGTGAATTCCGTGTCGAGCGGCTGACCATATGCCTTCTCCAGGCGCGTCAGCATTTCGCCGATGAGCCGGACAAACTGTGTCTGAACGAGGAGGTTATTAAAGGTCAGAACAAGCGCCTCCGTCGTGGTCTCGAGGCGGCTCTTCCAGGGGTCCGCCGGATAACCGTCCTTCATCAGGGAGACCAGGAGGTGAAGGTTCGGATAATCACGGTCCTCCAGAACTTCTTCAAGCGACTTGGTGGCGAACTCGTTTTTCTCCAGGTCGATCAGATCCACCTCCCACTGGGAATACTTGGCAACGCGGGTGCCGGATTCGGGGCGGAGCTGGGGGTGACTGATGGCGATCATACGGGGATAGTCGTTGCCGACCCGGTTCACCGCCCGTGTTCCGAGGCCGAAGACAAGGCGGATCATCCCTTTCGCGGGATCGATCCGGTTGGTCCAGGCATAGAGATTTCGGGAGAAGGCCACCCCGGCCAGGCTGGGGAAAAAGGATTGCTTGTACGGCATCCCGGAGACCCTCTGGACGAGGATTGCCATCTGCTCATCGCTCTCGCCCAAGCCTCTGGCGCGGCGGTAGGTCAGGGCGTCGGGATTCAGGGTGCTCGCATAGACGAGCTTCACGGCGCGGAGAAAGGCCTCCAGCCTCTCTTCCGGCGTTCCCTGGTTTGCACAGTACTCGCTGTGGTATTTTCCGGCAAAGGCGTTCCCGAAGCTGTCTTCGAGCAGGCTGCTCGAGCGGGCGATGATCGGCGCTTGGCCGAAGTAGGCGAGCATGTCCCGAAACTGCTCCATGATCTCTGACGAAAACCATCCGGCGAGAAAGCGCTTCTCCACCTCTGCATATTCTTCGTGAGAAATACGTGTGGCGCGGGAAAGATGAAGGCGGAGTCGGAAGAGATCATTATTCACGAGGAAAGTAAAAAAGACGTCCGACCCGATATAGAAAGAGTCGTGGTTCTCAAGGACATCCGAAAAGTCGATCTCTCCCGGTTCCGAGACAAGGATCCGCCGGGCGAGGAGCATCCCCGCCGCCTTCCCTCCGATCCGTCCCGAACCGATCAGGCGGTCCCGGATGGCAAAGAGGTCGTCAAGGGTGATGTAGTGATCGACGAGGCGGCTGAACTCCGGATGGGTTCCGATCATCATCCGGGAGAGCTCCTGCTTGAGGGCGGAGATCTCGGGCGTTTTCTCGTCGAAATCCATCCCCGCCTCGCGGTACTGCATCAGACGTCGGTAAACGCTCTCCCAGGGGGCGATCGATTGCCCCCCCGCCTGGAGCGGTTTTCGGCTCGCCGACACCGACAGGGCGGCGGCATCCCCGCTTCCGAAGACCGGCGTCCAGGCGGAATCCGACACCACGTAAGGGAGGAACATCTGCGGTGAGTATCGGTCCCACACCTTGATAGGCTGGAGGCACATCGCCCCCTTCACTTGGTAGACGTCCAGCAGGAGCTGTGTGGTGTCCCTGATCCGGGCAACGACGCTGTGGCTGTGCCTTCCGCGGGTGAGGGCGAAGTAGGCGACAGTATCGAGCTCAAAGAGAAACGGGCAGGTCACCTGGAAGAAGTTCGCGAGGAGCTCGTCGGTGGCCCACTCGACGACGAGCGCCGAGAGGCTGTCAAAGATGTAGAACACTTCCCGCCCTTCCGCCTCGATGATTTGGTTGAGGTTGCCGCTGAAGGCGTCGAATCCGGCATGGGGACTTACCGTAATCGTTTCGAGCCCCTCGATAGCCGGCAGGATGGGCGGGTGGGGGGCAAACCGGAAGTAAATCGTCCGCCGCCCGTCTCGCACCGCTTGCCGGGCGAAGGGCGCCGCGAAGTGCATGTAGTCTTCCAGACGATCCACCTGCCAGACGACGTTGTCGCCCAGACGAAGACCCTGCAGCACATGATCCAGCGCAACCAGGCCGCTGGTGACGTTTCTCGATGGCATCATTCACCTGTTCTATCTGTCTGATGCAGGTCTGTTTCAGACCTCCATGTCCATCTCCCGCTTAAGAATCCGGGTCACACGGAAGACCTCCTCGATCGTCGTCGTCCCCTCCAGGACTTTCTTCGCTCCATCGGAAAGAAGGTTCGTCATCCCTCTTTTCACCGCCTCGTCGCCGATCTGATTGGAGTCGGACGTTTTGAGGATCAGCCTTTTCAGCGGATCATCCAGGATGAGGATCTCAAAGATCGCCGTCCGGCCGCGGTAGCCGGTGTTCATACAGGCCGAGCAGCCCTTCTTCCTGTAAAGGGAGTTCCGTTCCAGCTGTTTCTTTTCCACCCCTAAGTTCGCAAGCGATTCGTCGTCGGGGATGTAGGCCTCCTTGCACTTCGGGCAGAGGACTCTGACGAGGCGCTGGGCAATGATCGCGATGACCGACGACGTGACGAGAAACGGCTCGATCCCCATATCGATGAGGCGCGTCACCGCGCTCGCCGCATCGTTCGTGTGGAGGGTGGAAAAGACGAGATGTCCGGTGAGCGACGACTGGATCGCGATCTCCGCCGTCTCCCGGTCGCGGATCTCGCCCACCAGGATGACGTCCGGATCCTGGCGGACGATGGAGCGGAGCCCCTGAGCGAAGGTCAGGTCGATCTTCGGGTTGACCTGGATCTGGCCGATCCCGTCGATCTGGTACTCGATCGGGTCCTCGATCGTGATGATGTTCACCTCGGAGGAATTGATGGACGAAAGGGATGCGTATAGGGTCGTTGTCTTTCCGCTCCCCGTGGGGCCGGTGACGAGGATGATTCCGTAAGGGGATTTAATCAGCCGGTTGAAGATGCCGACCTTCCGGCTGTCCATCCCGAGGTCGGAAAGCATGAGGATCGACGAGGTCTTGTCCAGGAGCCGGAGGACTACCCGCTCCCCGAAGGCGGTTGGGATGGTGGAGACGCGGATGTCGACGCTCCGGTCGGCGACCTTGATCTCGATCCGGCCGTCCTGGGGGAGGCGCTTCTCGGCGATGTTGAGCTTCGCCATGATCTTCACGCGCGACACGAGCGGCGAGTGGATCTTCCTGGGAAGGCTCAGGATGTTGTAGAGGATGCCGTCGATCCGGTAGCGGACCTTGACGGTGGCCTGGTAGGGCTCGATATGGATATCGCTCGCCCGGTCCTTCGTCGCCCCGGAGAGGAGGAGGTTGACCAGCTTGATGATCGGGGCGTCGCTCGTCTCGTCGAGGAGGTCGCCCGTCTCCTCGATTTCGGAGATGAGGCTGTCCGTGGACCCCGCGTGCATCTCCTGGAAAAACTCCTTGGCCGTACTCCGACTGAGGTCGTAGGCGAGGTTGATCGCCGCATGGATAGACTCCTGGGTCGCAAGGACCACCGGACGCTCCTGCCGGCCGAGGAGCCGGCAGAGGTCGTCCGCCGCCTGAAAAGCGGACGGATCGTTCACCGCCACCAAAAACCCCTGCGGCGTCTCCAGCGGGACAATCTTCTGTTTTTTCAGGTACTGGATGGAAACGAGGCCGGTGAAGTCGGTGTTCATGTGGTCCGTAGGGAGCGCCTCCCGGAAGGGGATGCCGTACTCGGCGCTCATGGCGCGAAGCAGCGCCGCCTCGGGAAGGATCTTCTTCTGAATGATCAGATCGACCATCCCGGCGCCGTTCACCCGGGCAAGCCCCCGCACTTCGGCGAGGGCATCGACAGGGAC
>CAZINF010000153.1:0-7646 GCA_964540555.1 uncultured Syntrophus sp. | reverse complement strand
AGCCCCGCCTGGATACGCTTTTTCTGGCCATGCCCATCTCCTGGAAAGGAACGCTTCAGCAATACGCGGGCAGACTCCACCGGCTCTGTGAAAACAAGCGGGAGGAGCGTATAGGCCACCTTTTCACCTTTGAGGTCATACGCACGCTGGATTTAGGTTCTCGGGACGGTTCTGATCCCGACACAGATAGTGCAGACGGAGAAGCTTCAGCTCCTCGTAAGGGATCGTCCCGTTCAGATCCTCAAAAACGGGGCGCAGCCGTTCCGTTCCCAGACGGGCGAAGGATGATAATACCGATTGCCGCTGATCCTCCGTCAAGCTGGAGTTCATCAGAAAATCGTTCTGTCGGAGGGGATGGTTTTCCCACAGGCACTGGTAGAGATGGCTGAGTACCGTGTCGCGCCGGATGTTGAAATCCCCCGCCAGTTGTTCGACGGTGCGGCCTTGGTTGAAGCTCTCGCCGATGACAAGATGCCGGCGCTTGCCGCTGTCGGCTGGGGGAATGGGCGCGGGCTCTTCCACAGGGACCGGTTTTTGTCGTTCCGGGATCTGGTGGGTCTGGCAATGTTCCCTGATGATATCCAGAAAGGCGTCGGCGTATTTTTCAAGTTTTCTCGTGCCGATCCCGTAGATCGCCGATAAACTTTCCCGTGTCCGGGGGTAATAGACGGCCATTTCCCTCAATGTCCGATCATGGAAGATCGCATAGGGAGGAAGGTTCGCCTGATCGGCGAGTTCCTTCCGTTTTTTCCGGAGGGTTTCAAAAAGGCCGGAATCAAAGGTTTCCGCTTCACCCTCCCGTTGACGGGGAACCGCGCTTTTGTCTTTCTTGGCCTCTTCCATTCTTCCGAGGAAGGTCTCTTCCCCCCGCAGGACCCCCCATGCCTTCGGGGTCAATTTCAGCGATCCGTGCTCATAGTCATAAAGCAATAGGCTTTTCTGAATAAATTGGCGAGATAAGTGACGCCACTGCTTTGCGGAATAGGCCGTTCCGATTCCGTAAGTGGAGAGTTGCCCGTGTCCGAATTTCAATACCTTCTGAGAATTAGAGCCCCGCAGGACATCGACGATATGGCCCGCGCCGAAAATTTCACCGGTCCGCTTGACACAGGAGAGGAACATCTGCGCCGGGATGGTGAGATCGACGAGATTCTTTTCCTCTTCCCCCGGTCGGCAATTGTCGCACATGCCACATCGGTCCGGAACGCCGGTTTCGCCGAAATAATTCAACAGGGGGACGCGGCGGCAGAGGTCCGTTTCAGCAAACCCCATGAGCTGGCTGAGGAGGATGTTGGCCGTCCGCTGTTCCTGTTCGGTTTTTTGTCCGATGAAGTACTGAACCTTTTGAATATCCCCATAGCCGAACAGAAGGAGACAATGGGCGGGTAGCCCGTCCCGTCCCGCCCGTCCGATCTCCTGGTAGTAGTTGTCGATGCTCCCGGGCAGATCGTAATGGACGACAAACCGGACATTGGGCTTGTTGATTCCCATGCCGAAGGCGATCGTCGCCACGATGATCCGGATGTCGTCGCGGCTGAAGCGCTCCTGGTTTTCGGTGCGCTCTTTTTCCGACAGACCCGCATGGTAGGGGCGGACCGAGTAACCCTTCCGGTGAAGGACGGAGTGAAGATCGTCCGTCTGCCGGCGGGTGGCGCAGTAAATGATTCCCGATTCGTTTGGATACTGCTTGAGCAAGGTCAGCATCTGGTCGATGGGCTCGGTCTTCGGGGCCACTTCCAGAAAGAGATTCTGCCGGTTGAAAGAGCCGATGAATTGGCTCTGAGTGTCGATGCCCAGGGATTGCCGGATATCCTCCCGGACACGCGCTGTGGCCGTGGCCGTCAGCGCCACGCAGGAGGCATCGGGAAAAGTGGCGCGGACCGCCGCCAGTTGCCGGTATTCCGGGCGGAAATCGTGACCCCACTCGGAGATGCAGTGCGCTTCGTCGATGGCGATGCAATCCACCTTCAGGGCGGATAGCAGGGCAAGGGTTCTCGGCGCCAGCAAGGCCTCCGGCGCCAGATAGAGGAGTTTCACGCGGTTTTCTCTGAGCCGCGATACGTTCGCCCGGTACTCTTCCATACTCAGGGCGCTGTTCAGGAAAAGGGCCGGAACGCCGTATTCCCGCACCTGGTCCACCTGGTCCTTCATGAGGGAGATCAGCGGGGAAACCACGATCGTCAATCCGTCAAAGATCATTCCCGGAATCTGATAGCAGAGGGACTTGCCCCCTCCCGTCGGCATCACGACCAGGGCGTCTTTTTTCTCCAGGATATGGGCAATAACCGTTTCCTGGAGGGGCCAGAACGTTTCAAAACCGAAGACTTCTTTCAGGATGGATTGCGCACGATTCATGGGGTCACTCATTGAACGAGATCAGAGTACCGGCCGGGCGTGGTGAAAAAGAGCTTATAAAGCGCAGTGCCTCCGCGAAACGCCACCGTCTGAGCGATGGATGCGTTGTGATAAAGTTCCACAAGCGCCCGTGACAAGTAGATTTTCTCGATAAGCTCGTTCCGCACCGTCATGGCGTTTCAGAGGCGCCCCGCCGAAGGTGCAGATCGTACGAGATTGAAGGCGGTCATCGATTTGAGCATCAAAACATCCTTTTCATCTATTTCGTTTGCAGAAGCTAACATAAAGTGTCAGCTTACGAAAGCGAAATGGACGAGCTCCTATTTCCGCAGTACAATGCTCAAAAATTCTGGGAACTTTTTGTTGCTCATCTGCTTACAAAATACCCGCCGCAAAAAGGATTTTGGGGTGATCGCCTTCCTGCTCCTGTTGGAGATGGATCAATTCTTCTCCGACCTGCTTCTCGATACGCCGGAGCTGCTGCTTTTGTGGTGAGGGGGAGAAGCGGCAGGTGCAGATAAGTCCTTTTTCGGACGTCATCCCGCGCGGCGGCGACGCCATTCGGAAGGCGGGGAATTATTAAACCTGTCTTCACGTAGCATCTCCATGCACCCGCCCCGCCCGTTTCACCAGAGCGCCTTTCCGCTCCGGACAACCTGAAATTTCTCCTTCCATTTCCACAACACACCAATAACATAAATGAAACGAACGAAAACACCCCCGAAAAATATTTTTGACGACCGCAATAAAACCACTTTTTTCCCGAAACCTTTTCGATGGTCGGGAGGGTTGAGGCATCCGCCTCCTGAAGGGGTGCTTCGCTGACCAGGGATTTAACAATCACCGCATCCTTGCCGTCCAGTACGAAATTCTCGATGATCTCTCGCGACGGCTCTTTAAATGTGTTTTTATGGGTTTCTTTGACAAAATGGAAGACGGTATCGATGGCTTCGTGTTCCGCCTCGACCAACAGGAAATCATAGACGGCCAAATGCTGAAAAAATTCTTTCAATGCGGACGTATGCCAGCAACAAAAGGTGATCAGGGGAAACTGTTTTTTTAACCGGGCTGAAATATTCTGTTGTTTTTCGTCAGGACGGGCAAAAAGCAATTTGCCGTGCCAAGTGCATAGATCCCGCGGCCGATTCTTTTTAATAAACCCTGTCGGACCAACTCGTAAATCCGTCAGTTTACCGTTGTCCTTTTTATGTCGGGATGCGTTTGTGCGAAAAAATCGAGCACATCGTTTGTGGTAAACGATTCACGATCTTCAAAGTATTGGGATAGTGTGTCCTTGTCTTTCTTAAGCCTCATGCTGCCAATATACAAATTAGCGGCAAATAGTCAAGCTATTTGCCGCTAATTTGATTGTTTTCAGGTCCGCTAATCACCGGTCAACGGATTATTGCCCCAATTTCCTTAACACAGGATCATCAGTCCCTAACTCCCCATCCGCTTCCTGAACTGGGAGGGCCTCTCATAGCGGCTGCCCTGGGACCAGATCCCTTTCCCCTGGGCCTTGGCCTCCTGTTCCGCTTGGATGAAGGGGGCGCGATAGGGCTTTTTCAGATACTCTACATAGGCCTCTGCCATGCCGGCGGCGATCATTTCCTGGTTCACATTCCGCTCCGCCAGCCAGAGGATGGCGACCATCCTCCGGTAGCGGTCGATATCGCGGATCTCCACCCTGACGGATCTCTGGCTGATCAGGGAAGCAAGGTAGTCCTTGGATGCATTGCCGAACGGCTCTCCCGGTTTATTCCCCTTTTGGGTCTCCGGCGCATCGATGCCATAGAGGCGGACCTTCAGCTTCGTTCCTTCCGGGGTGATGGCCTGCACGGTATCGCCGTCAGAGATCCTGGTAATCGTCGCGGTGACGGTTCGGATGGGCGCGGCATGGAGGGCTACCGCGCCGAGGACAGCCATGGCCGCGAGGATCCATAGGAGTGGTTTGCGAACTTTAATCATCTTAATAGCCTTTCCAGATAGACCATGCGTTTCTTGTAGATGAGGATCTCCTTCCGGTATTTATCGCGCGCTTCGATCTGTTTCTGAAGTTCCGGTAGATCTTTTTCGGCAACGTGCTGGTTGACGACCTTCCTCCCCTCCCGCCGGACGAGGTAATGGTAAACATACTCATTTCCCTTGATCTGTTTCCGACGGACGTTGAGGGCGCCTTTGGGTAGGTTTTCCGCCTTGGTACGTAGGGCTTGGAGGACCTCCCGGCACCGCCGGTATTCCTCTGCCAGCATGCCGTGGATGACCCTGTCTCTTTCCGCTACTTTCATAGAGGAAAGCTAACAATGTAGTGGAAAAATGTCAATGCCTATTTATGTGGGGCGTTGGTACAGAAACGTCGGCAGAAAATTAAGCCTGCCGACGTCTTTGTACCAATATGCTGTCACAAACTGAATTGTAGCGTATCTGTTGCTGAAGTTCTGGCAGATCTCTTGGATGTGCTATAAGCCGAACCCGAGGAGGCCAACAAACGCTCTTTTCCATCAGCTTACGAAATATCCGCCGGTCTTCCTGGAACCCGTGAAGATAACCCTCCCTTGCTCCCGCAACTTCTTTAACCAGCGTTCGATGGTTCTTTGAGGGATATCCAGGGCGGCAGTGATCTCGGTGACATTTTTGCCGGGAGTATTCCTGATGTAATCGGCAAGCCGGTCTATTCCCTCCGTTATCCCGCCACTTATCCCGCCATTTGCACCGCCATTTATTCCGCCACCTTTCCCCTCACTGGCGGGACGCCGGGTAAACTTCACGACAAAAGCGCCGGTTATTTCCTTCAACTCAGGCTTGGGATTGCCGTTTGTGACGCACCCCTCCACCATCCGCTGAAATCCCGTTCCCCATCCTTCGATAAAGCCGATGTCATGGAATATGTTCGCCAGTCCCCTGTTGCGCGGGATGGAACGGTTTTCGGAAAGCAGGTTCTTGATATTCAGTTCCTTGGGCAGAAGTCCCGGACTCCAGATCTCCAGACGGTCATCAAAGATACGGATCTGGATGTTGCCGGGGTCCGTATAATCCCGGTGGACGATGGCATTCACGACGGCCTCTCGCAACGCCTCCAGCGGATAATCCCATTTCTCGTCACGGGCGGCTTTGGCGCCGATGCCCACGCCCATGCTGATATGCCGCTGGATAAAATCGAGGACATCATTGACCGATGCGATCAGGTTGCGGCGTCGCCGGGAAGAGGCGGGGCAAGCGCCGATCCGTTTGAGGTACTGGGGCCGGAACGGCGACGACGGGCCTTTTGCCGAGTACGCTGATCTATCGAGCATCGTCCTCGAACTCCCCCTATCGGAACTGGCGCAACTCCTGCCGCAGCGCTTTGCCGTGAAGCTGTACAACCTGGTCCAAAAACTGTTTGATATCCCGGAAGGCCCCTGCTTCCCCTGTTCCCTCGCCGATGTCGTCCGCAACCGATCCCTGCTGTCCGCGCTGCGCGCCAAGCTGGCCCATATCAAAAATCTCTCGGAATTGATCGCCGACCCGCCGGCCATCCTCATCGAGGAACGTCAGAAACTCTTCTTCTACCGGGGCGTCCCCGTCATGCTGCGTCCGGTTTCATTCAGTTACCTGCTCCTACTTGCGCAAACCCCCATGGAATTTGTGATGCGGGAGGAGATCTACAGTCGCCTCTGGCCGGGCGAGATGGATTTCGAAGGGAGCAACAAGCCTTATGAAAGGCAGATTACGGACCACAAGCGCAAGCTCATCGCCGAGATCCGTAAGGGCATCGCAGGGAGGGTGGAGATCCAGGAGGGAGAAGTGGAGTCGCTGATCGCCACGCGGCACAAGATGGGGTACATGCTGAACTTCGCCCGGGAGAACGTCTTGATCCTCCGCAAGAAGGATTTCCCGGTGATTCCCTTCTTGCTCCTGGTGGAGCTTGATCAATTCTTCTCCGACCTGCTTCTCGATACGCAGGAGCTGCTACTTCTGTGGTGAGGGGGAGAAGCGGCAGTGTCATCCATTCGATCCTATTGGGGTAAAGAGGGGAACCATAAAACGGGTTGATATTCCTTGCCGAAAGAGTTATATTTACAGCGAACTGATCAAGGAGGAGCATGATGAGAACCATTGAAACAACTGCACAGGTTGGTGAGGACCGCAAAGCAAACATTGTTTTGAAGTTCCCGCCGGACGTTTCACCGGGCAATTACAAAATGCTCGTTGTGGTGGAAGAAAAGGCGATCAGCCCTGCCGATTCCGGGAAGGCGGATTTTGACTGCCTGGCTTGGGACTGGGTTGCATTGCCGAAAAAGGCGACATACCGACGGGAAGATATCTACGGCGATGATGGAAGATAAATTCTGTTTCCTGGATACCAACATCCTCATTTATGCTTCGGACAGTTATTCTCCCTGGCATCAGCCTGCCAACGAGAAAATAAAGAAACTTCTGAGTGAAGGGTTTCGTCTGTTCATCAGTCCCCAAATTCTGAGGGAGTATGTTTCTGTGGCCAGCCGGTCAACCGGAACCGAAAAACCTGTTCCATGGGACATGATCCTGAAAAATTACGAAAGTTTTCAGAAGCATTTTATTCTCCTTGGCGAAGATCGCGATACCGTCAATGAACTTAGACAACTGCTGTCAAAGATTCCCGCTGCCGGCAAACAGGTTCATGACGCCAATATTGTGGCAACCATGCTCGCTCACAACATTCCCTGTCTACTTACAAACAACACTGTTGATTTTGCTCGCTATTCACAACTGGTTACCGTGATTCCTCTATAACAAACAGCAGGTCCCTGCTAAATCTCTTTTGACTGCAAAACCCTCTTTACCCTCAATTCCATCCATTGCCCTTTTTCCATTGGCGCTGTGTCCGGCGCATCCATGGTTTTTTCTGTAAACATAGGCTTATAAAACGGAAAGTTTTTGTAAACACGAAATAATCACACGAAAACGACACCGATAAATATTTTTGGCGGCCATTAAAAAGCCACTTTTCGGCCACAACTTTTTTTCGTTTTGTGTCATCCCTGGGCTAACCGCCGATTTACCCGCGGGCTTCGCTGGGCACCGCGAGTGGTTTTCCGCCTGTTTGGATGTTCCTGCGGAGCACTCCGCTATGTTGACTGCGGTCAGGTTGTGATGCCTGACCCCACGATGCGAAAAGGAAGAGATGATGGCCCGGTCCCGGATCCTGAAGCCGGAATTCTGGAGCGACGAGAAGCGTGCCCTGGTCCCGCGGGAGACGCGCCTGTCCTTCGCCGGGCTCTGGACCTGCTCCGATGACTATGGCGTGACCAAGGGACACCCGGCCTGGCTCA
>CAZINF010000152.1:0-7712 GCA_964540555.1 uncultured Syntrophus sp. | reverse complement strand
TCCGAGAAGTGGAAGAACCTCGTGAAAAGGAGGTATGCCGACTATATCCATAAAGACGCCTTTCTCGAGATGGTCGTCGGCAATCGGGTCCCCTTTCCGGTCGAGGCCGTCATTCACATGGGGGCCTGCTCGTCGACGACGGAGCAGGACGCCGACTATCTCATGGAAAACAATTTTCACTACTCCTGCCTTTTGGCCGACTGGGCGCTTGCGCAGGGGATAAGGTTCGTCTACGCAAGCTCCGCGGCGACGTACGGGGATGGTTCGCTCGGTTTTTCCGACGAAGAGGCGACCCGGACGCTCCGGCCGATCAATATGTACGGCTATTCCAAACAGCTCTTCGACCTCCGTGTCCTTCGGGAGGGATTGCAGGACCGGGCGGCGGGAATCAAGTTCTTCAACGTCTTCGGTCCGAACGAGTATCACAAGGGCGACATGACGAGCGTGGTCTTCAAGGCTTTCCACCAGATCCGGGAGACGGGAGAAGTCCGCCTTTTCAAATCCTACAAGCCGGAATATGGCGACGGAGAGCAGAAACGCGATTTTGTCTACATAAAGGACTGTGTCGAGATCCTCTGGTGGCTCCTGAACCACCGCGAGGCGAACGGGATTTTCAACCTCGGGACGGGGCAGGCCCGGACGTGGAACGACCTCATCGGGGCGGTCTATGCGGCGCTTTCACTCCCGGCGGCCATCGACTACATCGAGATGCCGGAGGCGCTCCGGGGGCAGTACCAGTATTTTACCGAGGCGCGGATGGACAAACTCCGGGCCGCCGGTTGCCCGATGACATTCAGCCCGCTCGAGGACGCGGTCGGGGATTACGTCAAGAATCACCTCCTGAACGCCGATCCCTATCTGTAAGGAAGTCATCCATGTCCGCCCAGGTCGTCTGCATCATCCCGTCGCGCTACGAATCATCCCGCTTCCCGGGGAAGCCCCTTGCCGACCTCTGCGGGAAACCGATGATCCAGCATGTCTATGAACGGGCGCTTCGGGCGAAGACCGTCTCTGCCGCCGCTGTGGCGACCGATGACGAGCGGATCTTTCAGGCGGTTCAGGCTTTCGGCGGCCGGGCGGTCATGACCTCCCCCCGCCACCGTTCGGGGACGGACCGGATCGCCGAGGCGGTGCAGGCCCTTGATCTCGAAGATGTGGATGTCATTGTTAATATCCAAGGCGATCAGCCCCTTTTCGAACCGAGCCAGGTCGATGAGGTCGTCGGTCCGCTTTTGGAAGATGCGACCATCCCGATGTCCACGCTGATCTACCGGATTGTCCGTGACGAGGAGATCACCCACCCGAATGCCGTCAAGGTCGTCTTCGATGAGCGATATTTTGCCCTCTACTTTTCCCGGGCTACAATCCCCTTCGTCCGCGACAGGGATAAACGGGCCGACTACTTCAAACACCATGGAATCTACGCCTACCGCCGTGATTTCCTTCGTACCTTTATCTCCCTGCCGGAGGGAATCCTGGAGCGCCTGGAGGCCCTCGAACAGCTCCGGGTCCTGGAGCACGGCTACCGGATCAGGGTCGTGATTACCCCCTACGACTCTGTCGAAGTCGATACCCCTCAGGAGTTAGAGAGGGTCAGGCGTCTGATTACCGGGGAGGGGGAATAATAAGGAGGAAGATGTGATCGATATCGAATATCTGAAAAAGATCAAACTGGCATCCAATCCCTTCGGGCAGAGATTCCTGGGAAATCTCCTGCTTCTGCCCAACTACCGTATCTTCGCAAAAGTTGAGATCCGGATCGAGAACATCGAGCGGATCCCCCGCGGGGAGAACGTGATCTTCGCCATGAACCACACGGACCGTTTCAACTACTGGCCGTTTCAGTATAAACTGTGGAAAATGAAGGAATTTCCTTTCACGACGGTTTGGGTCAAGGCCAAGTATTACAAGAACGCCTTCCTGGCGAAAGGACTGGACCTCTGCAGCCTCATCCCCGTGCCGTCGATGGGATACCTCATCGAAGAGTTCTACCGGAAGCATTTCAACCGGAAGATGGACAAAAGTCTCTATCGCGCAGTCAAGGACATGATCGACGGCAGGATCGAAGGAGCAGGACCGCAAGAGCGCGCAGCCTTCGAAGCCCTCCAGGGGATGGGCGAGCAGTTTGTGGAGTTCATCCGGGGCTACTATCAAGAGGTCATGGAGAAGGTGGCGGAGCTGAGCGAGACGGCCCTTGTCAAAAAAAATCTGAACCTCATCATCTTTCCGGAAGGGACGCGCTCTGTAACGCTGGCCGAGGGACGGACCGGTCTGGCTCAGCTTGCTCTCCACACGGAAAAGCGGATCGTCCCCGTTGCCTGCAACAACTCCGAAGAGGTCTATCGGGGAAGTCTACCCATTGCCCGGAGCGGTCGGATCACGTATCGCGTCGGTGAACCGCTGTCCGTGCACGATCAGCTCAAATCCTACCGGATCGCCGAGCCGTTCTCTCTCTTTTCCCGGGAGTCGCAGCAGCGCTATCGGGAGCAGTTTGAGGGGGTGACGCGGATCGTGATGGCGAGCATCGAGGGGATGCTCGATGAGAAATACCGCCGGGGCTATGCCGCAACATAAGGACCGAATCTCCTTATTATGAGTCGATTATGGCATATAACTTATTAAGCGTTCTGGGCATTATTATCCTTATCGGTTTGGCGTGGCTGATGTCGGAGAACCGGAAAAGGGTGAACTGGAGGCTTGTGTTCTGGGGGCTTGGGCTGCAGTTGGTCTTCGCCGTGATTATCTTGAAAACCCGGGCAGGGTTTGTATTTTTTGACTTGGCGCGTAAAGCGTTTGAGGCTGTCATCGGATTCAGCGATAAAGGCGCGGAATTTGTGTTTGGAAAACTGGTCAATGATTATGGCATAGGTGCGACAATCGCTTTCAAGGTGCTTCCGATGATCATATTTGTATCGTCATTGTCGAGCATCCTCTATTACCTCGGAGTCATACAGTTTATTGTGGGAGTCATGGCTAAAATCATGCAGAAGACCATGAAATCTTCCGGCGCCGAGTCTTTAAGCGCGGCGCTTCAGGTTTTCATGGGCATCGAAGCTTCAACCGCGATCAGGACATACCTTCAAAACATGACCCGCTCCGAATTGTTTACCGTGATGGTTTCTTTTATGGGAACTATCGCCAGCAGTGTGATGGTTGCCTACGCGAGTTTCGGCGCTGACCCGGGGCACCTGCTATCCGCGTCCATTATGTGCGCGCCTGCTTCTATCGTTATGGCAAAATTGATGGTTCCTGAAACGGAAATACCGGAGACGTCGGGCAACGTACAATTTAAAACGGAAAGAACAGATAAAAATATCATAGATGCAGCCGCGAACGGCGCTTCTATAGGTCTGCAATTTGCGCTTCAAGTGGCGGCAATGCTCATCGCGTTCGTTTCACTGGTCTGGCTTATCGACTCGCTGTTCGGGCTTGTTCATCTGTCCTTCGACTCGATTGCCGGGTATCTGTTTTCGCCGTTTGCGTTTATTCTGGGGGTTCCCTGGAATGAGGCGCTGACGGTAGGAAAACTGCTGGGCACAAAAACAGTCTTTAATGAATTTATTGCCTATCTCCAGCTAAAAGAATTAATCCAGGCGGGTGCATTATCACCAAGGTCAATAACCATAGCAACTTACGCGTTATGCGGGTTTGCAAACTTTGGCAGTATGGCAATACTGATCGGCGGCATGGGAAGCTTGGCCCCGCAAAAAAAGGACATCGTAGCCGCGCTCGGCCTTAAGTCGATCC
The DNA here is from genome assembly GCA_964540555.1 of uncultured Syntrophus sp. Lineage (GTDB taxonomy): Bacteria > Desulfobacterota > Syntrophia > Syntrophales > UBA5619 > JAKAFS01. Next base: position 3,965 of record CAZINF010000152.1, on the reverse strand, counting down.
TCGCCGGGACATTCACCAATCTCATCACCGCCGCGATTGCGGGAATCCTTGTCTAAAAATAAAATTCGGCGGGATTACAGGATACCCCGGATAATTTCTGAACAGATCAGGTCGTCTCTTCAATAATGAGATGATCCTCGATCCGGATGCAGCCGATCACGCTTTGCGCGGCGGGACATCTTTTGATGTAGGAAGAAAAGGCTTCCCGGGCCTCTTCGGCCTTTTCACTCTGTGTCTTGAGATGATACGTCACGCCGATTCTGGTGATCTTCAGGATGCCCTCGACATTCTCGATGTCCCCCTCTACGTCCGCCCAGTAACGGTCTTCCGGGGTCGGGATCTTTTTTCCGGCCAGCAGCGTGGCCAGTGTACCCATCATTCAGCCTGCGGTGGCGGCCACAATGTGATCCAGTGTGGCGGCGTGTTCCTTCTCCGGCTCGACATTATAGAATTTCTTGATCCCGCCGTGAACGCCGTAATAGACAGGCTCATTGAACCCCTCGATCATGGCCCTGCGTGTCGGCCCTTTTTCCCTGACGATTCTGATTTTTGACGTATGGACAATCTCTCCCATCATTCTCCTCCTTTTAGCAGCACTTAATGACGTTTATCGGGCAGGTGCGAGACGAATGCCTTGGCCTTGGTCAGCCACTCTTCGAGCCGCTTCCCCTCGCAGGCCCTCTCTTCCACCATGACCCACCCCTTCATCGCTCGGCCTGTGATATCGAATGCCCTGACCTGGGGATGTTGCAGGGCCAGCGCCACCCCTTCGATACCCAATCGCAGGATCAAAAAGTCCTTGTAGATACCGCAAACCATATTTCCGTTCAGGAGATAGCAGACCCCGCCGAACATTTCTCTGGGGATGACATTGTCCCAGTGTGAAATGCATTCGATGATCCGTTTGTCGAGTGCTTTGCTATACGCCATTTTCTTTCACCCCGCAGTTGTCCGGTCCGATGTCCGTGGTTTTATCCTGGATCAAGCCTCATAAAGCAGCGGACTCTAGTTCGCGCTTTTTGATCATGATGAGGATCGCCGTGAGGGCGGCCTGGGTCATTCCGGGTATCCGCTCGGCTTGGCCGACCGTGGCCGGCTCCACGCGCGAGAGCTTCGCCTTGAGCTCGTTCGAGAGCCCCGGCACGTCAGAGTAATCGAACTCCGCCGGGATCTTCATCCCTTCGAGTTCCTTCATTTTTTGAACAAGTTCGGACTGCCGTCGGATGTATCCTTCGTACTTCGCCTCGATCTCGATCTGCCTTTTGACCGCCCGGTCGGCGATGGCCTCCCAGCCTTCGAAATGGGAGAGGTCGTCGTAGACGATTTCTTTGCGCCTGAGGAGATGGAAGAGGCTGACCGGATTCCTGATCGGCGGGGAATTCAGCGCCGCGAGGGTATTGTTGATCTCTGCAACGGGAAAGATCCGGACGGATGAGAGACGTCGAATACCTCTCTCTATCTGATCGACTCGGTCCTTCAGCTTCGTGTGCTGCTCCTGTGTGATCAAGCCGAGCTCGCGTCCTTTTCCCATCAGGCGGATCGTCGCGTTGTCCTCCCGCAGGATCAGACGGTACTCCGCGCGGGAGGTGAACATCCGGTAGGGTTCGTCGACACCTCGCGTCACAATATCGTCGATCATCACTCCCATGTAGGCCTCCGAACGGTCCAGGAGGAAGGGGGAACGCCCCTGAATAGCGAGAGCGGCATTGACGCCCGCCCAGAATCCCTGCGCCGCCGCCTCCTCGTAACCGGAAGTCCCGTTGATCTGTCCTGCGAGATAGAGCCCGGTCACCCGTTTCGTCTCCAGGGTCCGACGGAGCTGGGTTGGCTGGACGAAGTCGTATTCGATAGCATAAGCAAGGCGCATGATCTTGGCCCGCTCGAGACCCGGAATGCTGTGGACGATCTTCTCCTGGAGGTCCGGTGGAAGCGAGTTCCCCAGTCCTTTGGAGTAGATCTCCTCCGTCTCCAACCCTTCCTGTTCGAGGACGATGGGGTGGCTTTCCTTGTCGGCAAAGCGCATCACCTTGTCTTCGAGCGAGGGGCAGTAGCGGGCCCCGATCCCCTTGATGACCCCGGCGTAGAGTGGAGAAAAGCGAATATTATCGCGAATGAGGCTGTGTGTCTCCGCCGTCGTTGCCGAGAAGAAGGAGGGAATGCGGTCCTCCGGCAACCTCTCGGTGGTGAACGAAAAGGGCTCCGGATCGGGATCGCTGTCCTGCCGGACAAGGCGGGAAAAGTCGATTGTAGAGGCGCGCAGCCTTGGGGGGGTCCCCGTCTTCATCCGCCCCATCTCGAAACCGAGCGCTCTCAAGGAGACGGCCAGCCCCAGGGAAGCGATCTCGCCGGCGCGGCCCGCCGGATAACGTACGTCGCCGATGTGGATCAGACCGCTGAGGAAAGTCCCGGTGGTGATGATCACCGTCCGGCCTGCGTGGAAGACCCCGGTTTGATCGACGACGCCTCGGATCCTCCCGCCTTCGACAACGAGCGTCTCCACCAGACCCTGAAGGAGGTGAAGATATCTCTCCTTTTCAAGGACTGACTTCATAGTGAGACGGTAGAGCTGCTTGTCGCACTGGAAGCGTGTGGATTGGACGGCCGGTCCTTTGGAAGCGTTGAGGAGGCGGAAGTGAACGGCGGTCCGGTCGGCAATCCTGCCCATCTGACCACCCAGGGCGTCGACCTCCTTGACGAGCTGGCTCTTTGCAAGGCCGCCTATCGCTGGATTGCAGGACATCAGAGCAATGGAGTCGAGGCTGATATTGAACAGGAGTGTCTCACAACCCATCCGCGCTGCAGCAAGAGCCGCCTCGCAGCCTGCATGGCCGCCCCCGACGACGATAACGTCATATTCTCTGTTCATCTACAGATTCCTTGCAGTTCCTGAGATAATTTAATATGATTAAACAATAAAACTCAACTAAAATGATGAGGTCTCTTTGACAAAACCGTCCTTCTGGAATAATACAAAGCGCTATTTCGACCTGAAAAGCTACTGGCTTAATCGATTCCACTGCCGGGTGCACAAGCTCCCGATCGACGCCGGCTTCACCTGCCCGAACCGGGACGGACTGGTCGCTGCGGGGGGGTGTATCTATTGTGACGGCAGGGGATCGTTGTTGCGTCAAGCGGGGGATCTTCCCTCGGTCGGAGAGCAGATCCGCCGGGGAAAAGAGTTTTACCACCGCCGGGGAAAAGCGGAGAAGTTCATCGCCTATTTTCAGACCTTTACGAACACGTATGCGCCGCTGGAAAAATTGCGGGACCTTTACGGCCAAGCGCTCGCCGAGGAGGATGTCATCGGTCTCTCCATCGGGACACGCCCGGACTGTGTCCCCGACGAGACGCTCGCCCTGATCCGGTCCTATGCCAAGCGGTGCGATGTCTGGCTGGAATTCGGCCTCCAGTCGATCCATGACCGGACCCTCATGGCGATCAACCGGGGTCATGATGCGGCAGCATTTCTCGATGCCGTGGGGCGGACCGGCGGCAGTCCGGTCCAGATCTGCACGCACATTATCGTGGGCCTGCCGGGCGAATCACACGAAGATATTATGGAAACGGCACGCGCGATCGCCGGGTTGCCGATACAGGGGATCAAGATCCACAGTCTCCTCGCGCTTCGGGGAACGGTCCTCGGCGAGCGATACGAACAGGGTGGGCTGTCTTTGATGAGCCGCGAGGAATATGTCGCGACGGTATGTGACATCCTGGAGATACTGCCGCCGGAGATGGTCATCCAACGACTGACCGCCGACGGTTACCGTGAGATTTTTCTCGGACCTCTGTGGGCGGGAAACAAGCTTGCAGTACTCAACGCGATTGACCGGGAGCTCGAAGCGCGAGCGTCCTGGCAGGGGAAAAAGTATGACAAGCTCGCAAAAAGTCACAAAAGTTTTGAATTTGAGACGACTTCGTAAAAAGGCCGCAGGCAAGGCGCGCGAAACCCGAGGGGTGAGGCC
>CAZINF010000151.1:0-7791 GCA_964540555.1 uncultured Syntrophus sp. | reverse complement strand
CGAGAAATGCCCAAGCGCCGCCGCTGTAGCCGGTTTCCTCCGCCAACTCGCGCGCCGCACCCTGCTCGGGACTCTCCTCCGCCGTGTCGCCATCGTGCAGTCCGCCCGGCACTTCCAGGCCGGTCTCACGCGAACCGTGCCGATACTGCCTGACCATCACCAGTTTTTTGTCCTCGGTCAGCGGTACGGTCATCAGCCAGTCCGCCATCCGGATCACGTGGAAGTCGCGCTCGCCCCCGGTACGCGGCGAGCGGGCACGATCGCGTATCACCTGCAGCAAACCGGCGTCGAACACCGGTTCCGAGGCAATCAGGGGCCAGGGCCGGATCAATGCGCTGCCTCCACGGATGTTGACGGTGTCGTCGTCGGCACGTGCGCTCCTGCATACAGCCGCATGAATTCGTCGACGGCAAACCGGGCAAATTCCGGGGTGTAAAGATGCAGGTCAACCTCCTTGACCCGCTCCGGATCGGCGAGCTTTTCCTTCAAGCGCGCGACGAAGGCGGCGTCGGCAACCGGATCGAAAATGGGCCGCCCTTCCTTGTCGAGCGACGACCAGCCTTTGAGCGGAATCAGGAAAGTCCAGGGGCCCTTGGACCGGTTGAGCCGGTCGGCGATCACATCGGCGGCCTGACGCAACTCATCGGCGGTAGTGCGAACCTGGACGCGCAAGGTGTCCTGTACATACTGGGTTCGGTCTTTGGTCTTCTCCAGCATGTCGGGTCGACCGCCATAGGACAGGATATCGAGGCCGCAGGGCGCCAGCACCATCGGTATGCCGGTTTCGACGGCCGCCATCAGCCGCTCCGGCCCCGGATCGCGGTTGCCCTTGAAGAGGTTTTCCATGATCCCGCCGATGCAAATATCGACCACGCCGTGGAAAGCGCCGGCACGGATCATCTCTTCCATCGCCTTGTCGCCCTTGCCTTGCGCATGACAGACGATCGGTGTGAAGCCGGCCTCCTCCAGCATGCCGAGCGCGGCTTGCACCGCCATCTCGCCGAAACCGAAGGAAGAGACGGCCACGCAGGGTTTGTCGAAAACGAAATGGGTGCCCAGGGTCATCTCCACCATGCCGCAGATGGCGCCGACCGCGTTGATGATCTGCGCCTTCAGGAGCGGATTCATTTTCACAATATCGAGGACCGTGTGGTGCATGGTGATGTCGTGAGTGCCGACATACTTGTCGATGTAAGCCGGGTGCGCCGCCATCGGCGAGGCCATCAGCTTGGGCATGCCGAATGGCAGCCGTTTCATGATCGAAGTAGCGACCAGCGTGGATGTGCCTCCGCCGATGCCGATAATGCCCTGGACCCGGCCCTGTTTGACCAGTTCATCGATGATCGCCGCTGCGCCCCGGATCTGGTTGTTGGTGGCGGCGTCCCGGTCGGAACGGTACTTTTCGCGCACCACTTCGATCGACAACCCGCCGCGCGCCGCCACTGCCTCGGTGGTGATGTCGCCGGCAAACGGCGGCGGCTCCTCCATGCTGAAATCAAGCAGGATGGCCTCGTGGCCCCGGTCGGCAATCAGTTGCTTGACGAAGACGATGTCCTCGCCGCGGGTGTCCAGATTGCAGACGATGACGATACCTTTCTTGCTCATGCTGCGGGATTTCCTCCACTCGGCCGCCCGCCATCCCCGGCGGGCGGCCGGCGACAGATTACTTGGACGACTTCTTGACTTCGGGCCGGGTCAGCCGGTTGATCATGCCGGCCACCGGGCTGGCGCCGGTAAAGCCGTACTCGTTCCAGCGATCGGAAACTTTTTGCAGCACAGCGCGATCCATGAAAATTTCGTTGGGTCGGTTGGTCCATTCGTAAGGCGTGCAGGCATCGAGAATGATGCGGCTGGTGATGTCGCGCGCCTCAATCGGCAGGCCGGGATCGAGCGGCGTGGAGCGCCCGCGGTCGATGATCTGGGCCGAGCGCTTCGGGTCGAAGCGGGTGGCCAGCGCCCACCAGACACGATCCCAGTCGTCGGCCTGGATGTCGTGATCGACGACGATCACCCCCTTCACGCCATAGTGACCGGTGGTGGTGGCGATGACTGCATTGCCGACGTGATTGGAGTGCCCGGGATACATCTGCTTGACCGACACCACAACCCAGAACCGGCCGCAAGCTTCGGGCGGGATATACACGCTCTGGATGCCCGGGACCTTCATGGTCTCAAGGTCGTGCCAGAGCGTTGCGGTGCGGTTCAAGGACTGGATCATGTGGATGTCGTTGATCGGCTTGCCCACGGTCGTCGCCCACATCACCGGCTTGTTGCGATGCAGGATGCGCTTGATGCGCAGAACCGGCTTGGGGAAGTCCTTTCCTTTGTTGCCCGAGTAGTAGCCGGTGTATTCGCCGAAGGGCCCCTCTTCCATCAACTCGTTCGGGTCGATCCAGCCTTCGGCGATGATCTCGGCGGTGGCCGGCAAGGTGAGCCCGGTCAGATCCGACTTGAACACCTTGACCGGCTTGCCGCGCAGCGAGCCGGCCACGTCGTATTCATCCACCTGCGCGCTGACCAGCGTTGAGCCGGCCAGGAACAGTACCGGATCGGTGCCCACCACATACGCGGCGGGCATCAGCTCGCCCCGCTCCTGGTACTTCTTCATGTGCATGTCGCCGTGCTTGCCCTTGATGATCTGCGAGCCCAGGATGTTCTTGCCCAGCACCTGGGCGCGGTAGGTGCCCAGATTGGTCCAGCCGGAGTCCGGATCCTGGGTCACCAGGAAGCCGGAAGTGACGAAAAAGCGCCCACCGTCGTCGGGATAAAACCAGGGCGAAGGGAACATTTCGATATCGACGGCTTCGCCCTCGATGATGTTCTCCTTCACCTGCGGATTGTCGACAAACTCCGGCTTGACCATCTTCTTGGTGGTGAGTTCCATCCACTTCTTGGACAACTGGCTCATCGAAAGCGACGGGTCCTGCTCCAGGGCAATGGCCAGCCGCTGCGGGGTGGTGAAGGCGCTGGTGAATACCGGAATGTCGTAGCCTTTGACGTTCTCGTAGAACAGCGCCGGCCCCTTCTGCTCCTCATTGACCTTCGAGATATGGCAGAGCTCGAATTTCCAGTCCACCTCGGTCGTGATACGGTGCAATTCGCCGTTGGCCTCGAGGGCGGCGATGTAGCTGCGAAGATCGTCGATGGGTTTTACTTCCGTAGGTGCATTCATAATGTCTCCTTTAATGTTGAAAATATGCCTGCCGATTGTTCATTTCACTTTCTTGCCCGCCAGCATGCCGGAGAGAATATAATCCATGGCCGAGGCGCCGGCATTGGCGACCGGGGCCGGTTGCTTTTCGCTCCACACCGTCTCGGGGCGGGCCTGCAGGATGAAAATGTTGCCGCCGGCAGGAAGGTCCTTGTCCACCGCCCATTCGATGTCCATCGGGCGCCCATAATGCTTCTCGATCTGCTTTCCCATCCTGGCCAGTTCGGTGATCTCGCCGTCGATCAGAGACTGCACTCTCTGCCGCTCGAAAGGTACCTCCACGGCCAGGGATTGCTGGGTCTTCAGATCCACCGTGTAGCACATCTCCTTTTGGGAGATGGTCCGGTCGATGATGTCCAGCGTCACTTTGTTCACGACGAAGTGATCCGGCGTCACCTCGCCCGAAACCACCGATTCGCCGAAACCGAAGTTGGAATCGATGACGATCACCGAGCGGTCGCCGTTAGCCGGGTGGATGGTAAACATCACCCCGGCCGTATGCGCGTTCGCCATTTTCTGCACCCCGATGCTGATCGCCATCCGTTCGTCATCGAGGCCGCGGTTGGCCCGGTAGGCCATGGCCCGGGCTGTGTAAAGGCTGGAGATGCAGCGGCGCATGTGATGCAGCACTTCGTCGATGCCGCGGATCCACAGATAGGTATCCTGCTGACCGGCGAAGCTGGCGCCGGGAAGATCCTCGGCAGTGGCGCTGGAACGCACCGCCACCGGCGCCGCCGGCATACAGCAGCGCAGCGAGAGCTTGCGATAGCACTCGGCCACCAGATCCTCGATTTCCGTGGAAAATGGATGCGCCTCAATGCTCGCACGGATGGACGCGCTGGTCCGCTCCAGCGCGTCCATATCCGCAGCATCGAGCTTATCGAGCAGGGACTTGATCTCCTGGTCTATCCCCGCCTCGGCGATGAAGCGGCGGTATCCTTCAGTGGTCAGCGCAAAACCGGGCGGCACCCGCACCCCGGCGTTGATCAGCTCGCCGAGGGAGGAGCACTTGCCGCCGACCAGGGGAATGGAATCCTTCCGGCATTCCTCGAACCAGCAGACCAGCGGAACGCCCGCCGGCCCCCTGCGGTCCACCGCACCGCCCATAGCCGTGCTCTCCGTCATCGCACGATGGTGATGACGCCGGAAGATCCATCAACGCGCAGCATCATGCCGCTCTTGATGATCTTGGTCGAGAGACCGGTGCCGACCACCGCCGGCAGGCCGTACTCGCGACAGACGATCGCCGCGTGGCTCATGACCCCGCCCACGTCGGTGACGCAGGCGCTGATCTTGGCGAAAGCCGGCGCCCAGGACGGCGAGGTCGTCGGAGCCACCAGAATCTCCCCCTCCTGAAGCTGACCCACTTCCGCCACCGTCTTACAGATCCGCGCGCGGCCCTCGGCGACGCCGGGGCTGCCGGCGAAACCCTTGAGCTCGGTAATGCTGTCGGGATCCTTGACTTCTTGCACCGCCGACCAGTCCGCCAGCGACTTGTTGGTCACACCCCACAGTACGATGGTGAAGGGCTCCTGAATCACCTCGGGCGCGGTGCCGATGGCCGGAGGCGCGCTCCATTCCTTGAACTTCTGCATCACGTCTTTGCGCCAGGCGATCTCCTTCGGCCACACCTTGGCGCCGCGCGGCGTAACGCCGGTTGCCCAGGCGGTGACGACGTCCCACAAACCCTGCTTGATTTCGTCGCGACGCAACAGCCAGATGTCCTCGACATCCTCAATCATGCCGTGCTGTTTCATGATCGCACCGACTTCGCGCATCTTGTTCCAGAACACCGAGTGGAACCAGTGCTCGACATAGAAGAGATGGTTCTCGACATACGGGAACACGGTCTTGGCGCAGCCCAGCAATTCGTCGAACTGCTTGCGATCCTCCTCTGTCCCGATCAGGTCGCGATATTCGGCGGTGATGCGGTCGCGCTCGGCCCTCACCTTCTCGGTCGGCCGCTCGATAGAAATGCCCTGCTTGATTTTCCCGATATAGGTATTGATGCCGGTGAGCGGCACGTTCATCTGGTCGTTCCAGCTGCGGTCGTGGTGGAACCAGCCGGTGCCGGTCGACACTTCGAACCACGGATCCTTGGCCTGATCCAGGGCAGCCAGCCACTCCTGCCCCTTGGGCAGCTTACGCAGCGCCGCCTCGACCACGCCCCATTCCGGGCTGGAGCATACCGTCGCCTCGATGCCCAGCTCGATGGCCTTCTTGGCCAGCTTCTTCAATTCGTCGTCCGGCTGATACATGATCACGTCGATGCCGGCGATCATCTGGGTGACACGCTGCGTCGGCATACTGGGGAACTGCTTCTGCATGAAGTCGAGGAAGAAGACGTAGGCGGCATACCCCAGGTTGAGGAATTCGAAGTGGTACTGCCAGCACTTGAGGCCCAGATTGATCAGGTCATCGTAGTTCTTGAGCAGGTGGTAGCCCCGAGACTCGCCGACGGCGTCGGTCACCACGCTCATGTCCTCCATGTCGGGCAGCTTCGGGATCTGTATCGCCTCGAGTTCGCGGATGGTGGCTTCCATTTTCACTTTCCACTTGGCTTCGAGCGCATCCCAGTTCTTGTAGTAGTAGCCGGCACGCTCCATGAAGTGCGGGACGCGGCTGCCGATCTCGGCTCCGTCCTTCACCGGCACCGGCGAGATATAGACATAGCCGTTGATGATGCGGTGGTCCACGCCGCGCACCGGCGGCACCATGAAGATCCGGTTGTTGAACTGGGAGAGGGCGAGATACCAAGCCTCATCCCAGATCGTATCGAAGGGATAGAGCGGCTCCGGATAATGCAGGCCGTCTGCGAACCAGAAGGTATCCTTCTCGTACTGGTTGCGCTCGGGATCATCGGTGACGAACTGGTAGTGGTAGGGGTACATTCTCTCCCAGCCTTCGGTGCCGGGAATGGTCTTGGCTTTTACGTCATGCGGATTCGGGAATTTCATTTCGTGTCTCCTCCTGATTCGTTGATACGTTATGAATTCGGACGCAGCAAATACTCTCCGTCCCCAGGTTGTACGAATAACTCCCAAGCGTGGTTCGATATGAGATTGCTTTTTAGGGGGATGATTATAGGGGGGTTGTTTTTGCTTGTCAAGAAATTTTTTGGAGTTTTCTGATTCAGTAATTACCAGAAAAGACCAACTCTTCTCGCTTCCCAAATCCCTTTTCATTATCGATAAAGAATATTCGTTCCGGCGTCAGTTTATAAAAGCTAACCCCGCCTACCTTACTTGCGATGAGTTCACCGAGCTTTTGCGGCGAAAAGAGAAAATCCTTCACATCGGGAAATTTTTTTACATAGGCCTGGGCGATGCGTCCGTTCTCCATGATTCCGCCCATGCCCGTTACCCCGCCTTCAATCTGGATTCCCTTTATTAAAGGCCAGTTGGAATAATCCTCGTCTATGGTGGCGGATACCCTCGGATTGTGCGCAAGGTGCTCTCCATGCCGCGTCGATGAGCTGCTTAAGAAGTAAATTTCAAATCCGGTGTTGACGTAAAATACCGTAGCGGCATGGGGCACCCCGTCTTTTTCCGTTGCCAGAGAAAGGGTGTTGTGGTTTTCCATGTACGCGATGATGGTTTTTTTCAGAGCTTCTCTTTCCATAGGTAAACATGAGCCAAAGCGACTTTCCCGGTTGTTGCCGGGGAGCCCCACCCGGTGGGGAGGTTCACATCGAAGCCGTGAAGAGGATTTTTAAACTCTTTTCAAGACCATTTCCCTTAGCGGATTGCAGAGATGTTGTATGCACGGAATAAGACATTACTTTCAATAGTATAAGCATAGGGGGGCTGTTTTTGCTTGTCAAGGGATATTTTGACAGGTGCCACTTTGTTCTTGACGGATAACATCACATGCGATATCATCCGCACCATGAGTAAGGCGGATAAACTTCTGGAACGAATGCGGAACAACCCGCAGGGGTGGCGGATCGATGATGTCAAGACGGTCGCCTGCAGGTTCAAGATGTTGATGAGGGCGAAGGGCGGCAGTCACCACGTCTTCGGCTTTCCGTTCATCGACGAGGCGGTTTCAATCCCGGCGCACAAGCCCATCAAAGCTGTGTATATTATCCGTTTTCTTGAATTGATCGACAAGATCAAGGAGATATGACCTATGAAACCAAAATTTGCAGATTACTCTTTTGAGATCAAGCCTCTTACCGCCGCAGAGGGGGGCGGTTTTTTGATCACTTTTCCCGATCTGCCCGGCTGCATGTCCGACGGGGAGACGCCGGAAGAGGCGATTGAAAACGGCAAGGACGCCTTTGACTGCTGGATGGGAGCACAGGTTGAATGGGGGAGACCAATCCCGTCGCCTTTCTCTACCGGAATGCCCGGCAAGTTTGTTCAACGTGTTCCAAAAAGCCTCCATGCAAAACTCTCCGCTCTTGCCAAGCAGGAGGGCGTCAGCATCAATACGCTGGTTCTGTCCTTCATCGCGGAAGGTGTTGGGATGGAGGAGGCGCATGCCGGGAAATCCGGTGACCGAACTTATTGAAGGGGAGTGCGATAGGAACGCGAGATCCCGGCATTACCGTTTCATGCGGCCATGCCTGCTTCAAT
>CAZINF010000150.1:0-7908 GCA_964540555.1 uncultured Syntrophus sp. | reverse complement strand
TGGCGCGTTTATAGGCGCCTCCGCTGTACCGGTTGTTTTCGATCCTGTCGAGCATCTCTTTCTCTTCCGGAGTGATATCCATATCTTCCCCTTGTCCAATGGCGTAGGCGTGAACCTTGTGCCAAAAAAGATTAAGAAAATCGGTTTGATAAGTGAAGCTTCCCGCCCACAGGGCGGGGCTTCCCGGTAAGGAAGTGTTTCTTTTTCGATGCGCCCCTCAACCCCGCCTACAAGGCGGGGCTTGCGGGTTGCGTTCCCAGTCAAGGAGATTTTGAAATGTGGCCGGAAAGAACCCGGCCTTTTCTGTCGAAGGCGACCCCCTCCATCTCCAGAAGCGCCCTTTTCATCGGGAGACCGCCGCCGAAACCGCCGAGGCTGCCATCGCTCCGGATCACCCGGTGACAGGGGATGACGAGGGGAAAGGGATTGCCGGCCATCGCATTCCCCACTGCCCTTGCGCCGCCGGGTGCGCCGACTTTCGCCGCCAGCCCCCCGTAAGCCATAACACGGCCCCGCGGGATTTCGAAGTCCGCCAGCAGGACACGCCGTTCAAATCCACCGACGCCTTCAAAATCCAGCTCGTCGATCGATAACTTTACACAATCACCCGCCAGAAATGCCTCGATCTGCATCCCGGTTTCCCCCCTTTTCCCCAACGACGGCACAGCACCGGGGAAGGTCTCCCGAATGCGCTCAATCGTGGAAATGCCCTTATGGGGGAGAAAGATCATCCGGACGGGGCGCACCCCCTGAGTACGCCTGACGATCCCCACCTCGCCGATGGGTGAACCAATGAGCTCGTAAACATAGTCAGATTCTGCTTTCACCATTCCACCTCCTTGCGATTCCCTTCATGGTGTTTTCGTCCCCCGTACGACACTTTCCGTACGATCTTGTTCCAGTTGGACTTCCTGTGGTCCGAGCGAACGACCAGGCCAATGAGCAAGACGATCGCAAGGAGTCCTCCCGCTATCAACTGCAGCGTCAGCAGGCTCCGCGGAAGTGTAGCGTAAAAGCCTGCGACCCCAAAGAAAATGAATATCGCGGCGGCAAACCATTTCACGAACCGATCGGGGATCTTCTTCCCCAGGACCACGCCGACGATGATCCCGAAAGCGTCGGCGACCATCATGCCCGCCGTCGTCCCCAACCAGATGGGGATGATCGAATGGTACTTCGCGGCGAGGGCCACGGTCGCCAACTGCGTCTTGTCGCCCATTTCCGCGAAGAAGAAGGCCACGGCCACCGTCCAGAAAGGGCTGAACGTATACTTTTTGTCCTCGCCTTCGAGTTTGTCGCCGCGCAACGTCCAGAGGCCGAAGAGGATGAAGGACGCGGAGGCGGCGATCTGGATGCCGTCGAAAGGAACGACGCTCGTCAGCCAGTTCCCCAGGACCACGGCCAGGAGGTGGTTGAGAAGCGTCGCCACGAGCACCCCGGCAAGGACCGTTTTAGCCGGGAAGCGGGTGGCAAAGGCCATTGCCAGAAGCTGGGTCTTGTCTCCCATCTCGGCGAGAACGACAAACAGGAACGATGCGATGAATATGGTCATACCCTACTCTTTTCTTATAAAAAAAGCGAGACTTCAGTATGACAACACCGTCACACCGAAAGTCTCGCTGATTGGTTCGCACCAACGGCAAGGCCAGGCTTTCGCCAGCATGTTGACCTTGCCCGGGCAGCTACTCCCCTTCAGGGCGAATGAACGCTACATTAGTCCACCCGTAATGTCAATCATTTTCCCCTGACACAGAAAAAACAGTGATTCTTATTTCTCAGCGTCGAGAAACTTACGGATTCGGTCCGCCATCTCCCCGCCGATTCCCTCAACCTGCTGGAGGTCCCGGACGGATGCAGACCGGATGCGCTTGACGTCGCCGAAAAAGGTCAGCAGCGCCCTCCTGCGCTTGGCGCCGATGCCGGGGATCCGGTCCAAAAGCGATTGCAGGTCCTCTTTTTCCTTCACCTTCCTGTGATAGGAGACGGCAAAGCGGTGCGCCTCGTCCCTGATCCGCTGGAGGAGAAAGAGGGCCATGGGCCACCGGGAGAGATAGACCGGGTCCTTGCGGCCCGGCAGATAGATACGATCCTCCCCTTTTCCGGCTGCGTCCATCCGGCTGCGGCGGCCGGCGGGCGGAAGGGGGCTGCCCTTTTCGTCTATGGGTAGAGACAATTGATAAACGGTCGGGCCTTCTGACCCGCTCTGCAATTCTCTCTGAGAAGGAAGGTGATCCGGCAAAGGCACGGGCACCTTCCTCGGGTGGTCATCGCGCTCCTTGGCCATGCCGATCACGTCCACCCCTTCGACGCGCAGGTCCTTCAGGACCGCCAGGGCGACGCCGAGCTGCCCCTTTCCCCCGTCCACCATGATCAGGTCGGGGAGATTTTCCCGCTTCTCGTAGCGCCTTGTGAGCACCTCGTAGAGCATCGCATAGTCATCGGCCCCGGGGACGGTCCGGATCCGGAACCGGCGGTATCCCTCCTTCAAGGGAGCGCCCGCCGCGAATGTCACCATGGCGCCGACGGCATGCTTACCTCCGATGTTGGAGATGTCGAAACATTCGATCCGCAGCGGCGTGTTTCGGAGACCGAGCTTTTCCTCCAATAGCGGCAGGGTCTCCATCGGTCGGTCGGCGGCGAGACGAGTGGTCCGGAAGGCGTTCTCGGCATTCCGTCGGGCGATTTCAAGGAGCGCCAGAGTCTCACCCCGCTTCGGCGTGACGACGGCCACCCCCTTCCCCCGCTTCTCGGTCAGCCACTCCGCCACGATGTCGCTGTCCTCCAGCCCCTCCGGGATGACAATCTCGTCCGGAATATCCACCACGCCGTCGTAATATTGTTTCAGGAGTGAGGAGAGGATTTCGCCGTTTTCCGCCCGGAGACGGATCAGAGGAAAAGCCTTCTGCCCGATCATCCGACCATTGCGGATGAAGTGTGCGGAAACCTGCGTTAGGTCCCCCTCCCGGTAGAGACCGAAGACGTCCCGGTTCCGGCCGGTCAGGGAGAAGATCCTCTGTCGCTCGATCGTCCTCTCGACAGCGGCGATCCGATCCCGGAGGGCGGCCGCCGCCTCGAAGCGGAGCTCCTCGGCGGCCTCGTCCATCCTGATGCGGAGATCCCCGACGAGCGCCCGCTCGCGGCCTTCGAGAAAATAGATCCCGTCCTTCACCAGGCGCTGATAGGCAGCGCTGTCGATCCGGCCGACGCAGGGGGCGCAGCAGCGCCCGATCTCGAGTTCGAGGCAGGGGCGGCGCCGTCCCTTAAGCTCCCGGTCCCGGCAGGTCCGGAGGGGAAAGATCGTCTGGAGGAAACGGAGGGTCTCCTTGGCGGCGGCGCTGGAGGGATAGGGACCGAAACAGCGGGCGTTGTCTTTCTTCGGACGGCGGACGAGCTGAAAGCGACCGAAGGGTTCCGACGGGTCGATACGGATGTGGTAATAGGACTTGTCGTCGCGGAAATCGACGTTGTACCGGGGACGATGCTCCTTGATCAGGTTGTTTTCAAGGATCAGCGCCTCTTTTTCCGTCCCCGTGATGATGAACTCCACGTCCTGCACGCGGGAGACGAGAAAGGGGATCATCGCCCGCGCGTCGGTTCGGGCAAAGTAGGTCCGGATGCGCGCCCTCAGGTCCCGGGCCTTTCCCACGTAGAGGATCTCCCCTGCCCCGTCCTTCATGAGATAGATTCCGGGACTCCGGGGAGCGTGTTTCACTTTAGAGTCCAGATCGCCGGTCATCTTGATCAGGCCGTCATCATCCCTTCTTTTTTTCGCCCATTTTTTTTTGCAGGGCATCGCCGAGCGAACCGAAGGAGCCGGGGGCCTTGCCCACATACTTTTGATAGTCCTCGAATTCTTCTGCGGTCTCCTCCTCCGCATCACCGAGCGTGGCCAGGGAAATCCGTTTGTTCTCCCGGTCGACATTTTCTATCTTGACCGCGATGCTCGCTCCCTCGGTCAGGACTTCGGAGGGATGCGTAATCCGCTTTCCTTTTCCCAGCTTGGAGATATGGACCAAGCCGTCCACCCCGGGGAGCAGGGTCACAAAGGCGCCGAACTTGGTCAGACGGGCCACCGTGCCGGTAAAGGAGGCGCCCACGGGGAATTCCTTCTCTACCCGCTCCCAGGGATCGGGCAGGTTCGACCTCAGGCTCAGGGAGATCCTGTTACCCTCCCAGTCCAGCTTCAGGATGACCGCCTCGACCTCCTGCCCGACGCTCAGCCGTTCGCCGATATCGGTCACATGCTCCCAGGCGATCTCGGAGATGGGGATGAGCGCCTGGATGCCTCCAATATCGGCAAAGGCGCCGAATTTCTGGACCGAGACGATCCTTCCTTTCACAGGCATCCCTTCTTTCAGCAACGCCTTCAAACCCTCCCGAACCTTTGCCTGCTCCTCTTCGAGGATCGCCCGGTGGGAGAGGACGATGTTGCGTCCCCGCTCGCCGAACTCGATGATCTTGAATGCGAGGCGCTGTCCGATCCAATGAGCCGGTGTCTCCGCGCGGACAAGTCCCATCTGGGAGAAGGGGCAAAATCCCCTGGAGCCGCCGCCCACTTTGATCTCGAAGCCCCCCTTCACCTCCCGCTCGACAAGCCCCTCCACGGGGATCCCGCCGTGTGCGGCGTCCTCGAGGAACGCCCGCCCCGCTTCGCCGGCGCCGACCTTCGTCGTGAAGAGCTTTTCATTGTGCTGGGAAGAGAGGAAATAGGCCCGAACCGAATCCCCTTCCTTCACGGTCAGCTTTCCTTCCGCATCAAGGAACTCCTTGCGGTCCAGATACCCTTCGTGCTTTCCGCCCACGTCGATGAAGACCCATTCCGGCGTGATCTTCACGATCATCGCCTCCACACGCTGGCCGGGTTTGAGCCAGCCGCTGTCCGGCTCGCTTTCGCCCAGCAGTTCTGCAAAGCTCTTCTCATCGCCCGCTTCCTGATTTTCTAGTTTGTTCTCTACCATTTTTCTCCTTCTGAAAATGAAATGGGAGGCATCTTGCCTTCATACCGACGTCCTGTCAAGAAAAAACCGGCACAAGTAAAGCTACCCGCCCACAGTGCGGGAGAAAGATGCCTGTTTTTTTGCGCCCCTTTTCCCCGCCCAGAGGGGGTGGGAAAAAGGGGCGCGCTCCCGGTCAAATCCCGTACTTCTTCATCTTTTTGTAGAGATGCGTCCTGTGTATGCCGAGCCGCGCAGAAGCGGCCGTCTTGTTGTTGCCCGCCGAGGCCAGGGCGCTGATGATGGCTTCCTTTTCCGCGGTGTCGATGACGCTGTCAAGGGAGGTGCGCACCGCGTCTCCGGCGGGCTTTTTGCCCACCTTCAGGAAAAAGGGGATATCATGGGGCAAAATGGTGTCCTTCTCTAAAAGACAGACGACACGACTGAGCACATTGACAAGCTCCCTGATGTTTCCCGGCCAGTCGTAGTTCAGCAATATCTCTTCCGCCGCCGGGTGGATCTTTATTTCCGGAAAAGAGGAGTCCTCGGCCATGCCTTTAAGCAGACTCCTTGCGATCGGCAGGATATCGTCCCGCCGTTCCTTGAGCGGCGGGAGATGGAAGCGGATGACGTTGAGACGGTAATAAAGGTCTTTTCGGAACCTGCCTTCGGTGACCATCTCTTCAAGAGGGTGATTGCTTGCGGCAATCACTCTGAAGTCGGATTTCACCGGAGCGGCGCCACCGATGCGTTCCAGCTCCTTCTCTTCCAATACGCGCAGGATTTTGGGCTGCATGCCGTCGGGCATATCGCCGATCTCGTCGAGAAAAACGGTTCCGTTGTTGGCGAGTTCGAGTTTGCCGTATTTACCGGAGGGGTTGGCGCCGGTAAAGGCCCCTTTTTCGTATCCGAAGAGTTCCGATTCGATCAGATCCCTGGGGATCGACGCGCAGTTGATGCGGATGAAAGGATGCAGCCTCCTGGGGCTTGCGTTGTGTATCGCCTGAGCGAACATCTCTTTGCCTGTGCCTGATTCGCCCGTGAGGAGCACCGGAAAGTTTGTCGCCGCCGCCCGCAGCGCCTCTTTTTTGAGGTTCAGGATCTCGGGGGCTGTCCCGAGAATACTGTCGAAGGTGTAACGCTCCGCGCGGAGGGAAAGCAGCTCCTCTTCGTACAATTTGAGCTTGGATTGGAGAAAGGAGAGCTCCCTGGCAAGCTTGCCGACATCACTCACGTGCTTGAAGATGACCTGTCCGAAGACGGCGACGACTTTTCCGTCCTGCTTGATGGGAATGCGCTGCACCACCATGTCCTGCCCTTTGATCTTGTGCGCCTTGTTGATTTCCGCTTTGCCGGTCTTGGCCACAATATGCATGCGGGTATTTTCTATCACCTCCGTCGCATGTTTCCCTATCTGCGCCCCGGGATCGATGCCCAAGAACTGACCGTAGGGCTTGTTGAAGTAGATGACATAGCCTTCCGCATCAGTGACGATGACGCCGTTGTAAATATTGTCCAGGATGAGTTCGAGAAGCCTGATCCGGCTACCGGTAAAGCCTTTGTCGAGATCCGATACAACTGCCCCACTCATGGGATCACCTCCCGGGTTGTCGCACGTCGCAGCCAGTTCCCTGTTCAAAATTCCTACATGCTGTATCAAATATTCTACATAGTCATGATACAACACGGCGCCAAGAAAAAATCAAGTAAAAAGTAAAAAACTTTATACAATTCAACTATACGATATCATGCATTCTTTTCAGAAGTCGGACAGACCTCGCGACATTGGTACGGGCTTTGCTAAACGAAACAAGCACAAGTAGATTATTTTTATCCGAATCAAAGAGGTGGGTCATGCCCTCACATATCGAGGAACCCGAAATTAGACGGGACGAGATTCTCAGGATAGTAGACGGGGACTTCAATATCAACAACGTTTGCATCGTGACGGGTGCGGGAAGCGGCATAGGAAGGGCGACGGCCATTACCGCCTCCGCAAACAATTTGATGACCGTGGGGCTCGACGTCGACGAGGAGGGAGGCAAGAAGACGCAGGAACTGGCGCGGAAGACGGGCGGCCAGATGATCTTCATCAAGACCGATCTCACGAAAGAAAGCGATATGGACCGCGCCGTGCAGGAGGCGGTCAAGCTCGGCAACATCCGGTATCTCGCCAATATCGCCGGCATCCAGCATATCGACTCTGTCGAGAACTTTCCGATGGCCAAATATGACCAGATGATGACTATCATGCTGCGGGCGCCTTTCTACCTCTCCAAACTGGCCATTCCCCATTTCAAGAAAAACGTCGACGGCAAAGGGGTCGTCGGCAACATGAGTTCGGTGCACGGCCATATCTGCACCTTCAACAAACCGGTGTACAACATGACCAAGTTCGGGCTCCGCGGCCTTTCCCAGTCCATCGCCGCCGAAGGCGAAGGCAGGATACGCTCCTTCACCGTGAGCACCGGCTATGTAAAAACGGCGCTCGCCCTCAACCAGATACAGGTGCAGGCCGGGCAGCGGCGCATCACCCCCGAGGAGGTCGTGCGCGACGTGATGATGGGAAAATCCCGCATAAAAGAGATGATGTCGCCCGTGGAAGTCGGCAATCTTTTTATTTTCGGATATTCGCGCTTTGCCACTTACCTCAACGGCGGCGACCTGCTTTTTGACGGAGGGATGGCCCTGACATATTGATGGGATTGGGGACAGATTTGAAATCTGTCCCCATGATTTGCACGGACAGCGAACAGGGGACAGATTTCAAATCTGTCCCCACACAAAGGAGGGAATGAAATGGATCTCAGAAAAACAGCGGCGTTCTTCGTGGCGGTTATTACATGTTTATTCTTTTTTGGCCTGACCGGCGCCAAGGCAGCGGAGCCGTACAATCTCGGCGTAGCGCTCGGTCTCACAGGCGCGGGCGCATTGTACAGCGCCGACGGGGTTGAGGGAATCAAGCTGGCGGTGG
>CAZINF010000149.1:0-7934 GCA_964540555.1 uncultured Syntrophus sp. | reverse complement strand
CCCTCTTCCCGCCGCACCTGTTCGTTATAGCTAAGGAGCTCCGCATCGGAATATTCCGGCGCCCCGCCGGAGCAGCCTGCAACGATCAGTGTCACCTCCCCTCTGATCTGTACGTCCGCGAGGTCGGTGAGAAGCCTGCCGGCCGGTCCCCTCAAAAACTCTTCGTAGATTTTGGTCATTTCCCTTGAGACGACCACCTCTCTCTCCCCGAAGAGCTCATCGATGTCGTGCAGACAGGACAACAACCGGCGCGGCGATTCATAAAAAACCAGGGTCCTTTTCTCCTGCTTGAGAGAGGCAAGCAACCCTCTGCGGCGGATGGACTTGGCCGGCAGAAAACCGAGAAAGAGGAAGCTGTCCATCGGCAGGCCGGAGACACTGAGGGCGGCAATGAGCGCCGATGATCCTGGAACCGGCGCCACCCGGATGCCCCGTGCAGTCGCCTCTTTGACCAGGATGTAGCCGGGATCGGAGATTCCCGGCGTCCCTGCATCCGAGACATAGGCGACATCCTCCCCCTGTTGCAGTTTCATGAGGATCAACCCACTTTTTCCCCGTTCGTTATGGTCATGGAGACTGGTCAGAGGGGTCGGGATCTGATACTTGTCAAGAAGGATGCGCGTCCGGCGCGTATCTTCGGCGGCAATCAGGCGAACCTCTTTTAGAACCCGAATCGCCCGGATCGTGATGTCTTCGAGATTGCCGATCGGTGTGGCGACAATATAAAGCGTCCCCGACTGCACCGGGCCATCGATTTGAGAATTCATATGATAAGAATATCATAAATTGATTGACAGATAAAGTCCTTATGTGGTTTATAGCAGCCGAATCGAATGATTATTGAGGGGATTCACGGAGGTTCCGGGGAATAGACACGATGAAGCGGATTCTCATTACCGGCGGCGCCGGCTTTCTCGGTTCGCATCTCTGCGAACGACTTCTTGTCGAGGGACACGAGGTCCTTTGCCTCGACAACTTCTTTACCGGAAGCAAGGACAATATCCGCCATCTCCTGGGAAACCCGCACCTTGAATGCATCCGCCACGACATCATCAACCCCATCTATCTGGAAGTCGATCAGATCTATAACCTGGCCTGTCCGGCCTCTCCCGTCCATTACCAGTACAACCCCATCAAGACGATCAAAACCAGCGTCATGGGCGCGATCAATACCCTGGGGCTGGCCAAACGGGTGAAGGCCACGATTCTCCAGGCATCCACCTCCGAGGTGTATGGCGATCCGGAGGTCCATCCCCAAAAGGAGAGTTACTGGGGGCGCGTCAATCCCATCGGCATCAGGAGCTGTTATGACGAAGGGAAGCGCGCCGCCGAGTGCCTGATGATGGACTACCGGCGGCAGAACCAGGTCGATGTAAAAATCGTCAGAATTTTCAATACCTATGGGCCTCGAATGGCCGTCTCCGATGGACGTGTCGTCAGCAACTTCATCGTTCAGGCCCTCAGAGGGGAAGAGATCACCGTCTACGGCGAGGGGATGCAGACCCGTTCCTTCTGTTATGTGGATGATCTGGTCGATGGCCTGATCCGGATGATGAACTCGGAGAAGGGTTTCGCCGGTCCCGTAAACATAGGCACCCCGGCGGAATTCACGATCCTGGAACTGGCCAGGACGGTAATCCGGATGACCGGCTCCACCTCCAGGATCGTCTATAGACCGCTTCCCCAGGATGACCCGGTCCAGCGACGGCCGGATATCACACTGGCGCGGGAAAAGCTCGGCTGGGAGCCCCGGGTGCCGCTGGCAGAAGGACTGAAAAAGACGATCGCCTATTTTCAGAAGGTGCTCTGAATTAGAGAGTATACGAGGAAGCCATGACTTTCGAAAAGAGGATTCTCTGCATCGGGGCCGGCTATGTCGGCGGCCCGACGATGGCCATGATCGCCTTCAAATGTCCCCGCTGCCGGGTGACGGTGGTGGACATCAACCCCGAGCGCATCGCGGCCTGGAACTCCGATGACCTCCCTATCTACGAACCGGGACTGGACAAGCTCGTCGCCGCGACGCGTGGGCGAAATCTCTTTTTCAGCACGGATATAAAAGCGGGAATCCGGGAAAACGAGATCATCTTCGTCAGCGTGAACACACCGACCAAAACCTTCGGTCTCGGGGCCGGGATGGCCGCCGATCTCCAGCACTGGGAAAAGACCGCCCGGCAGATCCTTGAGTTTTCGGAATCCTCCAAGATCGTCATCGAGAAGAGCACGCTGCCGGTGAAAACCGCACTTGCCATGGAAAGGATCCTCAATTGCCGGGAGAACGGCATCCGTTTCGATGTCCTATCCAACCCCGAGTTCCTGGCCGAAGGAACGGCGATACGCGACCTGGAACAGCCGGACAGGATCCTCATCGGTTCCCGGGAAACACCTAGCGGTCTGGAGGCCCGGGAGACCCTGGCGGAGATTTACGCCGAATGGGTCCCGCGGGAGAAGATCATCGCTTCCAACATCTGGAGCAGCGAACTGTCCAAGCTGGTCGCCAACGCCTTTCTCGCCCAAAGGATCTCTTCGATCAATACCATCTCCGCGCTGTGTGAAAAGGCGGAGGCGGACGTCACGGAGGTTGCGCACGCTGTCGGGATGGACAGCCGGATCGGCGGCCGCTTCCTCAACGCCAGTGTCGGTTTCGGCGGTTCCTGCTTCGAGAAAGACATACTGAATCTTGTCTACCTCTGCCGGCATTACGGCCTCGATGAGGTCGCCGATTACTGGGAGAGCGTGGTCCGCATCAACCGCTACCAGCAGGAACGCTTCATCCGGAACATGCTCGGGGCGATGTTCAACACGCTTGCCGGAAAGAAGATCTGCCTGTGGGGCTTCGCCTTCAAGGCGAATACGGGCGACACCCGACAGAGCCCGGCGATATTCATCGCCCGGCGGCTCCTCGAGGAACATGCCGAGATCGTCGTCTCCGACCCGAAGGCCCTCAATAACGCCCGCGCCGATCTCGCCGGAGCGGAAGGAGCGATCGCTTTCATCGAGGACCCCATGCTCGCCGCGGAGGGCTGCCATGCCGTTGTGATCCTCACCGAGTGGGACATCTACCGGGATCTCGACTTCCGGAAGATTTTCAAAACCATGACGCAGCCCGCTTTCATCTTTGACGGCAGGAACGTCCTGGACCACCGCCACTGCTTCTCTATCGGCTTCAATGTGTATCCGATCGGGAAACCCCCTCTGACCCACTTCTAATAGGTGAGTTCGAAGGCGTCCCGTATGAGTTCGATCCTGGGCCCTTCGGGCAGCAGCAGTACCGCCACCACATCGAACCGTGCCGGAGCGTGGCGCAGGCGCTTTTCGGAAAGGTAATGCAGCGCGATTCTCGATATCTTCTTCTGCTTTTCGCGACCGACGGCCAGTTGCGGGGTCCCGTACGCCTCGGAGCGCCGGCTCTTGACCTCGGCAAAAACCAGGGTTTCACCCTCCCAGGCGACGATATCGATCTCGCCGAAGATGCACCGGTAATTGCGCTCGACGATACGATAGCCGGCCTCGGCAAGATAGGCCGCTGCCAGTTCCTCCCCCCTTTTCCCCGTACGTTTCCCCGTCAGCGACATGGCCGTTTTCGTATCTGGAAAGAACACCGGTGAATCTTGCAGCGGCCGTATTTGAGGATCGCCTCGAGATGCTCCGGTGTGCCGTAGCCCTTATTCCTGAGGAAATTGTACTGAGGAAACTGCCGGTGGTACATCTCCATGATCCGGTCCCGGGAAACCTTCGCCACGATGGACGCCGACGCCACAGAGATGCTCCGTCCATCGCCGCCGACGATCGTTTCCTGAGGGAGGGCGACAGAGATCCGGTTGATCCCGTCGATGAGAAGATAATCGGGAGGGGTGGAAAGGTCGAGGAGTGCCTCCGTCATTGCGGCGAGCGTCGCCTGGAGGATGTTCACCGTATCGATCACCTGAGCCTCGACCACTCCGATACCGATCGCTACCGCGTCTCGCTCGATGACTTCGAGGAGTCTCTCTCTCTGTCGGGGGGAAAGCGTCTTGGAATCTCGTATTTCGGTGTGTTCATAATCCGACGGCAGGATAACGGCGGCGGCAACCACCGGACCCGCTAAAGGTCCCCGGCCCGCTTCGTCTATCCCGGCGACAAGCCGATAGCCTCTTCCTCGGGCTGCGCGTTCAAAACCGCCCATTCCCCGGGCTGCTCTCATACCCTCGCCTTAACCCTCCCGTCTGCAACGGCGATCTCCGCCGCAAACCCGGCCGAAAGGGGTCCTACTTTCCGGCTTCCCTGACCCGCGCCTCTTTGATTCGAGCCTGCTTGCCTCTGAGACTGCGCAGATAATACAAGCGGGAGCGCCTGACCTTCCCGCGGGTGACGACCTCGATCCGATCGATGATGGGGGAATGGAGCGGAAAGGTTCTTTCCACACCGACCCCGTAAGAGATCTTCCGGACGGTAAAGTTGGACCGTACATCCCCTCTTCTGCGGCGGATGACGACCCCTTCAAAGGCCTGAATCCGCTGCTTCTGACCTTCCACAATCCGGACAAACACCTTGACGGTATCGCCCGTCCGAAAATCGGGGATATCTCCCCGCATCTGTTCCTTTTCCAGCATTTCCATCGCATTCATAAAACCGAACTCCTTCGCTATCCTGCATGGGATATTTCATTTGATATGAAAAGCCCCCCTCCCTCACCCCCGACGGGGGAGGGAGGGGGTGGTTATTCTGAACCCAGCCACTCTTTTTCCTGCTTGGTTAAAACCTGTTCCGTCAGGAGGTCCGGCCTCCTCTTTTTTGTCCGGAGAAGAGATTCCCTCCGCCGCCATATCTCGATTTCCTTGTGATTCCCCGAGAGGAGCACGTCGGGAACCTTCCAGCCCCGATATTCCGCGGGCCGCGTGTAGTGGGGATATTCCAGCAGCCCCATGGAAAATGAGTCCTCCCCGGCGGAATCGCAGTTGCCCAGCACCCCGGGAACCAGCCTGGAAACGGCATCCACCAGAACCATGGCCGACAACTCGCCTCCCGTCAGGACATAATCGCCGATGGAGATCTCGCGATTGACCAGCTTTGACCGCACCCGCTCATCCACCCCCTCGTAATGCCCGCAGACGAGGACAAGCTGCGGATATCCGGCCAGCTCCTCCGCCATTTTCTGGCAGAAACACTCGCCCTGCGGCGTCAGAAGGATGACCGGAACCTCTTTCGCCGCTATTGGAATCGACTGGAGCGCCAGGTCGATCGGCTCTACTTTCATGACCATCCCGCCCCCGCCGCCATAAGGGGCGTCGTCGGTCATGCGGTGTTTGTCTACGGCATGGTTGCGGATGTCGTGCAGCTCGATGGCAATCACCCCTTTGTCCAGGGCCTTCTTCAGGAGGCTGCAACCGCACGTTGATGCGAACATCTCAGGGAAGACGGTCAGGATATCAAACCGGATCATGATTCCGTAAGCCCTTTCAGCAGCCGGACCACCATGATTCCGTGATCCTTGTCGATCTTCAGGATGCAATCGCCGATAGCGGGCAGTAGGATCTCTTTTTCCATTCCCCGGCAGACATAGACATCGTTGCTCCCCGTTGGAAACACGGACTCGATCTTTCCGAGGATCCGGCCCTCTTCCGTAACGGCCTCAAGCCCGATGATTTCATGCCAGTAATATTCGCCATCGGGAAGTTTTTTCATCGCTTCGGAAGTCATCCAGACGGATGACCCCACAACCATTGAAGCCGCATCCTTCTCCTCGATCCCTCCGAGCTTCAGGATGAAAAATTCCCTCCCCGTCTGCACGGCGTGCAGCGGAAATACGGCAGCATCCTGAGCCCTCCGACCAATGAACACCTCGGAAACGGCGTCCAGGATATCCTGCGATTCAAGATACGACAAAACTTTTACCCGGCCCGCAAGGCCGTGCGGCCGGATGATCCTGCCTATTTCAAGGAGCTCCATCGTCAATCATTCGATGATTTCTAAAACGGTTCGCTTGCGAATCTTTGTTGACGCCGCACTCAGGATGGTTCTCATTGCTTTGGCCGTCCTGCCCTGCTTGCCTATGACCTTTCCCAGGTCTTCTTTGGCAACCCTCAGTTCGATGACGGATGTCTGTTCCCCCACAATTTCAGAGACCGAGACCATGTCAGGTTTATCCACCAAAGCTTCAGCCATGTACTTGATCAACTCTTTCATCGCCACAACCTCCAGAGTTCCAAAAGAACCTAACTCTTGATTCCTCTCTTAGCCAGCAACTGAGATACCGTTAACGTCGGTTTGGCGCCCTTCGAAAGCCACTCCCGGACGCGTCCCTCTTTGAGAGTCACTTCCGCGGGATTCTTCCCGGGATCGTAATTTCCCAGAATTTCTAGGAATTTCCCATCTCTGGGGGATTCGGAATCAGCCACCACTACCCGGTAGCTGGGTTTGCCTTTTGCACCTATGCGTGTCAACCTCATCTTTACCGCCATCCTCTTATTGATCACCTCCCGGAGTTTATTTTCTTAAGATCGGGTAATATAACATACCTCTTTGTCTATTAAAAGGGGAAATTGCCCCTTCGCATCGATTTTATCCCCCCTTTGCTCATCCGCTTCATCATTTTTCGCATCTCCTCGTAATTCTTCAGCAGGCGATTGACGTCCTGGATCGTTGTGCCGCTGCCCCGGGCAATCCTCTTGCGCCGGCTTCCGTCGATCAGGAGATGGTTTCGGCGCTCTTTGACCGTCATGGAATCGATGATCGCCCCGACACGGACAAGTTCTCCGTCGTCCGGGGTTATCCCCTGGAGGGCCTTTACCTTTTTCATCCCGGGAATCATGCCGAGGATCTCCTGGATCGATCCCATCTTTCTGATCTGGGTGAGCTGACTCCGGAAATCGGCGAGGGTAAATTCATTTTTCCGGATCTTCCTCTCCAGAATCCTCGCATCCTTCTCATCCACAACGGCCTGGACCTTCTCCACAAGGGTCAGGACGTCGCCCATGCCGAGGATCCGGGAAGCCATGCGATCGGGATGGAAAACCTCCAGGGCGTCGATCTTTTCTCCGATGCCGACGAACTTGATCGGTTTTCCGATCACCGCCTTGAGCGACAATGCGGCGCCGCCGCGGGCATCGCCGTCCATTTTGGTCATGATCACGCCATCGATCCCCAGGATCTCGTTAAAGCGGCCCGCCGCATTGACCGCATCCTGCCCCGTCATGGCATCCGCCACGAAGAGGATCTCGGAGGGGTTGATTAGCGTTTTGATTCTTTTCAGCTCATCCATCATCTCCGCATCGATGGCCAGCCTGCCCGCCGTATCGACGATGATGACCTCATAGCCGTTCCTTCGGGCCTCCTCCACGGCCCGCACACAAATATCCACCGGATCCTGCGAACCGGCCGAATCGAAAACCCCTGCGCCTATCTGCGCTCCGAGCACTTTCAACTGCTGCATGGCGGCGGGCCGGTACACGTCAGCGGAAACCAGAGTGACCCTCTTGCCCTGAGCGGCCACAAGACGCGCCAGCTTGACCGCTGTGGTCGTCTTGCCGCATCCTTGAAGACCCGCCAGCATGATCGGGGCCGGGATGCGGCTCCCGAATTTCAACTGGCTGCTCACGCCGCCCATCAGCTCGATCAGGCGCTCGTGAACGATCTTCACCACCTGCTGGCCGGGAGTGATACTCTCCAGGACCTCCCTTCCCACCGCGCTTTTCCTTATATCTTCAATGAAATCACGGACAACACGAAAATTCACGTCGGCCTCGAGCAGGGCCATGCGGATCTCCTTCAGGGCAGACCGGATATTCTCCTCATCTAGACGCCCTCGCCCCTTGAGTTTCCTGAATACGCCGTCCAGTTTTTCAGTCAGGGTCTCGAACATCTTCCACTCCCGCAATCCGTCTTTAAAAAATACTCAGGCTGAGCACGGCCAAAGAAAAAGGTGGACAAATAATCTAATTTAGCCAAGAAGAGCG
>CAZINF010000148.1:6181-8103 GCA_964540555.1 uncultured Syntrophus sp. | reverse complement strand
TTGGCCGTTCTGACCGGTTACAGCGGTATGGACGTGGCGAAGATGACGGCTTTGAGGGTCGTCCTGCGTAAATCCAACGCAGAGCTCAGGGTCGTGAAAAACTCGCTGCTCTCCATTGCATCGCGTGAAACCGGTTTCAGCGCTCTGGAAGGGAATTTCAAGGGTCCCTTGGCCGTGGCCATCACTCACGGCGATGTGATTGAGACCACCAAGGCGCTTGTTGATTTTGCAAGAAAGAATGCCAA
Organism: uncultured Syntrophus sp.; assembly: GCA_964540555.1. Lineage (GTDB taxonomy): Bacteria > Desulfobacterota > Syntrophia > Syntrophales > UBA5619 > JAKAFS01. The sequence goes on along the minus strand of CAZINF010000148.1, from coordinate 7,858 downwards.
CCTTGAGATCAAGGCAGCCATGATGAACGGCAAAATTCTGAGCAGAGATCAGCTTACCATTCTCGCCGAGTTGCCGAGTCGCGAAGTGCTGATCGGGAAGCTGCTTTCCCTGATGGTCGGGGTACAGACCTCGCTCGTGAATGTATTGAGCGGGGTTCCGAGGAATTTTGTGCAGGTTCTAGATGCCTATCGGATGAAGAAGGCTTCAGAGAACTAATCATTACATACAGGAAGGAATAGAAAAATGGCGAAAGAGATTACCAAAGAAGATGTTGTAAAATTCATTGAAGGGATGACGGTTCTTGAACTTTCAGAACTGGTGAAAGAACTGGAGGAGAAATTTGGCGTGTCCGCCGCGGCGCCGGTTGCCATGGTGGCGGCAGCAGGGCCGGCGCAGGCCGCTGCGGTTGAGGAAAAGACCGAGTTTGATCCAATCCTCACCGGATTTGGCGACCAGAAGATCCAGGTGATCAAGGTTGTCAGGGCGATTACCGGCCTCGGACTCAAGGAAGCCAAGGATCTGGTGGACGGTGTTCCCAAGCCGATCAAAGAGGCAGTCTCCAAGGATGAGGCGGCCGATATCAAAAAGAAGATAGAAGAAGTCGGCGGCACAGTAGTGATTAAGTAAATAGTCGATTCAAGAACAAGCGAACGGTAGTGACATAAAATGCTGAGTGCTCGGGTCTGGCTCGGTACTCAGCACTCTTTACGCAGCACTCAGCAAACCGCCGGATCAAGCCGAAAGGAAGTTATGGGCGAATTTAGAAAAAATTTTGGCCGTATCAGGAGAATATTGAATATTCCCAACCTGATCGATATCCAAACCGACTCCTACAAGAAATTTCTTCAGGAGGGGACCGATCAGGACAAAAGAGGGAACTATGGTCTGCAGGGCGCCTTTCACAGCGTCTTTCCCATTTCGGATTTCAGCGGGAAATGTTCCCTGGAGTTCGTCAGTTACAGGATTGGCACGGTCCGGTATGATCAGCAGGAGTGCGTCCAGAAGGGAATGACCTATGCGGCGCCGCTGAAGATCGTGGTCCGACTGGTCGTTTTTGATACGGAGCGGAATATCGAGCCCAAGCCCATCCGGGACATCAAGGAGCAGGAAATCTACTTTGGTGAAATTCCCCTGATGACCGAAAACGGCACCTTCATCGTCAACGGGACGGAGAGGGTCATTGTCAGCCAACTGCATCGTTCTCCGGGGATCTTTTTCGACCACGACAAGGGAAAAACCCTGGCCAGTGGAAAGCTTATCTACTCGGCGCGGGTTATACCGATTCGCGGATCCTGGCTCGATCTGGAGTTCGACTCCAAGGACCTTCTCTATGTCAGGATCGATCGGCGGCGGAAGATGCCGGTAACAATCCTGCTCAAGGCGATGGGAAGCTCCACGCAGTTCATCCTGAATTACTTCTATAATATCGAAAGTGTGTTGCTTGAAAAAGGCAAGCTTTACATAGCCGTCAACGATTCCCTCATCGGGGAAAAGACCCCGGAAGACGTCAAGACAAAGGCGGGCGAGGTCATCGCCAAGAAGGGGAGGAAGATCTCCAAGCCCCTTGTGAAGAAGATGATCGACTCCGGGATCACCCGGATATCTGTGAGCGATGAAGATATCATCGGCAGGATATCCTCTTCCGATGTTCTCGATCCGGCGACGGGTGAGATACT
>CAZINF010000148.1:4474-6081 GCA_964540555.1 uncultured Syntrophus sp. | reverse complement strand
CATCTCGATGCCCCCACGAGTGTGACCGTCCTGCGCAACGAGGATATCCTGGCGGCGGTCAAGTATCTGATCGATCTGAAAAACGGTTCCCCCGATTGCAGTGTGGACGATATCGACCATTTAGGCAACCGCCGTGTCCGTTCCGTGGGCGAGTTGATAGAAAATCAGTACCGGATCGGCCTGGTCAGGATGGAGCGCGCCATCAAGGAGAAGATGAGCCTTCAGGATATTGAAACCATGATGCCGCACGATCTGATCAATGCCAAGCCGGTCTCCGCAGTTGTGAATGAATTTTTCGGAAGCAGCCAGCTCTCCCAGTTCATGGACCAGACCAATCCGTTGTCGGAAATTACCCATAAACGGAGATTATCGGCGCTCGGACCGGGGGGACTGACGCGAGAGAGGGCCGGGTTTGAGGTTCGGGATGTTCATCCCACCCATTACGGTCGCATCTGCCCGGTCGAAACCCCGGAAGGTCCCAACATCGGTCTGATCGTGTCCCTGAGCACCTTTGCCAGAGTCAACGCCTTCGGGTTCATTGAGACCCCTTACCGGGTTGTGAACCAGGGAAAGGTATTGGAAGAGGTTCGTTATCTGACTGCAATCGAAGAAGAAAACCAGATCATTGCTCAGGCCGACAGACCCCTCGACAAGGACGGCAAATTCATGGGGGCGCTGATTTCAGCAAGAAAGGGGGGCGACTTCCTTTCCGTCGTACCGACGGATGTCAACATGATGGATGTCTCTCCCAATCAGCTGGTCAGTATTGCAGCCACCCTGATTCCTTTCCTTGAACACGACGATGCCAACCGTGCCCTGATGGGATCCAACATGCAGAGGCAGGCGGTGCCTCTGATGAAGCCGGAGGCGCCTCTGGTGGGTACGGGGATGGAATCGATCGTGGCGAGGGACTCCGGAGCGGTGATGGTGGCCAGGAGGACCTGTGTGGTGGAGAGTGTGGATGCGGCGCGGATCGTCGTTAAATGTGACGCCCCCGAAAAGGAAGGACTGGACACCGGGGTGGATATCTACAACCTGATCAAGTATCAGCGATCAAACCAGGATACCTGTTTCAATCAGAAGCCCATTGTCGCCAGGGGGCAGAAGATCAACAAAGGGGAGATCATTGCGGACGGTCCAGCCACCGACAGAGGAGAACTGGCCCTGGGAAGGAACGTGATGGTGGCCTTCATGTCCTGGGGGGGGTACAACTATGAAGATTCCATTCTGATCAGCGAAAGAATCGTCAAGGATGACATCTATACGTCGATCCATATCGAGGAATTCGAAACCATGGCCCGGGATACGAAGCTCGGGAAGGAAGAGATCACCAGGGATATCCCCAATCTTGGCGAAGAGGCCCTGAGAAATCTTGACGACAGCGGTATCGTCCGGATGGGCGTGGCGGTGAAACCGGGCGATATCCTGGTCGGGAAGATCACCCCCAAGGGAGAAACGCAGCTCTCGTCTGAAGAGAAGCTGTTAAGGGCGATCTTCGGAGAAAAAGCCAGCGATGTTCGCGACACCTCCCTGCGTGTTCCTCCGGGCGTGGAAGGCACGGTGATCGACGCCAAGATCTTTGCCCGGAAAGGGACGGAGCGTGACAG
>CAZINF010000148.1:0-4374 GCA_964540555.1 uncultured Syntrophus sp. | reverse complement strand
AGAATCTCTCCCGGAAAAAGGAGGTCGTGGAGGCCTATTTCGCAGAAAAGATTGAAAAGCTCAAGGCCGGTGATGAACTGCCCCCGGGGGTGATCAAGCTGGTCAAAGTCTACATTGCCATCAAGCGGAAACTGTCTGTCGGTGATAAGATGGCGGGTCGTCACGGTAACAAGGGCGTTCTTTCGCGGATACTTCCTGAAGAGGATATGCCTTATTTCAAGGACGGCACGCCGGTGGACATTGTTCTGAATCCCCTCGGTGTCCCTTCCCGAATGAATGTGGGACAGATCCTGGAGACCCATTTAGGCTGGGCGGCCAGAGGCATGGGGGAGAAAATCAATACCCTCATGGAGAAGCATTACGGAGTTGACGCCATAAAGAAAGAACTGAAGAGGATCTACTCCTCGCCCGAATTCGACAGGTTTATCAAAGGCGCCTCCGAAGAGGATATCCGTAAGTTTGTAAAAAAACTGGAAAAAGGAATTCTTGTTTCAACGCCCGTTTTCGATGGCGCCGATGAAAAAGAAATTAAAAACATGCTCAAGGCCGGCGGTCTTCCCGAGACCGGTCAGACTACCCTGTACGACGGAAGGACCGGTGAGCCTTTTGATCATGAAATCACCGTAGGCATGATCTATATGCTGAAGCTTCATCACCTTGTCGACAACAAGATCCATGCCCGATCCATCGGTCCCTATTCCCTGGTGACCCAGCAGCCGCTCGGCGGGAAGGCCCAGTTCGGCGGGCAGAGATTGGGCGAGATGGAAGTCTGGGCCATGGAGGCCTACGGCGCCGCATACTCGCTCCAGGAGTTCCTTACCGTCAAGTCTGATGATGTGGCCGGCAGGACGAGGATCTATGAAGCCATCGTCAAGGGAGAACATACTTCGGAACCGGGTCTGCCGGAGTCGTTCAATGTGCTGGTGAAGGAGCTGCAGAGTCTCTGCCTGGACGTAGAACTGATCGAAGAGGGGTAAGAAACCGCATTTAGGAGATATCATCCGTGGAAGACTTTTTCAGTTATTTTGAGAAACCGAAAGATCCCATCAGATTTAATGCGATCAAGATGTCTATCGCCTCTCCGGAGAAGATCCTCTCTTGGTCGCATGGCGAGGTCAAGAAGCCTGAGACGATCAACTACAGGACCTTCAAGCCGGAGCGCGACGGACTCTTCTGTGCGAAAATCTTCGGTCCAGTAAAGGATTATGAGTGCCTGTGCGGTCGCTACAAGCGAATGAAACACCGGGGTGTTGTCTGTGAGAAATGCGGTGTGGAGGTCATCCAGTCCAAGGTCCGCAGGGAGAGGATGGGACATATCACCCTGGCGACGCCGGTTGCCCATATCTGGTTCCTCAAGAGCCTTCCCAGCCGGATCGGGAACATCCTCGATCTGACGCTGAAGGAGCTGGAGAAGGTGCTCTATTTCGAGTCGTGGATCGTCCTCGATCCCCAAAAAACTCCCCTGAAGAAAAAAGATCTCCTGACGGATGAGGAGTACAGCGATCTAAAGGATCAGTACGGGGCCAATGCCTTCGAAGCGGGTATCGGCGCCGAGGCTGTCCGGGTGCTCTTGGAGGAGGTGAACCTCAACAAGCTGGACGAGGAACTCCGTTCGGAGCTGAAGCTATCGGTTTCGGAAACGAAACGGAAAAAATATGTCAAGCGATTGAAGGTCGTTGAAGCCCTGAAGAAGTCGGGCAACAAACCGGAGTGGATGGTTTTGACCGTTCTTCCCGTGATACCGCCTGACCTGCGTCCCCTGGTTCCCCTCGACGGCGGGCGGTTTGCAACCTCCGACCTGAATGATCTCTACAGGAGGGTCATCAACCGGAACAACCGGCTGAAGCGACTGCAGGAGTTGAATGCACCGGAAATCATCATTCGTAACGAGAAACGGATGCTCCAGGAAGCGGTGGATGTTCTCTTCGACAACGGCCGGAGGGGAAGGGCCATCACAGGTACGAACAAGCGCCCGCTTCGCTCACTTTCCGACATGCTCAAGGGGAAACAAGGCCGGTTCCGGCAGAACCTCCTCGGCAAGCGGGTCGATTATTCGGGGCGTTCCGTCATTACGGTCGGTCCCGATCTGCGTCTCCATCAGTGCGGCCTTCCCAAAAAGATGGCCCTGGAACTCTTCAAACCTTTCATCTACCGGCGGCTCCAGGAAAAAGGGTATGTGACGACAGTCAAAAGCGCAAAGAAAATGGTGGAAAAAGAGACGGCCGAGGTATGGGATGCTCTCGATGAGGTGGTCCGCGAGTACCCGGTGATGCTGAACCGGGCGCCGACCCTGCATCGGTTGGGACTGCAGGCGTTTGAACCCATTCTGATCGAAGGAAAGGCTATCCAGCTTCATCCGCTGGTCTGCACTGCATTCAATGCCGATTTCGACGGCGATCAGATGGCCGTCCACGTGCCTCTGTCCATAGAGGCGCAGACGGAAGCCAGGGTTCTGATGATGTCGACCAACAATATCCTGTCGCCCGCCAACGGAATGCCGGTCATCATTCCCAGCCAGGATATCGTCCTGGGGATCTATTACCTGACCAGGTCGCAAAGCGGTGTCAAAGGAGAAGGGATGGTCTTTTCCGATCCCTCTGAGGTCCGATCCGCGCTGGATGCGCAATCGGTTGATCTGCATGCGAAGATCAGGGTCCGCATCGGCGGGGAACTGATAGAAACGACCGTGGGCCGGATCGTCCTTTTCGAAGTCATTCCGGAGCCCATCGCATTCAATGCGGTCAACAAGGTCATGAACAAGAAAGAACTGGCCAACCTGATCAACGACTGCTACCGCTCATGCGGAGATAAAACCACGGTCCTTTTGGCCGATCGCCTGAAGGACATCGGATTCAAATATGCGACTCAGGCCGGCGTTTCGATCGCGATTCACAATATGGTCATCCCGGAAAGCAAGAAAGAGATCGTTGCCAAGGCCGATAAGGATGTGCTCGGTATCCAGAAGCAGTACATGGATGGACTGATCACTTACGGCGAGCGGTATAACAAGGTGATCGATATCTGGGCTCAGGCGACGGAGAAGATCGCGACCGAGATGCTGGGCGGGATCGGTATGGAAGAAAAGGTCGGGCCCGACGGGAGCAGGAGGAAAGGTGAAAGCTTCAATCCCATCTACATGATGGCGGATTCCGGTGCGAGAGGCAGTGCGGTTCAGATCAGACAGCTCGCCGGAATGAGAGGGCTGATGGCCAAACCCTCCGGTGAGATCATCGAAACCCCGATCCGGGCAAACTTCCGGGAAGGTCTGACGGTATTGGAGTACTTCATCTCCACCCATGGCGCGCGGAAAGGTTTGGCCGACACGGCATTGAAGACCGCAAACTCCGGATATCTCACCCGCAGGCTTGTCGATGTGGCCCAGGATTGCATCATTACCGAAGATGACTGCGGTACGATCGACGGGATCTTTGTCTCGGCCTTGATGGAGGGCGGTGAAATCATCGAAACGGCCGGCGAGCGCGTCCTGGGAAGGGTCGCCCTGGAAGAGATCCGGGATTCCTTCACCGGGGAGTTCCTGATCGACGCCAACCAACTGATCGATGAAGCGCTTGCGAAAAAAATCGATGATGCCGGGATTGAAAAAGTCAATATCCGTTCGGTTCTCACCTGCCGTTCCAAGCACGGTGTCTGCGCGATGTGCTACGGTCGCGACCTCTCCCGCGGCATTCTGGTAAACATCGGCGAAGCCGTCGGGATTATTGCAGCCCAGTCCATCGGCGAACCGGGGACCCAGCTGACGATGAGGACCTTCCATATCGGCGGAACAGCAAAGTTTGAAGAACATTCCACTCTGGAAGCGAGACATGACGGGACCATCCGGTTCGTAAATCTTAATACGGTAAGAAGCCGGACCGGAGGGCTTGTCGTCATGAACCGCAACGGCGAGGTGCACGTCCTCGATGAGCAGGGGCGGAGCCGGGGGAAATATCCCATTCCCTATGGGGCGCATATCAAGATTGAAGCCGACAGCCGGGTGCAGGGGCCGAAGGACCAGAAAAGGGGAGATCTCATTGCAGAGTGGGACCCTTTCTCCATTCCTATTCTCGCCGAAGTAGACGGAACGGTCAAGTTCGGAGACATTAGCGAAGGGAAAACCATGCAGGAACAGGTGGACGAAGTGACCGGTCTCTCGCGGAAGGTTATCGTCGAGTTCAGGGGAACCGATATGCGTCCGCGGGTCTCCATTAAGGATAAGAAGGGAAGGACTGCCAAGGTCCCGGGATCCAACGCGGTGGCCAGGCACCTCCTGTCGGTCGGGTCCAATATCGTCGTATCGGAAGGAGATACGGTCAATGCAGGTGATATTCTTGCCAAAATTCCACGGGAGACGACAAAGACGAAGGATATCACCGG
>CAZINF010000147.1:0-8176 GCA_964540555.1 uncultured Syntrophus sp. | reverse complement strand
GCGACTTCCGGCAGACGGACACTTTTGCCGGCCGAAGCAGCCTGCCGTTCAAGAGATAGCCCTTCTCGAACTCGCCGACCACCTTGCTCTCCCCATGCTCTTTACTCTCCACCTGCAGCATCGCCTCATGAACGTGGGGATCGAAATCCTTACCCACCGCCTCGACCTGCTCCACACCGTGTTTCTGCAAACAGACCAAGAGCTGTTCCTGAAGCATCTTCAACCCCTGTTTGAAGGCGTCGAAGTCATCGGAGTTACAGGCATGATCCATGGCCCGGTCAATGTTGTCCACCAGCGGCAGGATGTCTCGAAGCAAATTCTCATTTCCGAATCTGACCGCGTCGGCCTTCTCCCGGACGGCCCGTTTCTTGTAATTCTCGAGTTCGGCTGCGACACGCATATATTTATCGTAATTCTCGGCGGCCGTCTTCTCCGCTTCCTGAAGTTTGCACATCAGTTCTTCTTCGCTTGACTGCTTTCCGAGCACTGTATCTTCCCCGGCCGCCGCTCTCTTCTCCGGCGTCGGTTCCGCTGTTATCGTCCTGCCCGGAAGGTCTTGGCTTGCTTCCGCAGCGTCCATTTTCATCTTTTTTGCCATGCTTCTCTTACCTTATTTGCTATTCGGTCTCTGAAAGAGTTTGAAATCCACCATCTCGCAGATCACATGCCCCACTGTGATATGCACTTCCTGAATGCGCGGGGTGCTGGTAGAGGAGACGTTCAGGGCGTGATCCGCGATTCTGGCCACGTCGCCGCCGTCCCGACCGGTCAGGCCGACCGTCACCATGCCGATCTTCCTCGCCGTTTCCAGTGCCTTAACCACGTTCGCGGAAGTCCCGCTGGTGCTCATCCCCCAGGCGATGTCTCCTTTTTGACCGATCGCCCGGATCTGCTTGCTGAAGATATCCACAAAATCATAGTCATTGGCTATGCTGGTGATCACCGACGTATCGGTCGTCAGCGCAATGGCCGGAAGGGGTGGTCGCTCGATCACGAAACGATTGACAAATTCCGCCGCCAGGTGCTGGGCGTCCGCCGCTGAACCGCCGTTTCCAAAGAGGAGGATCTTGTTTCCGTCCTTGAGAGCTGCCGTCACCGCCTCGATAACCGCCACAATCCGCGTCAGGTTCTCGTTGACAAAATTTTCTTTGGTCTGGTTCGACTCCCTAAATATTTTGATGATGTAATCTTCCATCTTTACCTTCCCTGTCACGCTTTTACGAAATACCTAAATCGCGCATAATATATGAATCACCCCGGACCCTGTCAAGGGAGGCAGGCCGATTTAAAAATTCTTAAAGGAAATAAGGAGATGAGAAACGGAAAAACAGGGGAGAGACCTTTGCGAAACTTGGAAATCATGTTCCAGAAGCACGCATTGGAGATTTTTCGGGGTCCCCTGCACCCGCAGCGTAGCGCAAGCAAAGACGACTGTTTGAGCGCTTCAGCGCGAGTTTCGTCTTTGCAGCGGAGCGAGGAGGTGCAGGGTCGAAAAATGTCCAGCGTGCGGAGGGAACATGATTTTCAAAACTCTCGGGGATTGAGGAAATACCCTTCGTTGCGGTTCCGGTCACCGAGTTCGGCGCGTTTCCCGCGATTCCAGCCCGATACCCTGCTCATATACCGAGTGATCCGAGCCAACCCGTCTACCTCTGTGGACCCGCAATGAGGACATGTTTCCATCAACCCCCTGGAGGTGGCTCCGCAGCGGCCGCATGAGGTAAATTCGGGAGAAAAAACGATCTGGTTGCTCCTCGTCTCTCCAAATGCCCGGATGATAAAGCCGGCAAGGGCTGCCGCCGTCGGCTCAGCGGCGCCCAGCTCCACGTGGGTCACAGCGCCCGAGCGGAAGAAGGGATGGAAGAGTCCCTCCATCCTCACCCGGGTCAGCGGGTCGACCAGCGCCGCCGGATGGAGGTGTGTCGAGTTGGTATAGTAGATCTCCCCTTTGGCCAGATCACCCCGGACGTACCGGCCCGACTGTGGAGAGAAATGCTTCAGGTCAAGGCGGGCGAAACGGTAGGAGGTGGTCTCCGCGGGCGTCTGTTCGAGAGCAAAGCACATTCCATGGATCCTGCAGAGTTTATCGGCCTCATTCCGCATGCGCCCGATCAGATCCAAACCCCAGGCCAGGGCCTCGTCCGATTCGTGCAACTGGCGGCCCTTACGGATCTGGACGAGTTCGTTGAGCCCCGTCATGCCGATGAGATAGTGGGCATCAGCCATCCGGAGAGAGGGGATGTCGTCGCTCCGCATGGCAAGCACAGCCAACGGACCGGCATCTCCAAGGGCGAGAAGGCTTTCGATGAATTCACGCTTCTGGATATGGGCCTTCACTGCAAGGGCTATCATCTCATCCAGAAGGGTAAAGAGACTACGGTCATCCGCCCCGGCACGGTAACCGAGACGGGGAAGGTTTAAGGTGACGTTCTGGATCGACGCGACACTCCGCTTCCAAAGATCTGCCGGGACTTCCGCCATATCCTTCCCGCTGAAGTCAAGGCAGCGGCAGGCGGCCGGGGAAACGTCGTCGTCCCGATCGAGGGCGAAACAGGGATTCCCTTTCGCGGAGGCAACACCGCAGAGTTCCTCCAAAAACGCGTCGTGGCCGGGGGTCCGGAAGAATTCATCCGTGATATGGACGATTGGCCGAGGGAAAACGAACGGTTTTCCGGAGGCATCCCCCTCCCGATAGACATTCATAAGCGCCCGGGCAAAGCGCTGCGATTCATCTCTGTATTCCCCGCAGGTCCGACCGGTGGGCTTTCCGCCAGGACCGATGGCGGGCAGGTCGGCAAGAAAGCGGGGGACTTCCCAGTAGAGATGGATGTCGGTGAACATCGCCTGCCCCCCCGGGGCGGAGGTGAGCTGGGAAAATTCATAGACGAGCATCTGGGCGAACTGCTCGATCTCCTTCCCCTCCATCCCCGTCAGATAGGGGGCGAAAGCGAGGTTGACCGTATCCCAGCCGATCACCCCGGCGAAGTGGCCCTGGAGGGAGGCTCCAAAGCGGACCATATGGGCAAGGAGGACCTCCGCATGCCGCGCCGGTCCTGCGACTGTAATGGAATGGGGCAGCTTAAGACCGAAACGTTTCAGGTATTCGAGCGACTGGCAGGAGCTGTAGGGCCGGTCGATGTACCCCAGGCCGTGCAGATGGAGATCCCCGGATACATGGGCGTCGCTGACCTCCCGCGAGAAGACGTCATGGAGGGCGTATTCCCGCTTGATCCCCTCGACAAGAGCCAGGCTTGTCCCTTCGGGGACGTGGGGGACGTTGGCGTTTTCCTTGTTTTGATGGAAAATGAGTCGACGGACGTCGTAAAGGGGAAAGCCGAGGCGGGCATGGAGCCGTCTTTCTTTTTCGAGGCCCCTTTCGATCAGCTTGGCATCGACCAATTCCCTGATCAGCGCCGTCGTGAGCAGGCCGATCCCCGAAGCGACAATCTGCCTCTCCACCTCCCGGCTGATCGCTTCAGCGGTGACGTCGTCGATTCCGGTCTCGCGGATGAGCGCCTCGACAATGCGCCGGCGGTTCCATCGGGCGACCTCCTCGCCCGAGGTCCGGACAAACAACGTGAGATCGGTGGTTTCCGGATCGGTGATCGCCATCAGATGTTCGTTTTCGCAACCCCTTCCACGGTGTCCAGGGTCCGCTCCGCCGCATGGGCGAGAAGGTCGTCGTGGTCGTGGTTCAGGGAAAAGACCCGAAAATGGACGATACGGGCCGGAATGAAGCGGTAGATGTCCCGGAGGGGTTCGGGCGAGGTGATCCCGGTTGCGGGGTTGAAGATGTTGACCCGCTTCTCGGTATCCGCCATCGGGTTCAAGGGTCTCGGGTCCTGGGTCGCCAGATCGACGCGGATCGGTTTCTTCCTCAGGGAAGCAGGAAGATGCGATCGGATCTGCTCTTCATAGTCCGCCGCGCGGGAGAAACGGGTCCCCTTCTGGAGCTGGTCGATGGAAATCTCCGCCGAAAACGACATCTTCCATTTGACCTCCCGGCGGTGGAGCTTATCCCATTCCTTGCCGAGCTTTTGCTTCCGAGGATCGTTGCTGTCCGGCCACCGACGAACCTCGGAGAAGAGATGCCATTCGTCGCAGTTCAGATACGCCTCCGGGGTCTCGGCGGGATTGACCGGGAGGATAAACCCCATCGTATCCCGGAAGATCTCCTGGAGGTGGAGGTCGAGGGCCCGCGTCGTCCTGTGGAAATAGACGTTCGCATAGAGGTTGAGTCTTGCATTCAGAAAACGGCTGAGTGCCGAGATGCCGGCCTGGTGCAGCGCGAGGCCGGCCTTCGTATAAAAGGTGTAGAAACGCAGCCGCGCCATGTCGACGATGTCGAGCGAAAAGCCGGTCATGAAGGCGTCGCGCTGGACGTAATCGAGATTATCCACGGTATAGGTGCCGGAGAAGAGCTGCCGAAGGAGCAGGAGCCACCGGGGCATCGCCGCACCGCTGCCATCCGGCATCTTGATCAGAAATGCCACCGCTGCCGGGTCGAGCGTCTCACCCGCGGCGAAGGGTCCCGAAGGACTCCTCCGGATCCGGGAAATGATCCGCCCAAGTTTACGGAGAATAATCAGACTCCCCATGTCCTCATGCGTGAGGCCGTGCCGGTCCAGAAAATGGTCGTCGAAGAAGTGGCCGTAGGGACCGTGTCCCACGTCGTGGAGGAGTCCCGCCACACGGAGCAGCTCTTCGACATAATTCTGAGAGGGAACATCGGGACAAACCTCTTTCAGCGATGGGTAGAGGTGGCAACCGAACTCGCCGGCGATGTGCATCGTCCCCAGGGAGTGCTGAAAGCGCGTGTGTTCGGCTGCCGGGTAAACCCAGCGGGCGCTCTGGAGCTGATATATCCTGCGGAGGCGCTGGAGCCAGGGGGAGTCGATGAGGTCTTTTTCGGTCTTCTCGCCCGCCTCCGTCCCGCCGCCCGAAGGGATGGTGAAGGAGGCATACCGGTAGATGGGATCGGCGATCAGCGCCAGCCCCTGGTAGGCGGTCGCATATGCGTTCGGACTTTTCATGGATAAATCTCTACAATAGTCCCATCCAAATAGCAACTAATCTAAAAGGGATTCATTTTATCGTGTGGAATGCCGAGAAGCTCTGTGATAGTATCCCATTTCAGGACTGACCAATGATTAAGGAGGTGAAAATGAAACTCAGAATGCGTTGCGTTATCGGACTCGCGGTGATCATGACCCTGTGCTTTCTCGGGACGGGCCTTGCTGCAGACAAAACCCTGACCATCCTGTCCGGCCCCATGGGTGGCGACTGGTACTCCCTGGGCGGGGCCCTGGGCGAGATGGCCAAAGAGACCATGCCGGGCACGATAGTGACCGTCACCACCGGTGGCGCGGTGGAGAACCTGCCCAAGATCAACGCCGGCCAGGGCGACTTGGGCCTGACCATGGCCAAGCTTTACCACGAGGCCTTGACCGGCACGGAGTCCTTCGCCAGTCGGGGCAAGCAGGAGAACGTGCGGGCCCTGGCCTTCCTGGCCAACATCCCCATGAGCTTCTTCCTCGTCAAGGAGGGAAACCCGCTGGCATCCATCGAGGAGATCAAGGCCCAGAAGAAAAAGGTGCGCATACTGACATCTAGAAAAGGCTCATCCCCGGCCCTGGCCGCGGAACTGATGCTCGGAAAGTACGGGATCGCCTTCGAAGATATCAAGCCCTGGGGCGGCTCGGTGGGCTACGTCTCCTACGCCGAGGCGGCCAATCTCATCAAAGACGGCCATGCCGACGCCTGGATCGGGCCCATGGTATCGGGCATCGTTGAGTTGACCACCACGGTAAAGATGAAGATGCTGCCCATCGCCCCTGCGGCCTTGGACAGACTGCGGGACGAGGACCACTACGTCAGGATCACTCTCCCCAAGGACAAGCACTACTTCGTCAAGGCCAACACCCCGCACATGGCCGAAGCCGTTATCCTTATCGTCCGCAAGGACCTTCCCGAGAGTACGGTTTACGCCCTCACCAAGGCCGTGCTGACGAACCCGGGCCGGCTGCGCGCCATCCACCAGACCTATGCCGGGTTCGACCCGGCCACCGCATGGCAGAATGTGGGCGGCCCGCTCCATCCCGGCGCTGAGAAGTCCTTCAAGGAAATGGGTTTTCGGAAATGATCGACCCGCCCGACACACGGAAGCGGCCCTTCTCGGACCAGCTCACGGCATGGGGATTCACCCTCTTCGCCGGATACCACGTATGGACCACCCTGTTCGGCATGCCGTCGGCTTACCTGCACCGGCCGGTGCATCTGGTATTCGCGGTGACGCTGGGCTTCCTGATGTATTCGTTCACGGGCCGGAAGCGCACGGGGGTGCCGCCCCCGGCGGATGTCCTGCTCAGCCTTCTGTCCCTGGCCAGCTTTGGGACGGTGGCGCTCATCGCCGATAAGGCCGCCGAGCGCCTTCCGATGATCGATCCGCTCACGGCCTGGGAGCTCTTCGTGGGCGCCGCCGGCATCCTCCTGCTGCTGGAACTCGTCCGGCGCGTTGTGGGCTGGGTGCTGGCCGCGGTGATCATTGCATTCCTGGCTTACGCGTTTTTTGGACCTTACATGCCCCACATCCTGGCCCACAAAGGCTTTGCCTGGAGGCAAATCGTGGATTACCAGGCCTTCGGCCTGGATGGCATCTACTCTCTGGCGCTCGGAGTCTCCTCAACCTACATCGTGGTGTTCATCATCTTCGGCACCTTCCTGGAGATGTGCGGGGCGGGAGGGGTGATGATGGATATGGGCCGAGCCCTGACCGGCCGGTTCCGCGGCGGACCCGCCAAGATAGCCGTGATCACCAGCGCCTTCTTCGGGACCATCTCCGGATCTGCCGCGGCCAACGTCTACGCCACCGGAACCTTCACCATTCCGCTCATGAAACGAACCGGCTACCCCCCGGCCTTTGCCGGCGCGGTGGAGGCCGCGGCCTCCACCGGCGGCCAGCTCATGCCCCCGGTCATGGGCGCGGCCGCGTTCCTGATGGCCGACATCCTTGGCATCCCCTACCTCAAGGTGTGCGTCGCCGCGCTCATCCCCTCGATACTCTATTTCTTCTCCATCCTGATGATGGTTGATTTCGAGGCCGCCAAACTGGGGCTCAAGGGGCTGCCGCGCGAGGATCTGCCCGACGTCCGCAAGACCCTGCGACGCTCCTTCCTGCTGCTGCCGATCCTGGTCCTCGTCGTGGTCATGCTCCTGGACTACACCCCGTTCATGGCCGCGTTCATTGCCACGCTATCCGCCATGGCGGTCTCCTGGTTCTCCCCTGAACACCGCATGGGGCCGCGGCGCATCCTCAAGGCCCTGGAGGTCAGCGGCAGGCGCACCGTGCTGATCGCCGCGGCCTGTGCCGGCGCGGGGCTGATCGTCGGCGTGGTGACGCTGACAGGAATCGGGTTGAACGTCTCCTCGCTGGTCATCTCCGCCTCGGGCGGCAGCACGATCGTGGCCCTGCTGCTGATCATGGTGGCCTCCATCCTCATGGGCATGGGTACACCGACCACGGTTGCCTACATCATCGTCGCCACCCTTGGCGTACCGGCCCTGCAAAATCTGGGCTTCGCGGCCCTGCCCTCGCACTTCTTCGTCTTCTACTTCGGAGTCATCTCGATGGTCACCCCGCCGGTGGCCGTGGCCGCCTATGCCGGGGCCGAGATCGCCGGCGCGGACATGATGCGCGTCGGGTTCATCGCCACCCGCCTGTGTTTAGTGGCCTTCATCATCCCCTTCATCTTCATTTACGAGCCGGCGCTGCTCATGGCCGGCAACGCGCCCGATATCCTTGTGGCCTTCGTCACCGCCATGATCGGTATCGTGTCCCTGGCCGCAGCGCTGGAGGGTTGGTACTTCCGGCCCATCGGCTGGACCTTCCGGCTGCCGCTCTTTGTCTCGGCCATCCTCATGATCATCCCCGGCCTCCTCACCGACCTCGTCGGCGTGGCGGTTTTCCTGGGCATCACCGCCTGGTGCCGGTTCAAGAAAAGTTCCCGTACTTTAGCGCCATCATGAACAAGGAGAAGAATTATGACAAAGCTCATCTATCCCCAAGGCTCCTGGGTGGCCATTGTCACCCCGTTTGACGCAAACCTGGAAATGGATCTGGGCGTCATGCGCGACCTGGTGGATTTCCATGCCGCCAACAACACCAGCACCTTGCTGA
>CAZINF010000146.1:0-8226 GCA_964540555.1 uncultured Syntrophus sp. | reverse complement strand
AGGCGTACAGGCCGTAATTCTCGCGGTAGGTGATCGTCATCAGGTGGCCGTACACTTTCGATACACCGTATGGATTCCGCGGGTGGAACGGGGTCGTCTCCGATTGCGGAACCTCGGCCGGTTTCCCGAAGATCTCGCTGCTGGAGGCCTGGAAGAACCTGGCCTCCGGGGTGATCTTCCGGATCGCCTCGATGATCCGCGTTACCCCCATCGCGAGCACCATGGTGGCGAGGATCGGCTGCTGGAACGACGCGGCGAGGACCGAGTTGGCGGCGAAGTTGTACACCTCGTCGGGCCGGTGGTCATGGAAGACTTTTTCGATCCGTCCTTGGTCCAGCAGGTCGTCCTGGACGACCTTGATCCTGTCGAGAAGGTGCCGGATCCGGTCTATGTTGGCAGGGTCTTCATCCGGCACCGTCCCGACCACGCGGTAGCCTTTGGAAAGGAGCAGTTCGGACAGGTACGACCCGTCCTGGCCCCCGATCCCAGTGATCAGCGCAGTGGGCATCGATTTATGAGTGGAAGTGTCCATTCCGGTCCTGACGGGTGAATTCCGCTCCGTTCGTTTCATTGTGCCGGTTCATGCCGCGATCCTCTTCCGGTGAGCGAAGATGCTGAACCGGCTGTTCGAGAGGTTGAAGCGGGGGATCCTGTCGTTTCCGTAAAAAAAAATACAATACAACAGGGCGAGGGCGTTTACCAGATGTCCCGGGGCGGCAGCGACAACCCACGCCATGGCTTTCCTGCCAGTGGGGGATGCCCGCGGGGCGATCCAGCGGTGGTATTCCTCCAGGGAGTAGGACCCCATGGCCCGGTGGGTCAGCAAGGCCTTCCACCCCCGCCACGGTTCCCGGGGACAGACGCTCGCCTTGACCTCGTCGGGGAAACCCGGCAAGGACCAGATCAGGCCGGGCCACTTGAACATCCAGATCTCGAAACTGCGGGAGGCCCAGGAGACGTTCGCGTTGCGGACGGCGACGAGGGGCCTGGCGATAACGAGCGCATCTCCGGGAAGGCGGTCCTGGAAGATCACACCCACGTGGACGAAGAGAGAGCCGAAGTACGGCTTCCGGTCCCTGGAAAGCCAGAGATCCCGCCGGATGACCACGCCGGGGATAAAGGAAAGGTGGTTCGCGACGTCGGCAAACAACCGGCTCGCCTCCGAGGACTTGTACACCTTGTCTTCGAGGAAGGGCAATCTCCTCGCTCCGATGATCTTCCGAAGATCCGCATCCCGGTCTTCCGCATTCACGACGATCAGGTCGTATCCCTTCCGGCAATGCCCGAGCACTTCGGCGACCGCCCCCGGCGTGAGGATGTCGTCGTCCGACATCATCCAGCAGTATTTGCCGCAAGCAAGCTCTACCGTCCTGTCGTAGTCCCTGTCCACCCCCTGGTTGGTGTCCTGTCGGACATAGCGAAGGCGCGGGAAGCGCCGGGTGAATTCCTCGACCGTTTCCGAAGTGCCGTCGGTAGAGGCTGCATCCAGCACGACGATCTCTACTTCGTCGGTGGCTTGGGAGATCAGGCTCTCCAGCGTAGTGCCGATGAAGGCTGCCCGGTTCCGGGTCGTGATGCAGAAGGAGAGGGTAATGTCGCCCATGAATGGATTACGGGAGGGGAAGGAATTTTCGAGCGAATTTGTACGCCTTTTCGGCCGGCCTCAGGGCGAACGGCGGGGCCAGGCGGTAAAGGCGGTGGCGAATCCGGTCCGCCGGTTCTCCGTCCAGGTAAAGCTTCGCGACGAGGCCGTCCAGGTATTCCATATCCCCGGGAATGTGGGACTCGCTCGTCCTCGATTTGATGTACAGAAGGTTCAGGAGCGGATATTCGTTCTTCAGGACCCGGCGGATGTGGCGTGCCTCCGCGCTTTCCGTCCCGAAGAACGTGTTTGCGAGCCGGTGGTACCCTTCGATTGCGATGCCGACGCGCCGGGCCATCCCGCGCTCGGAGAAGGAGTCGTTGTCGTCGCGCTTGAGGAGGTAGGTCCCCGACAGGTATTTGACCCTCAGGCCGCCGGGGATCAGCCGGAACAGCCTTGCGACGTGGTCCCAGCAGCTGCCCACGAACGCATCGTCCATCTTCGCAGAGTCCCACGTATCCTTCCGGATCACCAGGGAGCTCATGAAGCTGAAGAATGCCGTGGTGGTCAGCCCCCGCTCGAAGAAGTCCTTGCGGTCCCGGGGGTTTCCCAGGTCGAACACGCTTCCGTCGGGGGCGTCGAGGATCGGGTGCGGCATCCGGGGGCGCATCCCGAAGTCGCAGAGGGTGAAGCCGCACAGGTAGAGATCCAGCCCCAGGCGGATCTCTCCGAGCACCCTCGAAAGGGCCCCTTCCGCCATCCAGTCGTCGGCGCTGAACAGCCATACATATTCGCCCCGCGCCAATTCCACGGACTTCGCCATGTCCCGGTCGATGCCGCCTTTCTTCTCGAGACGCTCATAGCGAAGCGCAGGAAACCTTTTCTGGCGGCTCCGCACGACCTCCTCGGTGTTATCCGTCGAGGCCCCGTCGATGACGAGAACCTCCACCTCGTCGGTGACCTGGGGGAGGATGCTGTCAAGTGTTTCTCCGATGAATCGGCCGAAGTTGTAGGTGGGGATGCACACGGAAAGCCGAATGCCCCTCATTTTGCCCTTCCCCCAGCCTTCGCCGATGATCCCGCCTTCCCTGTTCGGTCCAGGAGGACCCTGTACAACTCCACGTGCGAATCGGCGATGGTGTCCCAACCTGCGGTGGGTGTTCCAACCGACGCAAGGTTTCTTTTCCCCACATGCTCCCGCAGGGCATGGCGCATCTCCTCAAGGTCCCCCGGCATCGCGTAATGGATATTCCTGCCGGCGTCGTATCCCCGTCGTTCGCGTGAAGTAGTCAGGACAAACGTCCCTTGCGCGGCGGCACCGTGGATAGACGAGTTCCATTCTCCGCCCCCGTCCCGGAAGGGGAACACCGCCGCGTCGGCCGCGGCAAGCAGCCTGCCGGCTTCCTCCGGGGGCAGGAAACCGGTCACGACGACCTTGCCGGCCCAATCGCCGCGATTCGCGAGGGCGAGGATCGACGCCTGGTAGCTGTCCGCGGCGGACAAGTCGCAGACCAGGACGATCCGGTGACGTTGCGGGTCGGCGATCTCGAAGAGCGATTCGATCCCCTTGGCAGGCGAAGCGAAACCGAAATAGGCGATCAGTTCGCGGCCATGTGCATCCACCTTTGATCGCACGGCAGTCCGCTCGTCTTCGGTCAGCCGGACCGCGGGGATCGACGAGGCGTTCGGGATGAAGCGGAACTCCTTGCGCCGGATCAGCCAGCGGTACCACCCCGGCATCTTCTCTCTGTAGTTGGGCCGTACGGCAATCAATCCCCCCGGCAATGCCGCGTTTAGAACGCTGGGCCAACTCCGCGAAGAGTAATACTCGTGCCACGTCTGGACCACGGGGCCGTTTGCAACCCGGGCAAGCGTCGGAAGCACCCACTGTATCTCCCGGTAATAGTGGGTGGGGTACTGAATGTGGACCACGTCCGGGCGCCATCGGCGGATTCGCCCCACGATCGCCGGGGCTTCCGCGATCTTCCACGTTCGCACCTCCGGAAAGAGTTCGACGCCCTCTTCCGCGGTCCCGGCGGCAGCGACGCCCGTCAGGACGGCTACCGCGACTCCCTCCACCCTTCGGAGGGCCCGGGCAAGATGCGAGGTGTAGTCCCCGACCCCGCACCGCATGGGGGGGTATGAGCCGCAAACCAGGAGCACCCTCATTTCGGTTTCCGCAGCGCCAGCCAGCCGAAGGTGTACTCTTTCCCGCCCCAACGGATGACCCTGTCGCCGGCATCGAGCGCGATGTCTCCGACCGGCTCCAGGCCGCAGTTCTTCGCCCTCGAAACGAAATCCAGGACTTCCTCCCTGGAGAAAATCGTCCAGTCCATCCCGAATATCTTCGTGCCGGCCGTGTCGATTTTTTCCGGCCAGTAGTCGAAGGACGCCAGGAAATAACCACCGGGGCGGAGGAGCCGGGAAATTTCCGAGAGCAGCCTCGCCGGATCGAAGCCGTGCTCGATGACGGAGATGGCGGTGATGGCCCCGAACGACCCGTTGGGGAAGGGGGTCGCCATGAAATCGGCCACCTCGTACCGGATGGGATCCGCGAACGGCATCTCCTTGATGCGGGGGTTCAGGTCGACACCGGCCAGGGATTTGTAACCCAGGCAGTGCAGGGCACAAAGGATCTCTGAAGCGTAGGCGCCGATGTCGAGAATCGGTGTCTCTTGGGGAAGTCGCTCCTTGATGAACGTTGCCGTGGTCAGGATGTCCCAACTCTTGATCCGGTCGCCAAGGTTCACTCCGCCAACGATCCCGAGCCGGCGCAACAAAGGGATCGGCCAAGGGGCGATGCAGGACGCGCCCATTCGCCGCAACGCATCCCTGGCGGTATCGATCTCGCTTTTGCTCAGCAGCACGGCGGCGGTCATGGCATCTCCCCAGGATTGTTACCGACATCCAGCCGGGTCTCGCGCTCGAATACTCCTGCCGATCGTCCTATCTCCACGGGGGCGTGACCCATTGCATCGAAAGGAGCCATCTCCGGATGATCGGGGCGGAGAAGGCCGTAAGAAGCGCGGCGACAAGCCATGTGATGCCGATGGTGACAACTGTGTATAAGGGGGTCATTGGCCCGGACAGGATGATGCGCCCGACGAGGGCGATCCCCGAGGCGACCATCAACGGGAAACCGAAATCCCGAAGGAACCATTGCGGAGCATCCCCCTTGAGGAACCGGCGATGGGTGAGTGGGACGCCGACGAAGACATGAAAGGCGTTCAGCCCCAGCCAGAACACCGCGGCCCCGATGGCTCCAAACCACCTGACCATCAGGAAGATGGTTGGCGCCATCACGAGGAGAAAAGCGAGGTTGATCGACAGGGTGATCCGGGTCCTTCCGTGCGCAAGCTGCAGCACATAGGGGAGGTTCAACATCCCGTTGAGTGCGGTTCCGGCGACGAGGATGGCAACGATCGGGGCGGTGTGAAGCGCGATTTCCGCGCTCCCGGTCCATAGCGTCATGATTTCGCGGGAGAACAGGAGTAGGACCGCCGCAAGCGGCAGGATGAGGACCGCCATGACCTGGCTGGCGCCATGGTACATCTGTCGGAGTCCCTGCTGGTCGCCGGCTGCGACCGATCTTGAAATTTGAGGGAACACGGAATTGAAGATCGGAGTAATAAGGACCGTGAGGCCGTTTCCGACAACGCAGGCAAGGGTGTAATATCCAAACATCTTCAGGTCGATCATCTTGCTGAGAATGATTTTGTCCAATTGCGACATGATCAGGGCGGACAGGGTGATTATGCTCATCCCGGCCGCGAAACCTCTGACGCTGCGGATCAGGTCGGGGGAGAATCTGGCGGGGCGCTTCCCTTTCGGAAGGCATCGCCAAAGAGCCACCGTGGTCGTCAGTGTCTGAAGCAGGCTTACGCCGATCTGCCAGGTAAAAAACGTTGTGATACTCGGAGAAACACGCCAGAGAACGAGGACGGCGCCGAAGCTGGCCAGGCTCGTTGATGCTACCGTGATCGCATTCAGCAGGACTTGCCGCTGCAACCCCAACAGTCCGCTCTGGTAGAAACTGAGCGGCCATTGGAGCGCGGCGAGGGCTCCCATGATCCTGACGGCGGTTCTAACCTCGGCTGCCTGGAGGCTCCCCGCCTTGATCCAATGAGTCGCGATGAACGGGGCGGCAGAATATACTGCGACACCGATCGCCGCGCCGATTGCCCAGTAGGCGCCCTCGATGGTCCGGACGAAGTCACGCGCCTCCTCCGCCTTGTCGGGCAGTCCACTGTATCGGGCCATCTCCCGATTCATGGTGGGGCTCAAACCCAGATCCAGGATCTGTATGATCCCCTGCATCATGAGGAAGAATCCGACAAGACCGTACGACTCCATCCCCATGAACCGAATATAAAGGGGAATGCACACCAGTCCGGTTGCGACCACCCATCCCGATCCCGCGAGATTTGCGAGGAAGTTGACCTGGACCTGGATCATCGTCGAAGAAGCCTATACAAGTGAAGTATCTCCTTCGATTCGACACAAACCACAAACTGAAAGTGCGCGAAACCCAGGTTCGCTGGACCGTATATGGTGAGATAATAACACGTTATGGGAACCCATCGCGATTTCCCCGCGCGTGGGTTTCAGGAATGGGGCTGACGCCTTGAACCGGTTCCGAATGGTCCTACGATGGCGGAGGAGACTGGCGCCTGGATGAAAAAAGTCGTGCTTGTAAACGTCAGTAAAGGCTTCGCGAAGGAATTGATGCCCTTGGGTTTGGCATCAATTGCCACCTACCTGAGACAACACGATCCTTCGGTAGACATCAGGATTTTGGATGCGAATTGCCAGGACATCTATAACTCCTTTACCGATGGGGACCTCGTCGGGATCGGGGCAGTCACGCAAGACATTCATCGGGCGGTCCATTATGCGGAATTCGTCCGAGGGAGATCGAAGGCAAAACTGATCTTGGGCGGTGTTCACGTCTCCACACACAGGACCCTTCCCGAACCCTTCGACATCGGGGTCATCGGGGAAGGGGAGGCGACGATGCTTGAATTATCCGCTCTTTCTGAATTTACACCTCTGTATTTGAAAAAAATAAAGGGCATCTGTTACAAATACAATGATGAATTTGTATTTACTGAAGACAGAGACTTGATCCATCCCTTGGATCTCCTTCCAATACCGGATCGTGATTTTTTCGATGTTGGATATTATATGAAAAAAGTACAAATAATTCCGTACCACACTGGAATATCGTTAACTATTCTTACCAGCAGAGGGTGTCCGTTTAAATGCGTTTTCTGTTCAACATCAGTACATTGGAGAAAATTCAGATCTTTCTCGGCAGAACGTGTCATCGAGGAGATAGAACTGCTAAGTAGAAAATATAACGCCGAAATAGTGCATATATTCGATGACTTATTCATAGCGGACAGGAAGAGATTTTTGAAAATACATAAGTTGATCGTTGGAAAAGGACTGAATAAAATAAAATACATGTGCCTTGTCCGCTCGGATTTGCTGGACGACTCCATGATGCAGATGTTGAAGGAAATGAACGTGGTCGTGACGGGAATCGGAATGGAATCCGGATCCGACAGGATGATTAAGTACTTAAAAAAAGACACATCCTCATTGGAAGAAAATGTAAGAGCGATTGAGTTGTCCACCAAATACAAAATCCCAACCATGGGAAGTTTTATGATTGGATCCCCTCACGAAACGGAAGATGACCTGCGACAAACGTTGGAATTTATTCAAAGATTCAGGAGAAATCCATATTTTTCTCCACTGGTATATGTCGCGGCTGCCTTCCCTGGGACGGAACTATGGTCGTATGCAAAAAGCAAAGGTATTAATGTGGAAGATTATGACAAGATCGTAATGGATTTGCCTGGTAGAAAAGAAGATCTTATTGGAGCGCCAATATTATCATCGCTGCCGCTGGATGTTTTTTATGAATACATACTCCTATTTAAAAAAGAAAGCAATTATGGCCATGTGAGAACTATTTTCTATCAAAATGGGCGGATGTATCAGAAGGCAATCGCCTATCTGAAGGCAATTTACGTGGAAGGGGGAATCATCCCCGGGTTCGATGGAATCCGGGAAATCAAGCGAGCGTTGTACAGTCCTTCGTCTGCATGACGAGT
Organism: uncultured Syntrophus sp.; assembly: GCA_964540555.1. Taxonomy (GTDB): domain Bacteria; phylum Desulfobacterota; class Syntrophia; order Syntrophales; family UBA5619; genus JAKAFS01. The sequence continues at coordinate 522 of CAZINF010000146.1, read as the reverse complement.
TGCCACGGCTGTTTTATCCGAGGATATTATTGGGCATCGGTGTTTGGAGATAATCAACAGGACCCGCGGTCGATCTTCTCACGTGCTTCCAGGACGGGAAACGAACAGGTCACCGTTTCGACGGTGAATTGGTACCGTCCCCGCCCCCTTCCTCCGCGGAGCACTTCATCAACGCGATCTCCTGCGCCATCTTCTTGTTCATCTGGTGGAGCTTCGAGATGGCGATCGAGAAGTGGATCAGGATCAGAAGGATGAAGAGGATGCCGACCAGGAAGAGGAAGGAGGGCGGGTAGACGACCCCCACGGCGTGGGCGAGGCTGACCAGCCAGTCCTGCTTCAGCGAGAGGACGAGGATCAACGCGCTGCCGAACAGCCACAGGATCGAATACTCCTCCCGCAGTTTGCGACGCCGCACCATCTCGAGGATGTAGAGAAGGAGCGCCGCGGAAGCGCCGATGGAAACAACGGTTACCCGGTTCACCCGAATCTCCGGATGCGGTTGATGAGGAAGGAGAGCGTCAC
>CAZINF010000145.1:0-8258 GCA_964540555.1 uncultured Syntrophus sp. | reverse complement strand
TCAAACCCCTCCCGGAAGACATAAGGGCGTTTGTCTGTCAAACCATGGTTTTGCCAACCCTGGACGAGGTGACTGGCATCAGGATGAAAAGAATTTCTTAGCCACCTTCAGGAAGATCATGGGCAGAGCACGCACGTCATACATATTTTTTTAACGCATTGCTTTTGACGGGGGAAGTGTCCGGACGGGAGTGCATCCCCGGGCGGCCTTTCACCCGCCCATGGGAGGGGGAACGGATGACAACTTTTTTGTGGAGCTTTGAAGCGCTAGCCCGATTGTGCGGGCGTCAAGACCCGGGGGTGAAAGGCTGGGCGGCCGACCGGGTGCGCCGCCTCTACCCGAAGGAGGCGGGGCCGCTCATGGTCGGGCTTCTGAGCGACCGGGACGGATCGGTGGCGGCACAAGCCGCTGCCTATTTTTGCGCTTATCCCGACGGGAACATCGCCGATGCCCTGCTTGCCGCCTTCAGGAAAAGCTCGGGCGTTTCGGCGGGGCATCTCGCCCATGCCCTGGTTTTGCTGAAAGACGGCAGGCTCCTCGATGCCGTGCGGGACAAGTATGCCCGGATACCCGCGGCCGCCCCGGCAGACTTCGCCGGGGTGCTAATGAGCGTTGCCCTCCTCGGAACGGAAGAATCCCAGCGGTATGTGGAGGATACCCTGGGGAATCTTGACTCGTTCGGCGATTTCGCGGAGGCGGCCGCCGGCGCGTTTTTCAGCGCGAACCTCGTGGCGGGCACGGACATCGGGAAACTGCTCCTCTTCTCCTGTCACAGCGGCGTTGATGGCTACGCGGCTGCGCTCCTGTCCGAGATCGTGAGCCTGGCCGGGGTGTGGTGCTCGCTGGAGGACCTCGCCGGCAAGGGCGGCAAGGGGCGCGCCTCCAAGGCCCTCGCCGGTGAGGTGGAGGCGGCTCTGGCCCTCCTGGCCCGAACCGGGTGTGAGGACGCCGGGAAATCCCTTGAAAAGCTCCTGAAAAAGCAGAGGTTCGGCGAAATCATGGAAGAGGCGGGAAGGTCCGCTCTGGCGATGCAGCAGGCGAAAAGGCTGGAGCGCGGCGAGGTTGCCTATCTCCGCTGGCAGGAGGGGAGGGATTTCCCGTCCTTTCATTGCGCCGTCCTGTCCGCCCTTAGGGCAACCGCCGCGGAGATCCCCTTGGCGCATCGAGAAACTGCGGCCATGATTGCCGTCATCGTTCTTTCCCTCCTCGCGGAGTGGCGGTCCCTCATCGCGCTGAATCCGGAGACCCTCGATGCCGATGCGGCGATCGAGCTCTTCTTCGAGGACAGGCCCGAGGCGCCCCAGGATGATGCGATCATGGATCTCCTTGCCAAAAGGGCGGACGTGAAGAGCCTGGCGTGCGAGGCCGTGCGCCGGGTGGGTGAATCCCCTTTCGCCCAGGCGAACGGGCGACTCATCCGGTTCGCGGGCAGGTTCATCGACGAAGGGCTGGCCCGGGATCTGCTGGCGGTGGACTTCGACGACAGTGGGTTCGACGATGATGTCGCCGCGGTCGTCGGCAGGCTGGGGCCCCGTTCCATCCCCCTTTTGCGCCCCCTTTTCGAGAAGAACGATCCGGCCGGAATCCCCCTGGCGCTGAGCGTTCTGGAGAACCTTCCGACGGAGGCGTCGGTCGATCTGATCCTGACCCACTGGTCCCTGTTGTGGGGCGAGTACAAGGAATGGCTTCTGGACGCCGTGGTACGCATCGGGGACAAAAGGTTCATTCCCGCCCTCAAGGTCGAGCTGAAAGAGGGAGAGCGAGCCGAGGGCGAAGTCTTTCGCCTCCTGTGCCTCATCAACGGCGCGGCGGACCCCGAACTGAAGCGCATCGAGCGGGAAATGGAGCTCAGGGAAGAAAGAGAGAAACGCTTGCGGTCCGCGATGGAGAAGAGGGACATGGGGACCCTCTTGAGGGAACCCCTGGAAATCCCTCTCAAGTGCCGCTCCTGCCGGAACGTCTATCATTACACGGTCGATAAGGTCTTCGTGGTCGTGGCTGTTGGCGCCGAAGACACGGTGATAGAGGACCACATTGCCTGCAAGAAATGCGGTGCCCTCGACCATTACGAGGTCGCCGCAGAGGGAATGGTCGCGGTCACCACCCGGTTGGCGCTGCTCACCCTTGACCCAGAAACCGCCAAAGAGGACCGCGATGAAATAACGGTCGTCCCCATGAAGTCGATATCGGCCTTCGGGAAAGAGATCCCTCTCCAGGATCTGGTCGACAAATATGAGAAGAAGCTGAGAAAGGACCCGGAGAGCCCCGAACTCCTCATCGGTTGCGCCAACGCCCTCCGGCAGATCAAACGCAGAGAGGATGCCGTGCCCTTTTACGAGCGGGCGATCAGGAACGATCCCCTGGCGGTGGAGGGCCACGTCAGCCTCGGTGAATACGCCTTCGACAAGGGCGATCTCGAGGCCGCCTTTTCCTATTACGACAAGGCCGCGGAGATCATGGACCGGGCACACTACTACCGGATGAGTGCCGATCTCGATCAATTCAAGGAAGGCCTCCTCGACAAGCTCATGATGGTGGCGGAACGGCTCGGTAGAGGGTTGCCCCATCCGGGTGACCAGCGCCCCGGGAGGGAGGAGCCGATCCCCGCGCGACAGAAGGTCGGCCGGAACCACCCGTGCCCCTGCGGAAGCGGAAAGAAGTACAAGAAGTGCTGCCTCCTAAAGGAATCCGGCCAGGTGCCCTCACCTGCCGAACCGGGGCCCCGCAAACCGCCCGCGCCCGACCCCGTTTTCCGACGCCTCCGGGAAAGCCTTTCCCGCCACATCGAAAGGGAGACATCCCGCGAGGACTTCCTGAGGGCTACGGGCATCTTCTGGAACACCGACACCCGGGAACCCATCGCGCTGCCCGAGAGGGCCTCCGAAGACAAAGGCCAGTTCCACGACTGGTTCATCAACGACTACCGCACGGCAAACGGCAAAACGATCATCGAGGGCTTCTGTGACCGGCGGCTGAACACGCTGTCCGCGGAAGAGAGACGCCTCGCCGAATCCCTCATGAAAAGTCACGAGTCCATCTATGAGGTCCAGGCTGTCCGGGAAGGGGAGGGCCTGACGATCCGGGATGTCTTTACCGGCGAAACGATGGACGTGGAGGAGATCTCCGGGTCCTACGAGGCGGTCCAGTGGGACCTTCTTCAGGTGAGGGTCTACCGGATGGACGGCGTATGCAGGTTTGGGGGAAACGGACAGACGATGCCGCGGATGAGGCTCGAAGCCCTGAAGGCATACCTGGACAATGCGCGCCTCGCGTTCGAGGCCGACACGGGACGGACGGGCTGGCCCGCCTTCCTGAAGGAGAACGCCTTTCTGATCGGGCGCTTCTTCGATGAGGTCGTTGAAGAGCCGACCGTGCTGTTCACCGAGGAACGGCACAGGATGATGCCTTCGAAGGCTCACTTCACGGTGTCCGATTACGGGCGCGCCAGGAAGCTCCTTTACGGGGAGTACGATTTCGCCGATGAGGAGGCGATCCCCTCCGGGGGTGTGCGCTACTCGTGGCTGAAAAGAGGTCCCTCCAAGGAGTGGGAGATGGGTCCCGAGGGAGACGAAAAGGGAATGGTTGCCACCTCCAGCATCGTCCATCCCTCCGGGCAACTGACATTCACGGTCCTCGGCACGGTCAACCTCTATCCCGACAGGCTGACCCTCGAATGCATGTCCCGGGAGCGGCTCGAAAGGGGTAAGAAGAGGCTTCTCGATCTGCTGCGGGGGGCCGTCTGTCACCGTATCGACGATTTCGAGGACATCCACGTGGCCATGGAACGGCGCGAAGGAAAAGGCAAAGCGTTAAAGCCCTTGCAGGATGAGAAGTCCCGGGCCATGCTGGCCTCGGTGATGCGGAAGTACATGTCCGCCTGGCCCGATAAAGAAATTCCGGCCCTCGGAGGCAAGACCCCCCGGGAGGCTGTGGCGATAAAAGCGGGGCGGGAGAAAGTCCTCGATCTCATCAAGGATATCGAAAATTCAGAAGCCAGGAAGAAGAAGGCCGGTGAACCCTTCATCGACCTCGGTCCTTTGAGGAGAGAGCTGGGAATCGGGAGGGATGAAGGGTAGCTTCAAAGCCTTTTCGTTATCGATCCGGTTGACTTTCCCAGGGATTAAAAACTTTTGCCTGACAACGCGCCATGTCCTGCACATTGCGCGTGGCGACGATAAGACCGTGGACATTGGCCGAAGCGGCGATCAGACTATCGACCACTGGCAGTTTCTCGCCTCGCTTCTCCGCTTCGCCCAGCAACGTTCCCCAAGCCCAGGCAATTTCCGCGTCGATCTCCACAAGGCGCTGTCCGAATCGCAACGCAAGATCATTGTTGACCCAGGATTGCAGTTTTTCTCTTTTCTCGCTGTCCGGCAGCTTGGTGATCCCTTTGATGAGTTCCCCGATGGTCAGTATGCTCAAATACATCCTGCTCTCATCGCCGGCATCCATCCAACGGATCACCGCCGGATGGGGCTCTTTCTTCACCAGTTCCGAGATCACGCAGGTATCCAGAAGGTATTTCATAGCGGAACCTCTCGCGACACGTCTTTGCTTCTCTCAAGATCGATCTCTGTGTCATAAAGAGGGGATTTCCTGAAAAATTCGCGCAGAGACGTGCAGGGACGGGTAAGATTTTGGAACTCCTCGAAAGAAACCACAACCACAGCGGGCTTACCGCGCAAGGTAATGGTTTGCGGCCCCTCCCGCAGCGCGTGATCGACAACCTGACTCAAACGGCTCTTCGCCTCCTGCAATTGCCAGAAGGGATCTTTGGCTTTCGTATTGGCTCTCGTCATGGAATCCTCCTTAGTCTGTCTAGTCAGACCAGACATTTTTGTTTTTTATACCATATGGCTGCTTAAGACCGCAACAACTTTTTATGTTTCCGATAATCCTGATCAGCATCGGAGATGTTTGGTGTTCTCAAGGTCATTAAGGTCGGTTGTCAATCTTATCGCGTCAAACCGCCCGGATAAAATCGCAACTGATTTTGCCGAGATCACCGATTTGTTTATTGAAGTCAACGACCGAGACCGATCAGATTTTGTAGCAGAGTACGACCCGTAAGGCTCAGCCTAAAAAATATTGCTTGCTATTGCTGCCACCTACTTATCAATAACTTGCCATGACTGACGGTATCACAGATTAACGAAGGAAAGGTGCAACGCCTAGGTTCAGCCGCGGGCTTGCCGAAGCAAACCGGAGGCAAGACCTTCGGCTGGAACCTGTTGATACTCATTAAGGCCTCCTCCTGAGGCATGATAAAATGCCTCTTGGGAGAAAACACTTTAAGCCAAAGGAGGAAGCCATATGAGATTCTACACCAACCAGCACAAATTTTATTGCGGAATCGATCTGCACGCCAGATCCATGTACATGTGTATCTTGGATCAGGGGGACAGCATCATGCTCCACAAAAACTACCCGGCCACACCGGAAGCCTTTCTTAAGGCCATACAACCCTACCGGGAGGATGTCGTCGTCGCCGTCGAGTGCATGTTCGTCTGGTATTGGCTCGCCGATCTCTGCTCCCAAGAGAAGATCCCCTTCGTCCTGGGCCATGCACTCTACATGAAGGCTATCCATGGCGGCAAAAGCAAGAACGACAAAATCGATTCAAAGAAAATCGCCGCTCTCCTCCGGGGAGGCACACTCCCGGTGGCCTATGTCTACCCGATGCAATCGAGACGGCGTCACCGACCACTTCCCCGATCCATCCGTTCAAAAGAGCATCGAGGTCAATCTCCAACTCCTTGATCTCTATGACCGGCTCCTCACCGAACTGGAACTCTACATCGTAAAACAGGCCAAAGGGCACAATGTGCGGAGCTTCTACCTGCTCAGAAGCATCCCTGGAATGGGAAAGATCCTCAGCCTTATTCTACTTTATGAAATCCACGATATCAAACGCTTTCCCCGCGTCCAGGACTTCGTCTCCTATTGCCGTCTCGTCAAATGCGCCAGAGAATCAGGAGGGAAAAAGTCCGGCGCCAAGAACAGCAAAGTCGGCAACGCCCATCTCAAATGGGCTTTCTCCGAGGCTGCCTGTCTATTCCTTAGAGGAAATGAACAGGCTAAGCTTTATCACGACCGCCTGGTCAGCAAGCATGGAAAGGGAAAAGCACTTTCCATCCTTGCCCATAAAATCGGGCGTGCCGTCTACTTCATGCTCAAAAGAAAGGAACCCTTCAGTATGGATGCCTTCTTCGCTCATGCATAGCCGGGGCGGGGTGTGCGAACCCAACGCCTAACTGGAACGCCATAAGGGATACCCTCAACGAGGCGCTTCACGAAGTCGATCCGACTGCATCTCCGAATGCACAAAGCGCCATAGGGAGATAATCCCCTGAGTCCTTTGCTTTGATTGGACGCCCACCCTGGCCCCACTATCTTTAATACGGTGGTGCAACAATAACGGTTTCCGTGTGCTGCCACGCCCCCGAGCCCCCAGTGTAACTGGACTCCCAGGATAAATCCGAGGAGAACCCGCTATTTTGATCGGGCCGGCATGCGGGTACGAATGTTCTTCTAGATGCGGGCAATAGCCCAGAGCGCCCAGCGGCGCATCATCCTCGATAGGTGTTTGGTGCAGACACGGCTTCTGCAAACCCGATCCTTTGAAACCAAGTCGGCATCGTTGACCGTGTTGTAGCACCATCAGTACTTGTGAAGCGGAACGTCGTGTATCTCACTCTCCGTCAAGGGAATTTTTTTCTCTTGACAAGAGGAGGCCTTATAAGTGTTGGGCCACACGTTCAATTCATATGGTCTTGGTCAATTGAGCATGGGTAGAGAGTGCTATCAAACGCCACAACGGAGTTCATCTGCACCCCAGCATACCTTCCCGTCCGCACTCACACATAGAGCCCGTCCAAGGGCCGCGTGTAATCTCAGACAATTCCTCAGGCGACAAGTCTGATGCCACCGAGTCGATTTCACTCTTCGAGAACTTGAAGCCCTCCGCTTCGACAAGCTTTCTTCTAGCGAGCGCGTCCTCGGCAGCTATAACCCGGCGGGCGAAATCTTCGTCTGCAAGAAAACGTGCAACATAGTCTTTGGCAGTTTGTAATGACATGTGAACCTCCTTTTTAATTTGATTGTTACGAGGGAAAATCGAATGGACACGATCGTGATCTGACAATGCCACTCTGTGATATGTACTTACGATCATCATCGGTTAACTGGCTAGCGGCGTAAGCAACCAGCTCCACCGAGCGTCGCATTATTCTGCAGTAGCTAACCGATGGCTTGTCCGCTGCACCACTTGCACCAACGTTCTCGTGATAACAGCCGCCGCCACACATATAGCGGGCGAAACAGTTCTTACACACCTCAACCGTCCTGATGGGGCTTTTCATATATTTTTCGCGGGTGGGTTGTCCTTCAAAAATATTGCCTAACTTGTATTCCTTCGTTCCGACGAATCTGGCGCAAAGAAAGACGCCGCCCGTATTATCCACGCCCACGTATGCTCGCCCAGCGCCGCAGCCAAAATATTTCTTCTCTTTGTTGATGAACGCGGTTAGCCTTGAAACCAGATCGCCGTTCTTCTTTAGCCAGCGCAGCCTATCTGCGTCACGCGACTTAATGCTCTGTAACAAGTCTTCAGCCTCGAAATCCAAATCCGTAGTCATGCTCCGACTGCCACACTCCTCCTCCATTCTCTTATCTGGCGCGTCAAACAACGACGGAGAAGCAATTGTCATATGGGTTGAACGGAAACCGATCTTGTTAAGCGCGACTGTTACCTCCTTCGGTTTAGTCGCGCCCTTTAATGTGGACCGGGCCGTAGCGTCCGGAAATGTATCGAGGAGCTTCCTCATCTTTGGCTCAATGACGTTGTACGACCCCTGCCCGCCCTTGAAAGGTCTCTGCGCATCCTGAACATCTTTTGGTCCATCGAAACTGACTATAGGATTTATTTTATTTTCATTCAAGAAGGCGATCTTCTCATCGGTCAACAGAGATCCATTTGTAGTAATACTGAACTCGAAGTCCTTGTTAGATTTAGCGCCACGCTGCCTCGCATATTCCACAACTTTTTTCATCAAGGAAAAATTCAGAAGCGGCTCGCCGCCAAAGAAGGCGACACCAAGCGTCTTAATATCGCCAGACTGCTTAATTAACCAGTCAATCGCCATTCTGGCAGTCACGGAATTCATGTGCCCAGATGAGCCATATCCACCTTCCTTTCCATAGCAGTGAGAGGAGACTCGATAATCGAGGGACTGCTGGCCAAGAAAAATAAGGGGAGC
>CAZINF010000144.1:0-8383 GCA_964540555.1 uncultured Syntrophus sp. | reverse complement strand
CCCGCCTCATCCCGGTCAGGTCGGCGAAGGCCTCGTCGATGGAGTACTCCTCCACTTGGGGGGTGAAACGGCGCATGATGTTGAACATTCGCCGGGAGAAGAGGCTGTAGGTCTCGTAGTCGGAGGGAAGGACGATGAGCGAAGGAAAGATCTGCTTCGCCTCGTGGAGGGGGACGCCCCGCCGGATCCCCAGGGCCTTGGCGGCGTAACTCGCGCAGGCGACGATCCCCCGCTCGCCCCCCGTGATGATCGGTTTTCCCTTCAGCTCCGGGTGGATGGCCTCCTCGCAGGAGGTGAAGAAGGCGTCCCCGTCGACGTGGAGGATCGCCCGCGGCCAGCTGTGGAGGCTGAAGATCGTGTCGCTCATGATTCCGTCACTGGTGGTACTTTCGGACGACGGCGGTGACGACTCCCCCCACGCGCAGTTCCGTCCGCGGGCGGATGGGGGGGTATTTCGGGTTCGCCGCCTCCAGGACGACCTCCTTCCCGCGCTTCCGGAAGTACTTCATCGTCCAGGCCCCATCCACCTCGGCGAGGATGATGTCGCCGTTTTTCGGCTCCCGACCGCGGTCCACGATGACGAGGTCGCCCTGTTTAATCCCCTCGCCGTTCATGGAATCCCCGCTGACCGACAGGAGAAAGGAGGAGTCCGGCCGGGTGATGAGGTACTCGTCGAGCGAGAGGATATCCCTGAGCTCCTCCTCCGCTGGGGAGGGAAAGCCGGCGGCGATCTCGCCGACGAGAGGCAGCGAGAGGGCGCTCCGTGCCGGTTTCAGGAATCCGCCGTCGTCCTTCGCCAGGAGGCCCGCCTTGAGGAGCTTCTGCACCCAGAAGTGGACGACGCTTTTGGAGCGCACCCCCAAAAGTTCTATCATCTCCGCATAGGTCGGCATCCGCCGGTTTTCCCGGAGGAAGCCGGCGATCTTCCCTTCCACGCCCCTGAGCGTCCATCTTTCCTTTTTCATACCCCTCTCCCTTTAAAATATACTTGCCTTTTCCCGGTTTCAGGTATAATAGAACTATCGTTCTATTGTCAAGGGATTTTTTTAACCCCCGGCCCGGTTTTGCAAAAATTCGCCAAGTCGTCATTGACAGGGCAGGGGAAAAAGGGTTAATTTACCGTCGGTATGCGGAAATTCCCACCCGGATACGATGAGAAGAGGTGTCTCCTGTATAAAAAATTCATCATGCTCGCGGCCACGGGCTTCGGAAGCGGATACGCGCCCCTGGCGCCGGGAACGGCGGGAACGCTGGTCGGCATCCCCCTGTTTCTGGTCTTTTCAGCCCTGCCCTGGGCTCTCTGGCTGATCACGGTTGTCGCCTTCGCTTTCCTCGCTTGGCATGTTTCGGAGGAGGCGGAGAAGCTGTTCGGTAAGAAGGATGCCCGGTGTATTGTCATCGATGAGATCGCGGGGCTCCAGTGGAGCCTCTTTCTGATCGCGCCGACGGCGCTTCATGTGGTCCTGGGATTTTTTCTGTTCCGCCTCTTTGATATCGTGAAGCCATTTCCCGCGCGGCTCTTTGAGGATCGCCTGCCGGGGGGGCTGGGCGTGGTGGCGGACGATCTGGCGGCAGGCGTCTATGCCAACGTGGCTCTGCAGATTTTGATCCATTTGGCCGGGATTTGAGGAAATGGATGATGAAAAGTGGTATATTGACTATCGGGAACGAGTTGACGAGCGGGCGGATTCAGGATACCAATTCCGCTCTGATCGCCCGTGCCCTGCAGGAGCAGGGCTGGCCGGTTGTCGCGATGCTGTCCGTGGGTGATGACGAAGTCGCCATCCGCGACGCGCTCGATTTTCTCCTGACGCGTGCCGAGGCGGTGATTGCAACGGACGGTCTTGGCCCGACGGCGGACGATATCACTACGGCGGCCATTGCCCGGGCTTTCGGCTTGACCCTTTACACGGATGATTCTGTGTTGGCGCATATCCGGGAATTATTCGCGAAACGCCGACTCGCCTGGACGGAAAACAACGCCAAACAAGCCGTATTCCCGGAAGGAGCGGAAATCATTGCAAATCCTGCGGGAACGGCGGCCGGGTTTGCCGTGCGGCGGGAAGGGAAAATCGTTGCGGTCATTCCGGGCGTCCCCGCCGAGGCCAGGAAGATGCTCACCGAGGGGGTTATCCCGCTGTTCCGGAAGGCATTTCCGGAGGCGGCGCTCCACGTGGAGACATCGACATTCAAGCTCTTCGGGATCCCCGAGGCGGCGGTGGACGCGGCGTTGGCCGATGCGGATCTCGCGGGCCTCGGTCTCGGCGTGGGGTTCTACCCGAACTTTCCGGAAAACCACCTCGTCCTCACGGCGCGGACCTCGTCCGCGGAGGAGGCCGGGAAGAATCTCCGTGCGGCGGGATCGAGGGTGGAGGCGAGACTCGGGAAGTATATCTTTGGGTATGGCCAGGAGACGCTTGAAGGGCTCGTCGCCCGGATGCTGACCGAAAAAAAGCTGTCGCTCGCCGTGGCGGAGTCCTGCACGGGAGGTCTCATCACCGACCGTCTCACCGATATTCCCGGCAGTTCGGGGTTTCTCGAACGGGGCGTCGTGACTTACAGCAACGCCTCCAAGACGGCCCTGCTGGGTGTTCCGGAAGTCGTGATCGCGGCGCACGGCGCGGTGAGCGCCGAGACGGCGCGCCTCATGGCGGAGGGGATCCGGCGGCTTGCCGGCACAGGCCTGGGTCTTTCCGTGACAGGGATAGCGGGTCCCTCCGGGGGGACGGAGGCAAAACCGGTGGGGACGGTCTATGTCGCCCTGGCCGATGGTGAGAAGACCGTCTGCCGCCATCATGCCTTGCGCTGGGACCGCAGAAGGAACAAGATCGCGGCCGCCCAGACCGCCCTGCTGATGCTCCTGCGCTATCTTTCGGGGGAAGTCGGCGATGACGGATGAAAAAAAGATCCGGTCCTTTCTGGCGCTCGATCCGCCGGAAGAGGTTTTGAGGGAAATCGCATCGATCCAGAACCGCCTGCGCAAATTCATCCAGGGGGATATCCGCTGGGTCCGGCCGGAGGGAATACACCTGACACTGAAATTCTTCGGCGATGTCTCGGGTGACGACGTAGCGAACATCGCGGCCGTTGTTAAGAAGGCGGCGGAAGGGGAGAGGTCGTTTTCTCTTGCGGTCGGCGGTGTGGGTGCATTCCCCGATCCGCATCGGCCCCGCGTCCTCTGTCTCGGGATGAACGGTGATGTGGAGAGGCTTTTGGTCTTTCAAAAGGGGATCGAGCAGGCGCTCCTTCGGATCGGTTTCCCCTACGAGGAGCGGCCCTTTCGGCCGCATCTCACCCTGGGCAGGATCAGGAACTCGAAAGGGCTCATCGGCCTCGCTCGGGTGCTGGAAAGGGGAGAGGAATATATAGCGGGACGGTTTATCGCCTCCGGGTTAAGCCTGATTCAAAGCGAGCTGACACCCGGGGGCGCTATTTACACGAGACTCAAATGGTTCCTTTTTTCGGGGGAAAACGGGGAGGCAAGGCCATAAGGCTTGAAATGGGATCAACACAGAGAAAACCACAGACGAAGGTAAGGGAGGCGGCTATGGGAACAGATACAGACAGAGGAAAGGCGGTTGAACTGGCGATTACCCAGATTGAGAGGCAATTCGGGAAAGGGGCGATCATGCGGCTGGGCGGCGGGGAGGTGATCTCCGATATCCCGGCGATCTCCACGGGGTCGATCAGCCTCGACATGGCGCTCGGGACGGGAGGGGTTCCCCGCGGAAGGATCATCGAGATCTTCGGGCCGGAATCGGGCGGAAAAACGACGCTTGCCCTCCATATCGTGGCCGAGGCGCAGAAGCAGAACGGCCTGGCGGCCTTCATCGACGCCGAACACGCCCTCGACGTCACCTATGCGCGAAAGATCGGTGTCAACACGGACGATCTGCTCATCTCCCAGCCGGATACGGGGGAGCAGGCGCTCGAGATCGCTGAAACCCTCGTCCGGAGCGGAGCGCTGGACGTCCTTGTGGTCGACTCTGTGGCCGCCCTCGTCCCCAAGGCCGAGATCGAGGGGGAGATGGGTGACGCCCAGATGGGACTCCAGGCGCGCCTGATGTCGCAGGCCCTCCGGAAACTGACGGGGAGCATCAGCAAGTCGAAAACGACCATGATCTTCATCAACCAGCTCCGGATGAAGATCGGCGTTTTCTTCGGGAACCCCGAGACGACCACCGGCGGAAACGCCCTCAAGTTCTACTCGACAATGCGCCTCGATATCCGGAAAGTAAACGCAATCAAGATCGGGCAGGATGTGGTCGGCTTCAGGACCCGGGTGAAGGTGGTCAAAAACAAAGTAGCCCCCCCCTTCAGAGAGACAGAATTCGACATCATCTTCGGCGAGGGGATCTCGAAAGAGGGGGATGTCCTGGATCTCGCGGTCGAAAGGGGCGTCATCGAGAAGAGCGGCGCCTGGTACTCCTACAAAGGGGAGCGCCTCGGCCAGGGACGCGACAATACAAGGATCTTTCTGAAGGATAATCCTGAGACCCTGGTGCAGGTCGAAACCGAGGTCCGCGAAAAACTCGGGATAAAGCCGAAGGGGACCACGGCGAAAGAAGATTCTAAATAGATGAATGACGATCCTCTGCGGGAAAAGGCCGAAAAGAAGGCCTATCGCCTCCTTGCCCTCCGGGCGCACAGCGAGAAGGAGTTGCGTGAAAAACTCGGAAAGGGAGGTTTCACGGCGCCGGTCGTCGCCGGGGTTATTGAAAAGTGTCGAGAATTCGGCTACCTGAACGACAGAATGTTTGCCAGAGCGCGGGCGCGGGAGCTTGCAGTGAATCGCCTTGCGGGAAACCGCCGGATTGCCTTCGATCTTAGCGAGCGGGGGATATCCGAGGAGCTCAGCCGGCAGGCGATTTCGGAAGTTCGCGCGGAGATCAGCGAGGAGGATGCGGTGGAGCGTCTCTTCCGGAAGAAGGCAAAGGGAATGGCCGTCGCCGGTATGGGCAACCGGGAGAAGGCGAGGCTGGCCAGAAGCCTGATGGGGAAGGGATTCCCCGTGGGCCTTATTGTCAGAAAGTTAAAGGAACATAAGGAGGAAGGTGTTCATGGCAATGACGGGGAGTGAGATCAGGGAGAGTTTCTTGAAATATTTCGAGGGGAAGGCCCATACGCGGGTGGCAAGCTCTTCCCTCATTCCGAAGGACGATCCGTCACTCCTTTTCACCAATGCCGGGATGGTACAGTTCAAGAACTGCTTTCTCGGTCTCGAGGACCGAAGGTACCGGCGGGCGGTCACCTCCCAGAAGAGTGTCCGGGCGGGGGGAAAGCACAACGACCTGGAAAACGTCGGGGTAACGGCTCGCCACCATACCTTCTTCGAGATGTTGGGAAACTTTTCCTTCGGCGATTACTTCAAGAAAGAGACCATCGCCTGGTCGTGGGAGTACCTCACCGACGTCATGGGGCTGCCGAAGGATAGACTCTGGATCACCATCTATGAGGACGATGACGAGGCGTTCCGGATCTGGCATCGGGAAATGGGGGTGCCGGCGGATCGGATCGTCCGCATGGGTGAGAAGAGCAACTTCTGGATGATGGGGGAGACCGGCCCCTGCGGTCCCTGTTCCGAGATCCTATACGACCAGGGGGAGGGGACGGGCTGCGGAAAGCCGACGTGCAGCGTGGAGTGTGAATGCGACCGGCATCTCGAGATATGGAACCTCGTCTTTACCCAGTTCGACCGGGACGCCTCCGGGAAGCTGACCCCCCTGCCGAAACCGAACATCGACACGGGAATGGGCCTGGAACGACTAACTGCCGTGATCCAGGGGGTGACGAGCAACTACGAATCTGACCTCTTTACCGGGATCATCGGTTTCATCGAAAAATTAAGCGGCCGGACATACAAGAAAAATGGAGATGACGATATTTCCATCCGCGTCATTGCCGATCACAGCCGCTCCATAACCTTCCTCATCGGCGATGGCGTCCTTCCCGGCAACGAGGGGCGCGGCTACGTTCTCCGAAGGATCCTCCGCCGGGCAGCGCGTCACGGGAAGCTTCTCGGTCTGAACCGGCCCTTCCTCCACGAGGTCGCCCAGGTGGTCATCGACCAGATGAAAGGGGCGTATCCGGAGCTTGCAGGGAGGGCGGCCTATATCAGGAAGGTCGTGGAGAGCGAGGAAGAGCGCTTCATCGAGACCCTCGATGCCGGCCTGAAAATCCTCCAGGAAGAGATGGCCCGTCTGAAGAAGGACGGTCTGAAGACGATTCCCGGGGAGGCCGTCTTCAAGCTTTACGATACCTTCGGCTTCCCTACGGACCTGACGGCCGACATCGTCCGGAAGGACGGTTTTTCGCTCGATATGGAGGGTTTTGACAGGGCGATGGCGGCCCAGCGGGGAAAAGCGAGAGAATCCTGGAGGGGGAGCGGCCAGGAGGCAATCGCGGAGGTCTACCACCGACTCTCCGGCGAAGGGATTGCGACGGAGTTTGTCGGATACGGGTACGACGGCAAGCCGGTCATGTCGCGGGTGACGGTTCTCCTGAAAGGGGGGCAGGTCGTGGAGGAGATCGGCGAGGGTGAAGAAGCGGAGGTGATCGTCGCACAGACTCCTTTTTATGGGGAGACAGGCGGCCAGGTCGGTGATATCGGCGTGATCACAGGGGGCGACGGCGCCGTCTTCAACGTGACGGATACCACCCGGCCCTTGGAGAATCTCATCGCGCATGTCGGCAAACTCGAAAATAGGAAGCTCAGGAAGGGGGATTTGGTCGCGCTGCAGGTGTTCGACGAAACACGCCGGGCGACGGAGGCCAACCACTCCGGAACCCATCTCCTCCAGGCCGCCCTGAAGACAGTCCTCGGGGAGCACGTCAAGCAGTCCGGCTCCCTGGTGAACGCCGAACGACTCCGGTTCGACTTTACCCACTTCTCCCGGATCGACGAGGAAGAGCTGGCACGGATCGAGAACGAGGCAAACCGGATGATCCGGGTGAATTGCCCTGTCGAGACCCAGATTCTTCCCATCGCGGAAGCGATGAAAACGGGGGCGACTGCCGTCTTCGACGAGAAGTACGGGGAGACGGTCCGTGTGGTCGGGATGGGAGAGGTGTGTCGGGAGCTCTGCGGGGGGACGCACGTGAGAAGGACCGGGGATATCGGTTTTCTAAAGATCGTCCATGAATCGTCCATTGCGGCCGGCGTCCGCCGGATCGAAGCGGTGACGGGGAGTGGGGCGGTCGCCTATGTGCGGCGTCTGGAAGAAGAGCTCCGGAAAACCGCATCACTATTTAAAACCGGTCTTTTCGGATCTTCTGGAATTTCTGGAACAGCGGGAACTTCTGGAATGGCAGAAAAACTCCTCCGGCGTGAACGGGAGCTGGAGAAGGAAATCGAGGCGCTCAAAGGAAAGCTTGCGGCGCGGGATTCGGGTGACCTGCTGGGTCGCGTCCGTCAGATCAATGGAATTGCGGTTCTTGCGACCGTGGTTGAGGCCTCCGATGTGAAAACGCTCCGGGACTTCGGCGACAAGCTGCGGGACCGCCTCCGCTCCGGCATCATCCTTCTCGGGAGCCGGGCGGACGGTAAGGCAATGCTCCTTTGTCTGGTCACGAAGGACCTGACGGATAGGTACCATGCGGGAGAGATCATAAAGGCGATCGCCCCGCTCGTCGGCGGGAGCGGCGGCGGCCGGCCCGACATGGCCCAGGCCGGCGGCCAGAAACCGGAGCTCCTCGAGCAGGCCATTGCAATGCTTCCGGACCTCCTCTGAGAGAGAATCTATTACGAGGTCGTCAGGGCTGATGGCTGATTTTGGCGAGGATCCCCTTGGCGAATTCCTTCCCGTCGGCCAGGTCGGCATCGGTGGGATGGTCGATGGCCCCCTGCGCCTCTTCGGCCCAGGCACGGTGCTCCAACATTTTCATCAAGGAGTCGATGATTTTGGGATTGACCCTTCCCCGGACGCCGAAGGTGCCCAGCACCTTGGCCCGTGAGGCAAGGCCGATGGCATGTTCGATTGCCTGTTTGGGAAGATGGCCTCCCCGGATCGAACCATGGGTGCAGAAGAAGGCGATAGGTTGTCCCTTGGGCAAGTTCTTGAAGAAGGGATGGACCGCGGCGGGCACGCTATGGGCCTGGACGGGGAATCCGACGAAAATGATGTCGTAGCCCCGGCTGAAATCGACGTCCTGAATCGGCAGGAGCTCTTTCTCGAAATGGATCGCATCGTAGATGGAACGGGCAAGCTTCTCCGTGTTGCCCGTCTGGGAGTAGTACGTAACCAAAGCTTTCATAGCGTCCTTGCCTCCTCTGGGATATTAGCGGAACTCTTAGTCCATTATCCGGCGCTTTGCAAGGGACAAAGGTTGACGGCTTCGTAAAAAGGCCGGATGCTGCGTTGCGCTTCATCCTTCGTCATTGCGG
>CAZINF010000143.1:0-8423 GCA_964540555.1 uncultured Syntrophus sp. | reverse complement strand
CAATGGTAATTCTCGTGTAACGCATTGCAGTCATTACTTCCTTGGTGTATTGAAGCACTGAATCTCTAATGTGGTCTTCCCGGCGCCGTTTGGTCCGGCGATGATGGGGATTCTGCTTCTCCCTATACGGCTCATTTCATGGTCTCGCGGTTAGTGCTGACCACCCTTTACGCTAAACCAGGACGGGATGAATGTCAAAGAAAAAAGAAACCTTACTGCCACGAAAATGGAGAGGAAGGTTTGGTACGCGGCAAAATTTTCATAGCGGCCCGTTCGAATGGAGTATCAAATCACAAGCGCGCATGAATCGGATGAACCAGAGCTTATAATCAAAATTCAATTGACACACCCTGTTGTTCTTCGTATACTTCCCAGGTGAAAAAGCAATGCCTTATCAATAGATTATTGGACTATCGCGATTTTTTCACGATAGAAACGTAAAGAGAAGGGTAAAAATGGAAAAGAAAACAACGGTGACCCTCGGTGTCGCCATGGGCAGTCATCCCGACCTGCCTGTCCGGCAGGACACTGTCGATGCGCCCAAGCCTTTCAGAACCCCCGACCACCCATCCCTGGACGACGGGATCATGAAGACACCGGCCGGTTTCTGGCGGCGCCTCGGTGCTGGCGCCGCAGATTTCCTGCTCTGTCTCGTCCTCTACGCGCTCGTGTATGTGGGTGCTGTGAAGACCCTCGACTATCTGGAAAGCGACCTGGTGTTTGATATCTTCCAGCAGGTGATCCCAGGCTTTTTCATTTTCCTCTTTCTTTACAACCTTGCACTGGAAGCGACGCCGCTGCAGGCAACGATGGGCAAGCTCCTCTTCGACATCCGTGTTTTTGACCGCAATGGCCGGCGCGCCGGCGCCGTCTCTACCCTCGTGCGCCATCTGGCCAAGCTCCTGACGCTGCTGACGGCCGGAATCGGCTTCATCATGGCAGCATTTCGGAAAGACAAGCTTGCCCTGCATGACCTTCTGTCGGGTTGTTCCGTCATGGTGATACGAAAAAAGCGACGTCAGAGCGATCATCGGACCACTCTCTCGGAGCAGGCGCAGCGAGCGGGGCTGCAAGCAGGCCGGGAGTCAAGGCTCGAATCCGGTTATGACACAGGAGCCGGTCCAGGCCCCGGGGCGGGCGCAGGGAAACTGTCGGCGACCGGTTTGATCAAGGTCTACGGAGGCAGACGGGCGGTCAACGGCGTCAATCTGGAGATTTATCCAGGCGAGGTCGTGGGTCTCTTAGGCCCCAACGGCGCCGGAAAAACAACCACATTCTATATGATCGTGGGATTGATCCGCCCCGATGGCGGTCAGATTCTCATCGACGGCGAGGACGTCAGCCGCTGTCCTATGTATATCCGGGCGCGGAAGGGATTGAATTACCTTCCCCAGGAGCCCTCCATATTCAGGAAGCTGACCGTGGAGGAGAACATCCTGGCTATCCTGGAGACGCTGGATCTGAGCCAGCAGGAGCGCCGGGAACGTTTGAAGGAACTGCTGGGAGAGCTGGATCTGACTCCGCTGGCAAAAAACCGCGCCTACTCTCTTTCTGGAGGCGAGAGAAGGCGGGTGGAAATTACGCGGGCGCTTGTGACATCGCCAAAATATATCCTCCTCGACGAGCCTTTCGCCGGGATTGACCCCCTGGCTGTGGCGGACATTCAGAATATCATCGGTAAGCTGAAGGCCAAGGGAATCGGAGTGATCATTTCCGACCACAATGTGCGTGAAACACTTTCCGTCTGCGACCGGGCCTATATCGTCAATGAGGGTTCCATCCTGGTAGAGGGAGATCCCGATACGATCTCACGATCCGAGATTGCCCGGAAGATTTATTTCGGCGAGAAATTCAGCCTGGAGTCGCCTGCGGGGAATGCGACCGGGGACACAGAAATGGTCCTCTCCTACGACGGTGAAAGTTTTCGCTTGAAAGACCATGTCCAGCGAGACGACATCCCCCCGGGAAATACCGTAATTCCTTGACACACGACTTAGCTTTTTGTAAATTTGCTTCATAAAAATATATCCTTACCAAACAAGGAGGACTCCATGGCGCCAACCTATCAATTCTATCATCTTCATGTGGTGAGCAGGGACCCACAGGCCGCGGCTCAGTATTACCGCCGGATGTTCGATGCAAAAGTGATCGAGACCGTTCAACCCGACGGAAAGCCCCGGATCGACGTTGATCTCAATGGCCTGGCCATCTACATTTTCCGGGCGGCGCCCGAGGATGACCTGCCGCCGTGTCCTCCCGGGCGTTACCTCGGCCTGGACCACTTCGGACTTCGAGTAGCAAATATGGAGGAAGCGGTTGCCGAACTGAAAAAGCGGGGAGCGGAATTTACCACGGAACCGGTTACGATGCGGCCAGGCCTCAGGATTGCTTTCATTCGCGGTCCCGAAAATTCCCGTATAGAAATAGCGGAGCACGCCTGACCCGGGGATATCCGGACGATCGGTGCGCATACCAAACCGTGTGCAAAAAGGTCTCAAAGCATGAGGAAAGCCCAGAAATACTATGCCGTCGCCAGAGGGATACAGCCAGGCATCTACACAACCTGGTTCGGCCCGGAAGGCGCCGAGGAGCGAATCCGCGGGTTTGCCGGGGCGCTGTACAGGAAATTCGCCTCCCTGCCCGAGGCGCAGCGGTGGCTCGAGAATCCGATACCCGTCACGGCCCGGGCCACACCCGGAAAGGCAACCTCCCTGACCGGGAGCGCAACCCGCAAGCCCCGCCTTGTAGGCGGGGATAAGGGGCGCAATAAAAAACAGGCTTCTTCCTTGCCGGGAAGCCCCGCCATATGGGCGGGGAGCTTCACATCCCCCATCGCCGGCCTCTCGCCGGAGAAGATCGTCGTGTATACCGACGGCGGCTGCCGAGGAAACCCGGGACCGGGAGGATACGGCGTCATCATTATTGCGGGTGAAGCGCGGATCGAGCTCGCCGAGGGGTTCCGAGCGACCACAAACAACCGCATGGAGATGATGGCCTGCCTTGCCGCGCTCAGAGCGCTGAAACCCCCTGCCGACGTGATCCTGCACAGCGATTCGCGCTACGTGGTCAACGGAATCAACAAGGGCTGGGCCCGCAAATGGCGGGCCAACAACTGGATGCGCACAAAGAGCGGCGCCGCCGAGAACAGCGACCTGTGGGCGCAGCTCCTGGATCTTTGCGATTCGCACCGGGTGCAGTTCATCTGGGTCCCCGGGCACGCCGGTCAAACGGAAAATGAGCGTTGTGATGAGCTCGCCACGGCGGCGGCGGAAGGTCCGGACCTGAAGGAGGATCGCGCCTATGTCGAGGGCCGCACAAGAATACCAGGGTGACAAGGAGTAAACAGGGCATGACACTCCCGAAACAGAAAACCAAAATTGTGGCCACCATCGGACCGGCATCTGCATCCCAAGGGGTCATGGAAGAAATGATCAAGGCCGGAATGAATGTGGCCCGGATCAATTTCGCGCACGGCGATTTTCAGGGCCACAAGCAGGCGATCGACAGCCTCCGCGCCGCCGCCCGTGCCGTGGGACGGAGAATTGCCATCCTGGCCGATCTGCCCGGTCCGAAGATACGGATCGGCCAGTTGTCCGCTGAACCCGTTGAGTTGCTGCCGGGGTCCCTTTTCACCCTCACGACCCAGGCGATCGTCGGAGACGCCCAGCGGGTTTCGGTAAGCTTTTCCGATCTTCCCCAGGTGGTCAGGCCCGGCGACGTCTTGTTCTTGAACGACGGCCTCATCCAGCTCGAAACCATACAAGCAAAAGGTCACGAGGTCGCCTGCCGGGTCCTCGTGGGCGGGGAATTGCGCTCCCGCAAAGGCCTCAATCTTCCCGGCATTGACCTCGGGATCAGCGCCTTCACCGATCGCGACCGCGAGTGCCTGAATTTTGCCGCTGAGCAGAGGGTGGATGCGGTCAGCCAATCGTTCGTGGAGAGCGCTGCGGATATGGTCGCCGTCCGGGAGGCCGCATCCGCAATAGGTTACAATCCCTTACTGATAGCGAAAATTGAACGCGCCAATGCCTTGGAGCATATGGACGAAATCCTCGCAGCGGCGGACGGCATCATGGTTGCGCGCGGGGATCTCGGGGTGGAAATACCGATCGAGCAGATTGCCGTCGTTCAGAAGCGGCTCATCCACAGCGCAAACAGGGCGCGAAAACCGGTCATCACCGCCACGCAGATGCTGGAATCCATGACGGACAACCGGCGCCCCACCCGGGCGGAGGCGACCGATGTGGCCAATGCGGTGCTCGACGGCACAGACTGCGTCATGCTCTCGGAAGAGTCGGCAATGGGCAAATATCCGGTGGAGGCTGTGGCCATGCTGGCGAAGATCGCCGCTGCGACGGAGCCGCACCGCTCCCGCGTCGGGTTCAAAGATGACCTCCTGAACCATCTCCGCGGTGATCCGGTCAGTCTCACGGATATGATCGCCTTGAGTGTCGAAGCCACCCTGGAGCGGATTTCCCCGGCAGCCGTATTTGTTCCAACCCATAGCGGCCATACGGCCCGCTCTATCGCCCGCTTTAAACTCCCCGTGTGGATCGTGGGCGTGAGCCCCCAGGAGGCGACCTGCCAGAAACTCCTTTTCAGCGGCGGGATCTACCCGCAGTACGAGACCGATCACCCCGGAGACTGGAACGGGTATGTGCGGGATTGGCTGCGGCGCCACGAGTTGGAGAGCGAGTTCGCGATCCTGACGGAAGGACCGTCAGCGAGTCACCCGGAGGCAAACCACCGTATGGAGATCATCCGGCTCTGATCTAAAGCAAAACGATAAGCTTAACGAAGGGTCTGCCTTCCCTTCTCCTGTTCCTGTAAAATCCGCCTCAGCACCTTGCCTACCAGCGTCTTGGGGAGGCTGTTGCGGAACTCGATATAACGCGGCACCTTGTAGCCGGTCAGCTCCTTGCGGCAAAACTCCTGCAGCTCCTCTGCGGTCGTTTCCTGCCCTTCCTTGAGAACCACCCATGCCTTTACCGCCTCGACCTGCCGAGCGTCGGGAATGCCGCCGACGCAAACTTCGGCAACCGCCGGATGCATGCTCAGGATCTCCTCCACGTCCCGCGGCCAGACCTGGAACCCGCCGCACTTGATCACATCCTTCTTGCGGGACGTGAGGAAAAGATATCCGTCCTCGTCCAGGTAGCCTATGTCGCCGGTATAAAGCCAGCCGTTGCGGATAGCCTCAGCCGTCTCCTGCGGCCTGCCCCAGTAACCCTGCATCAATTGAGGCGCATGGATAAGCACTTCTCCCGCCTCATTAGGCGCCATATCCTCGACGCCCGTCTCGATATCGACCACGCGTATCGCCACGTCCGGCATGGGAATGCCCACGGAACCCTGCTTCCACACGCCCCTGGCCGGCGTTGCCGTCATGGCCAGCGTGCCCTCGGTCAACCCATATCCCTCGGTTATCGGGCCGCTTATCCGCTCTTCAAACCTCAGTTTGGTCTCTGTCATGAGCGGCGCCGCCCCCGAGGCCGTGCGCCGCAAGGATTTGAGATCGTCCGGCTTCAGGTCGGGATAGTTAAGCATGGCAATGAGCATCGTGGGAGAAACCGCCATGGTTGCAACGTTGAAGTCCCTGATCGTTTCGACCACATCCTTCACATCCCGGGGGTTGAGGATCAGCACCATGGTCAGATGGTCCATGAAGGCAACCCCGAACGCCGAGTAGATGCCGAACGCATGGAAAAGAGGCAGAGGGACCAGCATCCTGTCCTCCCACGGTGTTGCCAGTCCATGGAACCAGGAGGTCGCCTGCATGCCTGTCATGATCAGCGAATGGTGGCTGCCCATCACCCCCTTGGGCAAACCGGTAGTGCCCCCGCTGAAGAGTATGACGGCCGTATCGTTTACGGCGATTTGGACATCCGGCCTTACGGACCCCAGATGTTTCTCAATCAAGTCACTCCACCAGCGGTCGCCTGCTTCGAGTCCGACCGCCCCTCCCTCCTTCTTCATGGCCGGCTGCGAGTATGTGTCCAGGTCGGTTGTGACCACCAATTTCAGCTTGGTGCGCGGCTGAAAAGATTTGACGGTCCCGTACCACAGCGATCCGACCAGGGCCACCTCAGCCTCGACATCGTTTATCGACTGCTCGAGCTCAGCGGAAGTATACAGAGGATTGAGAGGGACAACAATCGCTCCGGCTTTCCATACGGCAAAGAAGGCAATGAAGCTCTGCGGGCAATTAAGGAAGAGGAGCGCAACACGGTCGCCCTTATTAACTCCGTAAGCGATCAGCGCTGCGGCGAGTGCATTGCTGTGATCTTCGATCTCACAGTACGACACCTCCCTGCCCTGGTAGATCAGCATCGGATGCCCCGGTCTCGCTCCGACTGAGTCCGCCAGCACATCAAGCAGCGTCATCCGCGGATAGGGTTCCAATGTATGCGGGACACCGGGATCGTAATGGCCGAACCAGCGATATTCCACCATACGACAGCCTCCTTACAGGTGTCGAAGCGAATAATGTTTTACTTATTTCCCCTGTTGACGCTCTCCTTTAATTCCTTCCCGACCTTGAAATAGGGTAATTTCTTCGGGTCAACCTCGACGCGTTTCCCGGTTTTCGGATTCTTCCCCAGATAGGAAGGATAGTCACGGACTGTAAAACTCCCGAATCCCCTGATTTCAATCCTTCCGCCCTTCCGGAGGGTTTCCGTAAAACCCGAAAAAACCAGGTTTACGATTTCAAAGGCCTCCTGTTCCCGAAGACCCTCCTTTTCGGACAGCGCCAGGATCACATCGGATTTTTTCATAGTCGTCTTCTCCTTAAGGTTGTTCTTTCGGCATAAATACCCACAACAGGGTTATACCTGTTTACACGTAAATGTTCGCTGCGGCAATCTATTTTAATACATTTGAAATATTTTTTAATGGATATTTGTATGAAAAGTGGTATTGTCATACCGGACATTGTGATTAATCACGTATCAAACGCGGAGGAGACTTAGATGAATACGATTCTCAGCAAAAGGGCTCTTTTACTTTTTGCCTTTCTGACCGCCCTGTTCCTGCTCGGTTCTTACGGCGACAGCCGCGTCTCGGCCATCGACCGGAATATATACAAGAACCTCAAGACCTTCAGCGAGGTCCTGGACATGGTGGAGAAGAACTATGTGGAACCGGTGGATAATGACAAGCTGATTCAGGGGGCGATCAATGGGATGATCAAATCGCTCGATCCGCACAGCAGCTTCATGACCCCGGAAATGTACAAGGAGCTGGAGGTGGAGACCCGCGGGAGCTTTGGCGGGCTCGGGATTGAGATCACCATCGTGAAAGACGTGCTCACGGTCGTCTCCCCGATCGAAGATACCCCCGCCTACGTCGCCGGTATCAAGGCGGGCGATCAGATCATCCGGATCGACGGCAAGACGACGAAAGACATCACCATCACGGAAGCGGTCAAAAAGCTCCGCGGTCCACGGGACACAAAGGTGACCATCACGATCATGCGTGAGGGGCTGACCAAACCTAAAGATTACGTGATCACCCGGAGCATCATCAAAATCAGGAGCGTCAAAACAAGGATCTACGATGATCAGATAGGCTACATCCGGATCGCCTCGTTTCAGGAACGGACGGTGGACGATGTGAAAAAGGCCCTCCGGGAGATCGAGGCGAAGGTCCAACCCCTGAAGGGGCTCGTCATCGATATGAGAAACAATCCCGGCGGTCTCCTCAACCAATCGGTTGAGGTGTCGGACCTTTTTCTGAAATCGGGGGTCATCGTTTCAACACGCGGTCGATCCAAGGGGATGGAGAGCAAATCCGTGGCGAAAAACGACGGGGATGAACCGACCTGCCCGATCGTCGTCCTCGTCAACGAGGGAACGGCCAGCGCCGCGGAGATCGTCTCCGGCGCTCTTCAGGACAACGGGCGGGCAGTGATTCTGGGCGGCCAGACCTTCGGCAAGGGCTCCGTGCAGACGGTCATCCCTCTGGAAGGCGGCGCAGCACTTAAACTGACGACGGCCAGATACTACACCCCTAACGGTCGGTCCATCCAGGCGGAGGGGATTACTCCCGATATCATGGTGAAGCCCATCCGCCCGCTCGAAGAAAAGGAGGTTGCAAAGGATCCTGCAGAGGATCACCTGCTCCGGGAAAGGGATCTGAAAGGCCATATCAAATCTCCCAAGGAAATGGACGCCAAACCGGAGGAGCCGAATAAGGACAAGGGAGACGAGATCCTCGCCCGGGACAGTCAGCTGAAGAATGCGATCGACATCCTCAAGAGCTGGGATATTCTCAAGAGGAACATTAAGGAGTGAGAGCCGTCAGTAAGGAATTTTTGAAATGAGACGAATGATGTTCCGTAAAGCCGGCGCCCTTCTCCTGATGATCATGGCCCTGGGCGGATGCGCCACCGGTCCCGTCAGACAAGATGCCCCCCGTCACTT
>CAZINF010000142.1:0-8503 GCA_964540555.1 uncultured Syntrophus sp. | reverse complement strand
ATCATCCGCGCGACCGGCCGGTCCGAGGGCCGCCAGGGGATGATCTGGAAGGTCGCGGGATCGGGCATGGCGATCATGTCGCTCTCCTCGATCCGGCAGAATCCCTGAATAGAGGAGCCGTCGAACCCCATCCCCTCCTCCATTCCCTCTTCCAGCTCGGAAGTGGTGATGCTGAAGATCTTCTGAACCCCAAGAACATCGGTGAACCAGAATTGAACAAAACTGACGTTCTTCTCCTTAACGATTTTTAATACATCTTTTATTGTCTTCGTTTCAAGCATGGTTTAATCCTTTCTTTATAAATGTTATTATTTGGTTGGGTACAATGTTGTCACTTTCCCTGAGTGTTCCGTCCTTTCTACGTCATCTTTTTCCGAGAGCAGTCCCCAGCATTGGAGTAGCAATCCCTGTGCCAATTCCTTCTTATTCCAGAGGGTCGTTTTCAGTCAGACGCCAGATCCCGCAGGGACAAGCGCCGGCGCAAAAGCCGCATCCGATGCAGAGATCCGGATTGACCAGGTATTCGTACGCCTGATCTTCCAGGGCATGACGCGAAATCGCATTCTGCGGGCAGAGGGTCTCGCAGAGGCCGCAGTCTCGACATGCGCCGCAAGACGCGCAGCCGGCCGCGCAGGTCGCGGGATCGGTAAAAGCGGGCAGCCGCGGATCGTAGTACTCGAGATGTACCCGCTCCGGATCGATTGAGGGGAGCTGGTCGATGGTCTCCTCCCGTCCCCGCAGTAGGTCGTCGATAGCGCGGGCGGCCACCCGGCCCGCCCCGATCGCCTCGGTGAGGATGCCCAGACGGACGGCGTCTCCAACAGCGAAGACCCGGGGATCGCTGCTCTGGAACTTGTCGTTGACGGCGACGAAACCCCTCTCTATACGAATCTTTTCCGGGAGATAGCTCAGATCGGGCTGATCGCCTACGGCCATGATCACCGTATCTGCCGGCAGGACCTCACCGCTGGTGAGCTCCACCGCCGATTTCGTAATCGCCTTCGTGAAGCGGGGCCAGAGAAACTTCGCCCCGGCGGCCTCTGCGTGCTTTCTCTCCGCGCCGAAGGAGGCCGGTTCCTGGATGTCGATCAGGGTGACGGAGTCAGCCCCCAGACGTAAGGCCTCCGCGGCGGCGTCGCAGCCGACATTCCCCGCCCCGATGACGACGACGTTCTTTCCGACCTTCGCCTGGTCGCGCTTGCTGTCCCGTAGAAAATCGAGGGCGGCGACCGCCCGCTCGTGGCCGGAAACGGGGATCTTCCGCGGTTTGCGGGCTCCCGTGGCGATGACGATAATGTCATACTTTGCATACAGCTTCCGGAACTCCTCCTCGGTGAGGGGGTGCTTCAGATACTTATGGGGGATCACCTCTTCCAGGCGTTTGAGCTCGTGGTTTACGATTTCGTCGGGGATCCGGCTCGTGGGGATCGTCTCGGTGATCTTCCCGCCGAGCCGCTTGCGCGCATCGTGGACGACCGGCTCATGACCTTTCATCAGGAGCTGCCAGGCGACGGAGAGCCCTGCCGCGCCGCCCCCGATGACGGCAATCTTACGGCCCGTGGAGGGAGCCGGAACGGGGACGGCGGCGTTAAGGCTCGCACGGCCCAGGAGTGTCACATCGACCGCCGGAAGGTCGGCCTTCTGGCGTGTACAGTTCTGCATGCAGAGATTGGAACACAGGTAGCCGCAGACCGTCGCCGGAAAGGGGGTGTATCTGAGCGCCAGGTCCACGGCCTCCTGCATCTGTCCCTTACGGATCAGCTCCCACCGCTGCTGCACGGGGATCCCCGTCGGGCAGTGGGCCTGGCAAGGGGGAAGATACTTCTCGTTCTCCCACAGGGGAACGAAGCGGCGCATCACCCCTGTCGCGATCAACTCAATCGGGCTTCGGTCCTGGTCGGTCAGATCCCCGATCAGCCCGCCCTTTCCCAGTTCCCGGTCCCAGACCTCACTGTGGAAACTGACAACGCTCCGGCGCCCGGCGTCTGCCTTTTCATAGGGATTCCGGGCGACGAGGATCTGCCATGCGGCCCTGTCGGCCGTCAGTTGGGAAAGGAGATCCATCTTCCCGATCGCCTCCAAAAAGGGCTTCATGTGCGACGTGAGCCAGCGCCACTCATCGTCATCCGGAACGGTCAGATGGGCGTCTTTTTCGCTGTATCCCTGGTGGGGGCCGCGGAAGAAGATCTTCCCTCCGACCATCCCGACGCAGGGCCGGTAGCCGAGGACGTTGTCGATCCTCTGCGACCCGACGCCGCAGATTACCGCAATACCGCCGGCCATGAATTCCGCGAAGGAATCGCCGACGGCGCCCAGGACCCAGAGTTCCGGCGGATCGAAACGGGGGTTGTGTTTGGTCATCGTCATCCCCCGCGCCCCGATATCTCCTGCGATGTAGATCTTCCCCTGAGCCATCGCGTTGCCGGCGCCGTTGGTGGCCTGGCCGCGGACGATGATCTTCGCCCCGGCGTTGAGCCACCCCACGTCGTCTGAGGCAGGGCCCACCACATCGATGACCGTATTGGGGAACCCCATGGCGCCGACCCTCTGCCCCGACGTCCCCAAGACGCGTAGAAATACCGGCTTCTCTCCCGACCGCCAGAGGCGTCCGCCAATCCCGTGCTGGCCCTGGGCGATGATCTCTATATGCCGGTGCCCGTCTTTGACGGCATTCTGAATGCGCTCCTCCAGAAGGCGCGAATCCACACGGACGCCCTTTTCGGACCCGGGAATGATGATGGTTGGTTTAAATGACATAACGAATCCCGAGGCGTTCCGCTGCATTGCGGTCAGCGATTCCGATCGCGTCGGACATCCCGATCGGGAGCGAGGTGGAGCGACCCAGCGGCGCCACGATTTTTTTCAGTTCCGTGTCGAAACTCAAAACCGTATCGACGAGGCGCTCGGCCACCTTTTCGGGATCGAGACGCCGGTACAGCCGGGGGTCCTGGGAGGTGATCCCCTTCGGGCAGAGACCTATGTTGCAGATATTGCAGCGGTCCGTTTCGGAGCCGAGGCATCCGGCCGCGGCCTGCATGATGTGCTTGCCCACCTGTACCCCGCTTGCTCCCAGCATGATGAGGGCGGCCGCGTTGGCCGCGAGATTGCCGTTCTTTCCCACGCCGCCGCCGGCGAAGATCGGGATTTCGTTCTGCTTGCCGATCTTCACCAGGTTGAGATAGGCGTCGCGGACAATGCTGGCGATGGGGTGCCCCATATGATCCATGGAGATGTTGTAGGCCGCTCCCGTCCCGCCGTCCTCGCCGTCCATCGCCAGGGCGGACGCGTAGGGATTTCGCGTCAGGTTGTTGAGGACCGCGAGCGACGTCGAAGTCGCCGATATCTTCGGGTAGACCGGTACGCGGAAGCCCCAGGCCATCGACATGGACTGGATCATCTTGGCGACCGCTTCCTCGATGGAGTACTTCGTCTGATGCGTGGGCGGACTGGGGAGGTTGACCCCCGACGGGACGCCGCGGATCGAGGCGATCAGCTTATTGACCTTGTACCACATCAGAAGACCGCCGTCGCCGGGCTTGGCCCCCTGGCCGTACTTGATCTCGATGGCGCAGGGGTCCTCCTTCATCTCGGGGAGGGCGTGGATGATCTCATCCCACCCGAAGTAGCCGCTGGCGATCTGGAGGATGATGTACTTGAGGAACCGCGACCGGAGCAACCGGGGCGGACAACCGCCTTCGCCGGTGCAGAACCGGATCGGGATTCCCATCTCCTCGTTCAGGTAGGCCACCCCCATCTGGAGCCCCTCCCACATCGTGGGGGAGAGGGCGCCGAAGGACATGCTCCCTAAGATCAGCGGGTAGATCTCGCGGACCGGGGGGCTCCATCCCCCCTCGCGGTTGACGCGGAGTGCCTCTTCGGGCGGCAGGATCCTGCCGAGGAGGGTCCGCAGCTCGAATTCGTGGCGGCCGGCATCCAGCGCGGGGTCGGTCAGCATGGAGATGCGGACGAACTTGATCTCATCCAGGAGGCTGGCGCGCGCGTTCCGGCGCCCGCCTCGCTGCCGCGGTGCGCCCCCCTGGTTGATATGGAACCGGAGCTTGTCCGGCTCGTCGTTGTGAATCGGCGTGATCGCCCCGTTGGGACAGACCATGGCGCACATCCCGCAACCGACGCAGGCGTGCGCGACATCCGTATGCTGCCTGATACCATGATAGACGCTGAAAAGATTCCCCGGTTTTTCCGCCAGCCCCAGTTTCACCTGGAGCGTCCGCTTGCGGTGGACACCGAGCCCGATCGCCTGGACGGGACAGACCGCCGTGCAGCGGCCGCAGAGGGTGCACTTCTCTTTGCTCCAGAGGACCTGCCAGGGGAGATCTTTCGTGCTTAGTGTAGACGGCTTAAGCTGTCCATCTGGCTCCATCGCCCAACCTCCTTCCTTTCCGGCCCGACAAAGACGGTGTCATATTTCATCGGTTGAAAATCCTTGCTCTTATCGCGCGCCGGTATCGCGGCATCCAGGCCGCACATCTCCGAGGAAAAGGCGAACATCCCGGGATTTCCCCCTACAATACCGGGGCGGAGCTTCTTGCTGTCCTGCAGCATGAAGAGGGTCTTGTCGGGCAGGCAGCCCATGACGCAGTTCGGCCCATCGATGATCAGCGGCCGGCAGCTCTGTTTGAGCATCCTCAGCCAGGGGCCGTTCGGATGGAGGTCGAGCTCCTCGTCCTTGAGCGGCGTGACGATGTGCTTGTAGGTCTCCAGATTGAGGTGCAGGTGCTTCATCGTATAGTGAAGGATATGGGTGAACACCTCGGAATCCGACTGATAGCCGATGTACCCCGGTTCATTGCGCGACATGAGGAATTCCCGGATCGGAACGAAGGCCGTGTTCTCACCGTTGGTCATCGTGGCCATCCCCTGGATGAAGAAGGGGTGACAGGCGTAAATGTTAATCGCATAATTTGTGTTCTGCCTGCCCTGGGCGAGGATCGTCCGCGCCTGCAGCTCCTTGCGGTTCAGGCCGAGGTAATCCGCGACGGTCATCGGATCGCCGACCTCCTTGATCATAATCACGTCCGGCCAGAAGCTGAAGATCAGCATCGAACCGTCCGTCTCACCCATTTCCCGGAGGTGCAGCCGGCACATCATCAAGCGGCGCTGGACTTCCTCCTCGGGGAGATTCTCCCAGTCCGGGGGATACTCGTACACACGGATCAGGTAGTTGTCGCGCTGGGGCGTCCCCGCCGGGGGGCGTTTCGTTGGCCGGAAGGAGAGCTTGTACTTCGTCATGAAGTCCATATCCATCATGTACCGGTCGAGGGCCTTGATCCCCGTGTTGGAGAATATCCCCGAGAGGATCGGTCCCCCGCGGAACTGTTCGAAATCCCCGCCGAGATCGGTCAGGAAAATCCCCAGCCCCGAGCCGTCATGGCCTTCCTTCATGACGTCGAGGGCGCGTATGGCGACCATCGGGGATAAGGGATCTTTGCTTGTAATGGAAATCAATCTGCACATAACCATCCATCCTTTCGCTTCATCCGGTCCCGGCTTCACCTGCCGACTAAGGACCCAAAGAGTATTACTGCCATAACCATGCCATTTTTCGTACACAGCAGGGATCGTGGCCTCTCGTCGTAATGGGGACGGATTTCAAATCCGTCCCCCCGCGCCAGATCACTGCTCGCGAGACAAAAATGTTTTTTCCTCAGGAAAAAGAACAAAATTGTACCATGCTCGATCTCCGTCCGGCGGACTGATCAGTCTTCCTGCAAAATCGGAAGCGCCTATTTTTTCGGACGGAACTGGCCCGCATCGATGCCGAGCTTCCGGATCCGGTACTGGATGATCCTCTTGGTCGTCCCGAGGAGCTTTGCCGCCCGGGTCTGGTTGCCGTCGGTCTCCCGCAGGGCCCCCATGATCAGCTCTCGCTCCTGGGCCTCGACGACGGTATTGAGCTTGCCCTGCCCCTTTCTTTCGTCGTGTCGAGCCAGGGCCTGGAGGGAGGGGGGCAGGTGGGGAGTCTCGATGATATCGCCGGTGGCGAGGATGACCGCCCGCTCCATGCAATTCTCCAGCTCCCGGACATTGCCCGGCCAGCGGTAGGCCAACAGGATGTCCGATACCGCCGGGGAGATTTTCCGGACCGCTCTGCCCATCTCCTGCGAGTATTTCAGCACGAAGTGATCGGCGAGGAGGATGATATCGTTCCCCCGGTCGCGCAGGGGCGGCAGGTAGATGGGAAAGACGTTCAGCCTGTAGAAAAGGTCGGCGCGGAACCGCCCGGTGGCGAGATCCTGTTCGAGAACCCGGTTGGTCGCGGCAATGATCCGAACATCAACCCGGACCACCCGGCTGGAGCCGAGGGGCTGGAACTGCTTCTCCTGGAGGACGCGGAGCAGCTTCACCTGCGCCGCGGCGGAAAGCTCCCCCACCTCGTCGAGGAAAATCGTTCCCCCGTGCGCCTCCTCGAACCGTCCGCGCCGCTGGTGGAGGGCGCCGGTGAAGGCCCCCCGCTCATGTCCGAAGAGCTCGCTCTCGATAAGGGTGTCCGGAATGGCCGCACAGTTGACCTGGACAAGGGGACCCTTCAGGCGGGGGCTTTTCTTGTGGATCGCACGGGCGACCAGCTCCTTGCCCGTCCCCGTCTCCCCGTGGACCAGAACCGTCGTGTTGGAATCGGCCACCTGCGCCACGAGGCCGAAGACATCCTGCATCACCTTGGAATGGCCGATGATATCCGGAGACGGCGTCCGGGAGCGGCCGACGATCCCGCGGAGGCGCCGATTCTCTTCCTCGATGGCGCGGCTTTGGACCGCCTTGGCCAGCAGCTCGGCCACCGCGGAGAGAAGTGCCAGTTCGCGTTCCAGATTTTCCACCTGGCGCGTCACCTTGTCTGCCGACAGGACCCCGACGACACGGGCGTCGTACATGATGGGCACGCAGAGAAAGGTCAACTCCGCCCGGTTCAGGAAACGCCGGGCGCCCGTCCGGTCGAGAAAAAGAGCATCTTTACCGAGGTTTGCACAGGCCATCGGCCTGCCGGTCTGCGCCACTTTGCCCGTGATCCCCTCACCGGGTTGGTAGATGACGCTCTTCCCCGCGATGTCCACGCCGTGCGCCACATCCAGCCAGACATCCCCCGTCTCGCGATCCATGAGCGAGATCATCCCCCGCTCCATCCCCAGACGGTCGCTCATCTCCTGGAGGGCCGCTTCGAGCTGTTCCCTCATCTCCCGGGGCTGGGCCAGTATCCTGGCGACGGCATGCAACGCGGCAAGTTCTTCGTAGTTATGAATACTGAGCTCCTCCGTCCCCGGGGTGCCGATCCGCGACGGCCGCCAAATTTTGGAAGTCATGATCGAAGCGGTTCTCCAAAATATCTTTCTTTCCGTAGTTGGATATAGTAGATTAACACGGGTTGATACAAAAATGCAATGTGTGCGTTGAATCGTTATGATCACAGACGAAGAGCGGAAAAGATACCACCGGCAGATCCTCATGCTCGGTGAGGCGGGGCAGGAAAAACTCAAGACGGCCCGGGTGCTCATTGCCGGCGCGGGTGGGCTCGGAACGTTGATTTCCACCTATCTGGCCGCCGCCGGGGTGGGAACCCTGCGAATTGTCGATTGCGACGTGGTGGAAGAGAGCAACTTCAACCGCCAGATCCTCCATTGGAACGGCGATCTCGGCCGGCCGAAAACCGCCTCCGTGGCGGAGAAGCTTGCCGCGCTCAATCCCCTGATCCTTGTGGAGGAAATTGCCGGGAGGATCGACGAGACCACTATCGATGCGACGGCAGAGACCTGCGACCTCATTGTCGATGCGATGGACAATTTTCCGACACGCTACCTCCTCAACCGGACCGCGCTGAGAAGAGGCATCCCCTTCATCCACGGCGCCGTGCGAGGGCTCTATGGCCAGGCGACCACGGTGCTCCCCGGAAAGACGCCCTGCCTGCGGTGCATCTTTCCCGGAAGTCCGCCGTCGGAGGTCTTTCCGATCATCGGGGCGACATGCGGCGTCATCGGTTCCGTTGAAGCGACGGAGGTGATCAAGCTTCTCACCGGCCTGGGAGAACCGCTGGCCGGACGCCTTTTCATCTGGGACGGTCTGGCGGCGAGCGCCGATTCCCTCGTCGTCGAGCGGAATCCGGCGTGTCCGGATTGCGGAATTCACGGTAAATCCGCACGATAGCGCCTCTATACCTTACACTCATTACATCTGCATCATAAAGCGCTCCTTTAGTGTTCTAAAACTCTTCCAGCGCCGCATTTAACTGGTGGGCAACATCACAACGCCGCCAGCATCCCACCGTCTATGTAAATGATCTGCCCGTTGACAAAATCGGAGGCCCGGGAGGCCAAGAACACGGCCGTCCCGACCAGCTCGGAGGGATCCGCCCAACGGCCGGTCGGGGTGCGGGCGCACACCCAGGCGTTGAACTCCTGGTCTTCGATTAACGGCCGATTCATTTCAGTCAAGATGTACCCTGGGCCGATGCCGTTCGATTGGATGTTGTGCTTCGCCCATTCCACTGCCATGG
>CAZINF010000141.1:0-8561 GCA_964540555.1 uncultured Syntrophus sp. | reverse complement strand
CGGCGATCGCCATGACCGAACCGAATACCGGAAGCGACCTGGCGGCGATCAAGACAACGGCAGTCGAGTCCGGCGACGATGTGATCATCAACGGCCAAAAGACCTTCATCAGCAACGGGATCAACTGCGACCTTTTGGTGCTTGCCGCCCGCGATCCGCAAGAGGAGAATCCCCATGCCGCGGTCGACCTCTACCTCGTCGAAGCGGCAACCCCCGGCTTTGAAAAGGGAAAACAAATCAAGAAGGTCGGCTGGCACAGCCAGGACACGGCGGAGCTCTACTTCACAGACTGCCGGATTCCGAAGGCGAATCGCCTCGGCGAGAAGGGGTCCGGCTTTCTCAAGCTCATGCTGAAGCTCCAGCAGGAGAGGCTTGTCTGTGCGATCGGGGCCGTGGCGGCTGCCGAATCTATGGTCGAGATGACGATCAAGTACTGCAAGGAGAGGACCGCCTTCGGGAGACCCCTGACCAAGTTCCAGAACACCCAGTTCGAGATCGTGGAGATGGCGACCGAAACGAGGCTGGGGCGGACCTTCGTCGATAAGCTGATCGCCGACCACATGGAAGGAAAAGAGATCGTCGTCGACGTCTCGATGGCAAAGTACTGGACGACGGATATGGCCTCGCGCGTGGCCGACCGCTGCATGCAACTCTTCGGCGGTTACGGCTACTGCGAGGAATACCCTATCGCCCGGGCGTGGCGGGATATCCGGGTCACCCGGATCTTCGCAGGGACGAACGAGATCATGAAGATGATCGCCGCGCGGTTTATGGGGCTCTAAGGGTGTAGCGCAGCCAGGGAAAAAATATGTTGACTTTCCCCCGAGACAACGGGTATAGGCTTAATCAGTCCATCTTTCCCACTTGATTAGACGGACGGACTTGTCACAAAGCCCGTTTTTGTTTCTGTAGTGTATTCTTTCTGCGCAAGCGGTTATCCGGTTAATGAAAGTTATTGCGGGCTCCCGCTGGAGTGTGACATCGCCTCCTGCGGAGTGTGGGCGTGTGAAACTGTTTCCAGGGCATCGTTCTTTGTTATCGCCGATTTGGACATTCTGACCAATGAAGGAGGGATGAATTATGGGAAAGAAGATCTGGTTGCTGTTGTTTGTCGTTTTATGGATGCCTTCCCTTAGCCAGGCCGCCTCGGTTGATGGCGTTACGGACACGGAGGTAACCATCGGGATTACCAACCCCCTCTCCGGGCCGGCGGCCCTCTGGGGCACCACGGCGCTCGGGGCCAAGGCCTGGGCGGACTATATCAATGAGCGGGGCGGCGTACACGGCCGCAAGATCAATGTCCTCCTGCGGGACGATGGCTACAATCCCGCCCGCGCCCTGGCGAACCTGACGGAAATGAAGGGCAAGGTCTTTGCCGTGGTGGCCCTGCTGGGCACGGCCATTGTGCATACCACGAAGGATTTCTTTGCGGAAAACAAGATCCCCTGTATCACCCCCTATGGCGATGTCCGCATCTTCGAGAAGTATCCGAAGGATAAACTCCGATGGATCTTTGTCGCCTATCCGGATTACATCAACGAGGCGGAGTATCTCACGGACTACGCCGTAAAGAGCCTGGGATCAAAGAAGATCTCTCTCTTCTACCAGAACGATGATTACGGGAAAATGGGCGTGGAAGGGGCGAAGCTGGCTCTGGCCAAACTGCCTGGCCGGGCTGCCCTGGGCGCCACCATTCCCTACGATGTGACGGAACGGGCCCTGGCGACCCATGCGCTGAAATTGAAGGAGGGCGGGGCGGATACGCTCCTGATTTATACCACCCCCACCCACGGCGCCCTGATCCTCAAAGAGATGGCCAAGATTGACTACCGACCCAAGGTCCTCACCTCCTTCCCCCTGGGCGATCCCATTATGTACGCTATCGCCGGTGCCGAGGTCTGGGAAGGGGTCTATCCGGCCGCCCCGGCCAACTCGAGTATTCCCGGGGAACCAGAGGCAGATAGGGTGATCGAGATCATCAAAAAATATGACGCCAAGATCGCCGGGAAGGAATACCTGGGACTCTTCGGGGCCGTTTCGATGATGCATGTCGTCGAGGGCTTGAAGAACGCCGGCCGCAACCTCACGCCCGAGACGATGATCAGGGGGATGGAGATGATCAAGAACTGGAAGCCCGAGGGACTGGGGGCGCCCGTCACCTACGCTCCGGACCGGCGACACGGGCTGAACGGCTCCCGGCTGACCAGGGCGGAGAAGGGCAAGCATGTGCCCCTGACGGATTACATCATCTACAAGCCTCTCTTCTAAATTATGGCTATCCTAGAGATAAACGGCCTCTCCATCAGTTTTGGTGGAATCATGGCCCTGAATGGCATCGATCTTTCCGTGGAAGACAACGAGATCGTTTCCATTATCGGTCCCAACGGATCCGGGAAAACCACCCTGTTCAACTGCCTCACCGGCATCTACCGGCCGGATCGGGGCGAGATCAGCTACCAGGGGGAGAGCCTTCTCGGGCGCTCCCCCGATAACATTGCCATCCGCGGGCTGGCCCGCACCTTCCAGAACCTTCGCCTCTTCATGAACATGAACGTCCTGGATAATCTGCTGCTGGGCCGCCATATCCATTTCCAGAAAAGCCTCCCGGCAGCCTTTCTCCGGCTGCGCCGGGAGGAGGTGCGCCATCGGTCGCTGGTGGAGGAACTCATCGACTTTCTCGATCTGCAACCCTATCGAAAATCCCGGGTGGCCGACTGTCCGTACGGTGTCCAGAAGCGGATTGAACTGGGAAGGGCGTTGGCGCTGGAGCCAAAAATCCTCCTCCTGGACGAGCCGATCTCCGGCTTGACCTCGGAAGAGAAGGAGGAATCGGCCTACCGGATCAACGAGATCCGGGGCCGCTACCAGATGACCATTTTGCTCGTGGAACATGATTTGAAGATCGCCTCCCGCCTGGCGGACTCGATGGTGGCCTTAAATTATGGCCAGAAGATCGCAGAGGGTACGCCTGATGAGGTTCAGCGAAACCCGGAAGTGATCCGCGCCTACCTGGGGGACGAATGAACTAATGGACTACGTATCGTTTCAAGTGGAAAACCATATCGGCCTGGTCACTATAAACAAGCCGCCCGTAAATTCCTTCAATCGCCAACTTTACCAGGAGGTCAAAGAGACGTTCCAATCCATCGGCAAAATGGACGATGTCTGGGTCGTCATTCTCAGAGCCGAAGGGAAAAACTTTTCTACCGGGAATGATGTCAACGATTTTATGATGCTAAACGACGCGGAGAGCGCCGTGGCCTATGCCCGATTTGTAAGTGACTGCGCAGCGAGCATCTACGAATGCCCTGTGCCGGTTATCGGCGCGATCAACGGCAAGGCGCTGGGCGCGGGCCTCGTCATGGCCTCCTGCTGCGATATCCTTGTGGCCGCGGAAAGCGCCTTATTCAGCCTTCCCGAAATCAAGGTCGGCATCGTGGGCGCCGCCTGTTTTCTTTCGCGCATGCTGCCGCAACAACTCGTACGCTGCATGTCCTTTACCGGAGACATGATGACGGCGGAACAGATGAAACATTTCGGCGCGTTACTGAAAGTAGTGCCGGAAAATCAGCTCCGGGAAACAGCGATGAATGTAGCCCGGCATCTTACCAAAAATCCGCCGCTGACACTCCGCGGCTTTAAGCTGGCCATGAATCAGAACGAGAATGCCCGGCTGCCGGAGAAATATGCGGTCGAGATCGGCTACGGGAAAAAACTGATTGGCACAGAAGATAGCATGGAGGCCGTAGGGGCGTTCCTGGAAAAAAGGAAGCCCCTGTTCACCGGGAAGTGACCGCTGATCCATAACAAGATTAAGGAGGGATTGATCATGATAAAGAAGATTTTAATAATCGTACTGTTCGCTCTGTTTCTCATCCCCGCTACGAGCCCGGCGGCCGCCGTGGACGGTGTCACCGACACGGAAGTGACCATCGGGATGTCCGGTCCCCTCTCCGGTCCGGGGGCCCTCTGGGGCGTAGTCCTCTTAGGGGCGAATGCCTGGGTCGATCATATTAACGACCGGGGGGGCGTTCATGGTCGCAAGATCAAGGTGATAATGCGCGATGACGGGTACAACCCCGCCCGGGCCCTGGCCAATCTCACGGAAATGAAGGGCAAGGTGTTCGCCGTGTCGCCCCTCATGGGTACGGCCATTGTCCACGCCACGAAGGACTTCTTAGCGGAGAACAGGATCTTCTGTATCAACCCCACTGTTGATGTCCGTGTCTTTGAGAAGTATCCCAAAGACAAGCTGCGCTGGTTTTTCATCTCCTACCCGGATTACATAAACGAGGGGGAATTCCTGACGGATTACGCCGTCAAGAACCTGGCAGGCAAGAAGGTGTCCCTCTTCTATCAGAATGACGATATGGGGAAAATGAGCGTCGAGGGGGCGAAACTGGCCATCTCCAAGCTTCCCGCCGGTCGGGCCGCCATGGGGGTTACAATTCCCTACGATGTCACCGAGCGGGCCCTGGCGACCCATGCCCTCAGATTGAAGGAAGGCGGCGCAGACATCCTGCTGCTTTCCGCCACCCCCGCCCACGGCGCCCTGATCCTCAAAGAGCTGGCCAAGATTGACTACCGCCCGAAGGTACTCACCTCTTTCATCCTGGGTGATCCCATCATGTACGGCATTGCCGGCGCCGATGTCTGGGAAGGGGTCTATCCGGCCGCCCCGGCCAACTCGAGCATCCCCGGTGATCCGGCGGCGGAAAGGGTCATCGAGATCATCAAAAAATATGACCCTAAGATCGCCGGGAAGGAATACCTGGGACTTTTCGGGGCCGTTTCGATGATGCATGTCGTCGAGGGTTTGAAGAACGCCGGCCGGGATCTGACGCAGGAGACGATGATAAAGGGGATGGAGATGATCAAGAACTGGCGGCCCGAAGGCCTTGGGGCGCCAGTTACCTACGGTCCGGACCGCCGGCATGGTCTCAATGGATCGAGACTCATGCGCGCCGAGAAGGGGAAACACGTTCCCATTACCGATTACGTCATCTACAAACCCCTTTTCTGAGCTTGGGGGAAGAATGACTGCTTTTCTGAAGATTTCCAATATCGAGACCCTCTACTTTGATCGGATCTACGCCCTTCACGGATTATCCCTGGAAATCAAGGAGGGGGAGATATTTGCCATCCTGGGTCCCAACGGGGCCGGGAAGACAACCCTGCTCAGGACCATCGCCGGTCTCCTCAAGGACCAGCCGAAAAAAGGGACCATTGAATTCTGCGGTCGGCAGATCCAGCGGATGGCGCCGGAGCGCGTATCTTCTTTAGGCATTGTCTATGTGCCGGAGGACCGGGGCCTTTTCCGGGAATTAACGGTAAAGGAAAACCTGGAGCTTGGCTGCTGGGGCAGGAGCGACCAGGGGATTGGGACAGACCTGAATTATATCCACGATCTCTTTCCGATCCTGCAGGAGAGAAGGAACCAGCAGGCGGAAACCCTTTCCGGGGGTGAGCAGCAGATGCTGGCCATCGCCCGGGCGCTCCTGCGCAAACCTAAACTCCTGATGCTGGACGAGCCTTCCCTGGGGCTGGCCCCGATGATTGCCCGCCATGTCTGCGATGCCCTCCTCAAGATCAGCGAGCTGGGGACGACGATCCTCCTGGTGGAACAGAATGCCAAACTGGCCCTTAAGATCGCCAATTACGGCTATATCCTCGAGGCGGGACGGATTGTCCTGAAGGGGATCTCACAGGAATTGAGGGAAAATCCCGATGTGCAGGAGCTCTACCTGGGCCTGGGCGGACAGACGGCCTCGCCCAAAGGGTGGCGATTGTACAAGAAAAGAAGGAGCTGGTAATGAGAGCAGTTAACTTCCCCAGTCTTTTTTTCCAGCAGGCGGAGCGTCTTAAGGATCGTGTCGCCTTGCGTTACAAGGATTACGGCATCTGGCATCGCATCTCCTGGGAGCAATATGCCGCCAGCGTTCGAGAAGTAGCGGCTGGTCTTATCTCCCTGGGCGTCGGCCATGGCGAGCGGGTCGCTATCCTGGGGGAGAACCGTCCCGAATGGCTGATCTGCGATCTGGCGGCGATGACCATTGGCGGCGTCACCTGCGGCATTTACACCACTTCTGCCGCGGAACAGGTGGCCTATATTGTCAGTCATTCCGAGTCGAAGGTGATCTTCATCGAAAATGAGGAGCAGGTGGACAAGATCCTGCAGATCCTGCCGGAAGTGAACCTGAAGCGGGTGATAATCTGGGATCATAAGGGTTTGTGGGGTTTTTCTCAGGAAAAGATCGGCTTTTATACGGATTTTCTTAAAGACGCGAAGGAATACCTGGAAAATAATCCGGGCTGCGTGTCGGAGCGGCTGGCGGCGGTCCATTCCGATGACACGGCCATGATCATCTATACCTCCGGCACCACGGGGCGCCCGAAGGGGGCCATGATTTCCCACCGCAATATTATCAACCTTACCGAGTCCATGGAAAAGGTCACTCCGGCTTATGAAACCGATGAGGTGGTATCCTATCTGCCCCTGGCCCATATCGCGGAAAAGTTCATCTCCCTTCTTCAGTCCATCTGGTCCGGGGGCACGGTGAACTTTGTGGAGAGCCTCGATACGCTGCCCCAGAATCTCCGGGAGATTTCGCCCACGATCTTCTTCAGTGTGCCCCGGCTGTGGGAGAAGTTTGCCTCCGCCATGGAAATACGCATGTCCGACGCCCCGCCTTTTAAAAGGGCCTTCTACCGTGTCAGTGTCCTGGTGGGAATGAAATATGTGCGGACCAAAAATAGGACCAAGGAGCGCTTCCTCTGGTCCCTCCTTTACTGGCCCCTCTATTTCACCGTGCTTTATCATCTGAAAAAACAGATGGGGTTCGAACGGGTCCGCTGGGCCATGTGCGGCGCCGCCCCGGCGGCGCCGGAATTATTCGAATATTATAACGCCCTGGG
This sequence comes from uncultured Syntrophus sp., assembly GCA_964540555.1. GTDB lineage: Bacteria > Desulfobacterota > Syntrophia > Syntrophales > UBA5619 > JAKAFS01. The sequence goes on along the minus strand of CAZINF010000141.1, from coordinate 1,646 downwards.
GGTCCCCCTGAGGGAGGTTTACGGTCAAACCGAATCCACCGGGATCATTGCCATCCAGCGGCTGGACCGTCCCCGCTGGGGGTATGTGGGAGAATCCATCCCGGAGCTGGAGGTAAAAATCGCCGAGGACGGCGAAATCCTCGCCCGGGGACCGGGGGTATTTCAAGGCTACTTCAAGGAACCAGAACTGACCGCGGAGACCATCAAGGATGGGTGGCTCTACACCGGCGATGTGGGGGCCCTGGAGGACGGTTACCTCAAGATCATGGATCGGAAAAAAGATATTATTATCACCTCCGGGGGGAAGAATATTACCCCCGCCTTTATTGAAAACAAATTGAAGTTCAGCCCCTATATCCAGGATGCCGTGGTCATCGGCGACGGCAAGAAATATCTCGTTTCCCTGATCCTGATTGATGAGGACAATGTGACCAAGTACGCCCAGGATCACCGCATCCCCTTTACCACCTTCGAGGATCTGACCACGAGGGCGGAGATAAGAAAACTCATCGATCAGGAGGTCGCGAAGGTAAATACCACCCTCTCCCAGGTGGAAACCATCAAGAAGGTGGCCCTCCTCCCCCGGCGTTTTTATGAAGAGGATGGCGACGTTACCCCGACGAAAAAGGTCAAGCGACGTTTCCTGGAGCAGCGTTACGGCGATCTGATTCAATCCCTTTACAAAGGCGCTTCCTAAACGAGGTTATTCTGCATGGATCTGATTGAAAGCTACCGAGAAGAACTGTGGCTGGTCAGGAAATTCTGGACCGGCCTGGGGATTGGTCTCATTGTCCTGGCCCTCCTGGTCCTTCCCTGGCTCCGGCAGGACTACCTGGTCCATATCGCCACGGTGGTCTTTATCTACGCCATCGGCGTTCAAGGCCAGAATATCCTCATCGGCTATACGGGGCAGATATCCTTTGGCCAGGCCGGTTTCCTTGCCATCGGCGCCTACACCTTCGGGCATTTGTCCGCCCTGGGGTCTCCCCTCTTCCTAAATATCCTCCTGGCGGGGGTCGTCGCGGGGGCCTTCGGTTTTTTGGTGGGGTTCCCTTCCTTGAGGCTGAAAGGGCCCTATCTGGCCATCGCCACCATGGGTTTCGGCATCGCCGTCTATCAGATACTGCTTAATTCAGAACTCCTTTCCGGGGGACGGATGGGTCTGATGGTAAAGAAGCTCCCCGCCCTCTTCGGTCTCTCCCAGCAGGCAACCTTCTATTACCTTGTCCTTCTCCTGGCCCTGGTCTTTACCCTTCTTTCCTACAACCTGATTTCCTCCTACGCCGGCCGCGCCTTTATCGCGATTCGGGATAACGACATCGCCGCCGAGGCGATGGGGGTCAATCTGGGACGGTATAAACTCCTTTCCTTCGCCATCAGTTCTTTTTATGTGGGTGTTCAGGGGGCCCTCTTTGCCCTCTTCACCGGGTATCTGGAGCCGAACCTTTTTACCTTCATGGAATCCGTTACCATCTTCGTGGCGGTGATCATTGGAGGGCTCGCCTCGATTGGAGGCTCCATCATGGGGGCCGCCTTTGTTATCCTGGTGCCGCAGGTGTTCGGGGGGCTGAAAGAACTGGTTCCAGTCATTTTCGGGGTCACCATCCTGATTATCCTGATCTTTGAGCCCCAGGGCATTGCCGGCC
>CAZINF010000140.1:6113-8575 GCA_964540555.1 uncultured Syntrophus sp. | reverse complement strand
GCGCCGGCCAGCATATCCTCGAGGCACCGGCCGGAGAGCTTGCCGTACCCCGGAAATTTTTCCACCGCATAGTAGACATCACTGTCCGCCACATAGGCCATCCCCTTCTCGATCAGGGTGGCCACAAGGCGGATCATCCCGTCGATATACTCGGTCGCCCGGGGGGTCGCAGACGGCCGGGCGACGCCAAGCGCCTCCATGTCCTCATCGTGCTCCCGGATATACCGCTCGGAAATCTCGGCTATCTTTTTCTGTTCTCTGCGGGCCTTGTCGATGATCTTGTCGTCGACATCGGTGAAGTTCTTCACATAGGTCACGTCGAAGCCCCTGTACCGGAGGTAACGGGTGATGACGTCAAACACGACGGCCGAGCGGGCATGCCCCACGTGGCAAACATCGTATGCAGTGATGCCGCACACATAGATGCCGACCTTCCCCTCGTGAAGGGGAATGAATTCCTCTTTATTCTTCGTTTGGGTATTGAATATTCTCAGAGACATCGCTCCTCCGGCAGATCAGGGGAAAAGGGCCACGGCAGGCAAACCGGTTTCTTCCTTCAGGCCGCACATGAGATTCATGTTCTGGATGGCCTGACCGGAAGCCCCCTTGATCAGGTTGTCGATCGCCGAGACGATGATGATCCTCCCGGTTCGCTTGTCTATGGCGACTCCGATATCGCAATAGTTAGAACCGACAACGGAGGAGAGGTTGGGGAACTGGCCGGACCGGCAGATCCGGACAAAGGATTCCTCCCGGTAAAACTCCTGATACAGGGCTGTTGCCTCCTCCGCGGTTACATCCTTGCTTAGCTTCGCGTAAATCGTGCTCAGGATTCCCCGCTTCACCGGCAGCAGGTGGGGGGTGAAAGTGATTTTGATTTCCCGCTCCGCAAGCGCACTGAGTTCCTGCTCGATCTCCGGGGTATGCCGATGCCCTCCGACTTTATAGGCCTTGAAGCCTCCTGCCACCTCACAGTAGAGCGAGGCGATCTGGGGATCCCGGCCGGCCCCGCTGACCCCCGATTTCGAGTCGGCGATGACGGAGTCGATGTCGATCCAGCGTGACCTAAGGACCGGCGCCAGCCCTAAAATGATGCTGGTGGGATAACAGCCGGGATTGGCAACCAGCCGGGTCTTGCGGATCCGGTCGCGGTAAAGCTCGGGCAAACCGTAAACCGCCTCCTGGAGCGTCTCGGGGGTTGTATGCTGGCCGTACCAAGCCTCATAGGTAGCCACGGCGTGGATGCGGAAATCCGCACTCAGATCGATCACCTTCCGGCCGGCCTTTAAAAAAATCGTCGCAAAATCCATGGAAACACCATGGGGGAGGGCCAGAAAGACGATATCGGCAAGGCCGGCCACCGCTTCGGGAGAGTCGTCGGTGTAAACCAGTTCGGTCAGTCCGGAAAAAACGGGATAGACCTCGGCAACCGGAACCCCGGCAAACCGCCGGGAGGTCGCCGCTACGACCTTCGCGTCGGGGTGGTTGGTGAGCAATCGCAGGAGCTCCTGCCCGGTGTATCCGCTCCCCCCGTATATGCCGACACTGATCACCTTTACCCCTCCTTCATCCCCAAAAAAAAGGGAGGCCTCAGCCTCCCCGGAATTTATCTCTTTGAGAACTGGAACCGTTTTCTGGCCCCCGGCTGTCCGTATTTCTTTCTTTCCTTGATCCGTGAATCACGCGTCAAAAAACCGGCCTTTTTCAGGGCCGATCTCAGTTCCCCGTCATATTCTACAAGGACCTTGGAGATGCCGTGTTTGATGGCGCCCGCCTGGCCGGCGATGCCGCCCCCTTCCACATTGATGTAGAAATCGAACCGGCCTTTCTTCCCCGTCATCTCCAGCGGTTGCTGGATAAGCATCTTCAGGCTTTCCCGGGTGAAGTAGTCGTCAAAGTTCCTCTTGTTCACCTGCAGGATGCCCGTACCTTCCTTCATGTAGATCCTGGCAATGGCGCTTTTTCTCTTCCCCGTCGCATAAAAACGTTTTTCCGTCATCTCTCTCTCCACATCATGTTCTCAGACCCGATATCCATCCCTGAAATGTAAAAAATCATAACTCCAGAATGCGTGGGCACTGGGCTTCATGCGGATGGTCGCCGCCTGCATAGATCTTGAGCTTTTTCAGCATAGCCCTGCCCAGTGTATTCTTTGGCAGCATCCCCTTTACAGCTGTACGAAGCACCTCTTCCGGTTTCTCCTTGAGCAGCTTCCCCGCCGTTACGGCCTTGATCCCGCCCGGATAACCCGAATGGTGGTAATAGACCTTGTCCGTCAGTTTCTTGCCGGTGAGAGCGATCTTTTCGGCATTGACCACAATCACAAAATCACCGGTATCCATGTAGGGCGCGAATATGGTCTTGTGCTTGCCGCGCAGCCGATGGGCAATCCCGCATGCCAGCCTGCCTAAAATCCTGTTCTCGGCATCCACGAGATACCAATCGCGGATGACCTCTTCCTG
>CAZINF010000140.1:2164-6013 GCA_964540555.1 uncultured Syntrophus sp. | reverse complement strand
CCATGACCATCGTGTCATTCTCCAGGGAGGAGACGCGGAGTTCAACGCTCCAGCACTGCTTCCTGTATTTGATCCCGTACGTGGATTCGATGGTCTTGCGGTCCAGCAGATTTTTTCTCAGGATATAGATCGCGTCCAGCGATGACGTCACGGATGCCTTCAGATAGAGATTAACCTCCTCCAAGACAGTCTGTTTAGTGTTGTACCCCAGCGACTGCGTATTGCGGTACCCCAAGGAGAGGTGATCCCCCCGGTTGTCGTAAACGGTCAGATCATAATTGCTCGCCCGCCAGGCGCTGTAATTCACGCTATAGGCGTTACGCGCCGCCAGAGAGAAATTCGGGATCGGTGTCAGGTCGAGTTCCACGAGCACATCGCCGAAGGGACGACGGATGTCACCACCGACACCGGTGACCTCCCTGCTGTTCTCCCGGATGTCATAGGTCTGAGCCAGCATGAGGCGCATCATCTGGTGGTAACTGTTCTTCCCGTCCGCTCCTCGCTTTCGGGAGACGATCGTATTGGTGAGGGCGTAGGTCAGGCTGTTCTGGAACCCAATCCTCGTTAGGAAATCGGGGCCGCGTTCCTGAGAGGCGTTGTCGGGGACATAGTTGTAGTTATAAAAGATCTCCGGTCTGATCGCATGTTTGATCTTTTCAATCCCGACCTTTTCGGGACTCCCGACAACGAAAACCCTGTTGATTTCGGTGGAGAGGGAGGCGCCGAACGGAAATACCTGGCGATAGCCGTGCTTGTCGCCGGCATCCGTCCCGGAATCGGTCCGTTCCCAAGCGCTCCCCCGGAATCCGGCCTGGGTTGTCGCCTGAGCATAGGGACCAAGGCTCATCGGCAGATAGAGGGTCGGGCTCAGCTCCCAGAGATGGCCCCTCTGACCTTCCTGACGGTAGAGATTGACGTATGCGCCGTTGAATTCAATCTGCAAGGGACTCTTAAGGATAGGCTGACGGAATCCCGTCAGGGTCACCGCCGGATACGCCTGGAGCGTCGTGGCATTATTGTTTTGTGAAGTAAAATCATCGGTGTGGATGGCCAGGGCGGTCAGGTTATACATGGACCAGTTTTTAGTGAGGCGAATTGTGGAATTCAGCGAACCGAGGGATTCATCGCCCAGGAAGGAGATGCGTTGAAACCGTCCCTGGCCGGACTGGGAATAGTTGCTCAGGTAATAGTTGTATGAAGAAAAGTCCCGAAAGTACCAACGATCGGACACCTGACGGATGTCGCTCCGGAGGGAAAAGCCGGAGGCGAAAGTGGTCTCGTGGTTCAGATAAAAAGACCAGCGGCTCCGATCGCCCTGCCAGTCTCGGCTCATCGAACCGACGGTTTCCGTTATCCGTTTACGGTCGTTGATATAATCGACGTAAAGGGTTCCAAAGGTTTCCGGGCTGGGGGAATAGCGGAACTCCATTCCCTGCTTGTAGCCCCGCTTCTCCATGTAACGCTGATAGAAGGTTGCGTCGGCATTCTCTGAAATAGCCCAGAAGAAGGGCAGTTCCACGTCCAGACCGTTCTTGTCCTGGGAGTAGGCGAAGAAGGGGGGGAGCAAGCCCGACTGGCGTGTCGTCTTGGCGGGAAAAACGAAGTAAGGCATATAGAAGATAGGGACGTCACCAGCGAGGAATCGCCCATGCTTCAAGACCCCGTAGCCGTCAATGGTCAGATCGAGCCCACTGCACGCAATTCGCCAATCAGGATTCTTGCCGTCACAGGTCGTGACGGTGGCATTTTCCAGCCGATAGGTCGCTTCCCCCTTCTTTTCGATCTTTTCTCCCTTAACGTACAGATGGTTCAGGGCAATAAATATCTTTCCCTCGGTCGCCGTTCCGGTCTTGGTCACGATATTGAATAATACCTTGTCACCCTCGAGTACATCATGATCGCTATGGATCAGCACCTGTCCCTCAGCGAGGGCGATGTTTGTCCCGCGGTTGAGCGTCACGGTATCGGCCTTGAGGAATCCCCGGGAAAAGGTGATCACGACCTTCCCGACCGCGTGAACGGTGTCTTCATCTTCGTAATAGGTGATGCTGTTCGCCTCGATGTTGACCGGCCCCTCGGCGATTTCTTTGTCCGACGCCGGGAGGGCGGGAGACGGAACCAGAAGGAGAAACAGGACAAGTACCGTACGGAAATATTCCTTCCAACTCAGCATGGCCCGGCACCTCTCATTTCGCGCGTTCCTCCTTGCTTGCATCCTGCCGGCCGCCGGCCTGATGGAATTTTTTAATTTCTCCCACAAGATAGAGTGAACCGGCGACGCAGATGAGATCCTTCTCTCCGACCTGCGAGAGGGCCTGCTGCAGAGCGTCGCCGGGATTTTCGATCACTTCGACATGCTTATGGAAGGCCCGGGCCGTCGGCAGCAGGAGATCCAGAGACAGCGCCCTGTCGTTGTCCGGGCGGGTAAGAATGACCTCGTCAGCCAGCGGGAAGAGCCTCTTCACCATCGCCCGGTAATCCTTATCCCCGAGTACGCCGAAAATCAGCCATAGGCGCCGGTACGAAAAATCGTTTTTCAGCGCCCAGCAGAGGGTTGCTGCACCGGCCGGATTATGTGCGCCATCCACTAGCAGCGTCGGATTGCGCTGGAGGATTTCCAGCCGGCCCTCCCAGCGGGTCTTTCTCAAACCATCGACAACGGCGCGTTCATCCACCCCGAAGCCATCATTCCCGATCAGTTCCACAATGCCCAGCGCCAAAGCCGCGTTGGAGATCTGGTGCCGCCCCACAAGGGGGCAGACAAGCCGTTCATAGCGGCGCCTGATTCCGCGGTACGAAAATCTCCCATCCCGGTGACGCCTGGTGCGGATCTCCTTCCCGAGCCGGTAAATCGTTGCCCCTCTCTCCCGACAGAGTGTCTCGAGGGTTTCGATAACGGGCCCCTGTACGGCTGCGGTGAGGCAGGTCCCCTGTTTTTTGATGATCCCTCCCTTTTCCCGAGCGATTTTCTCCAGAGTGTTGCCGAGATACTCCCGGTGTTCAAGGGAGATATTGGTGATCACCGACAGGAGGGGATCGACCACATTCGTGGCGTCGAGCCTCCCTCCCATCCCGATCTCCAGAACGGCAATATCCACCCGCTGCCGGTGGAAATGGAGGAACGCCATCGCCGTCAGGAATTCAAAATAGCTGATATCCTCTGCTATCTTTTCTTTCACCCATTCGGCGCAGTGCATCGCTTCTTCGCGGCTGATCATCCCGTCGTTGATCCGTATCCTTTCCCTGAAATCGATCAGGTCCGGAGAAGTGTATAGCCCTGTTTTGAATCCGCCGGAGGAGAGAATCGCCGCCGTCATCGCCGCCACCGAACCTTTGCCGTTCGTCCCCGCGATCAGGACGGCGGGATAGCTGCTCTGGGGATTGTGGAGCCGCTCCAGCAGCAGGCGGATGGGATCAAGCCCGAACCGAATGCCCATTTTGTTCAGGCTGGAGAGATATGCGAGCGTGTCTCGATACGTCATGGACCTATTTACGAGGCGGTTACTTTATATACCTCATCACCGGGCCGGACCCGATCCGCCACCTTGATGCCGACATAGTCGCCGGCGAGAGCCCGCGGCACTTTCTGATTATTGACCTCCATGGAATCAAGCGGCATCGTCAGATCTGTGGTGTGTCCCATGAATTTGATGGTATCCCCGACATCGATCTCTCCCTCCGTGATCTTGACAGCTGCGACGCTCGGTTTGGCAAAATATTTCATCACTTCGCCGATTCTCTTTTCAGCCATAACCGTTCCTCCTTCCGCGTGATGATGATAAAATCCCACATGACAAAAACGTTTCGAGAGGACTATATCGCTTTTTATTAAAAACACAAGGGGTGAAA
>CAZINF010000140.1:0-2064 GCA_964540555.1 uncultured Syntrophus sp. | reverse complement strand
TTCTTCTTTGAGTCTTTTGCCTCGGCATCTCGGATGAACTCAATCATGGCCATAGGCGCATTGTCACCGGCACGGTAGCCCATCTTGACGATTCTTGTATAGCCTCCGGACCTGTCCTTATACCGAGCCGATAACTCTCCGAACAGCTTTCCAACGACGTCCCGCTCCCGGACAAATGCCGCGGCCTGTCTCCTGGCATGGAGATCCCCCCGTTTGCCGAGGGTGATCATCTTCTCCGCCACTTTCTTGAGCTCCTTGGCCTTCGTATCGGTGGTCTTTATCTTTTCGTATTTCAAAAAAGAAGTGACCATCGTCCTGAGCATGGCCTTCCGATGGCTGGTCGTTCTCCCCAGCCTGCTTCCAAATTTTCCCTGGCCCATCGAATATTATCCTTTCAATCCTTATCTTCCTCTGCCTGAGAAGCCTCGCCCTTTTTTTCGGCTTTGTTCCACGGCGGGAAGTCCATCTTCATGCCGAAGCCCAACCCCGACTCGGACAGAATCTCCTTTATTTCATTAAGCGATTTCCTGCCGAAGTTCTTGGTCTTGAGCATCTCAGCCTCTGTCCTCCCAACGAGCTCGCCGATCAGATTGATACCGGCGTTTTTCAGGCAATTTGCCGAACGGACGGAGAGTTCCAGGTCATCGACATGCCGTAGCAGGAGATCATTCGGATCTTCGGGGGGAGGATCGCTCTCGTGCGGTTTCTCTCCTACTCCCACCTCGGGGAAATTGATGAAGACATCCATCTGCTCCTTGAGGATCTTGGCGGCATAAGCCAGGGCATCATCCGGGAGGACACTCCCGTCCGTCCATATCTCCAGAATCAGCCGGTCGTAGTCCGCAACCTGCCCAACCCGCGAATAGGTGACCGTATAATTGACTTTTTTGATCGGCGAAAAGATGGCGTCAATATTAATGGTCCCCTCGGGTTGTTCGGGATCCCTTTCCCTCTGTGCGGGTATATAGCCCTTACCCATTTTGACCACCATCTCCGCTTTAAAAGAGGCTTCCCCGACCAGTGTTGCGATATAGTGCTCGGGATTGAGGATCTCGACTGTCCCGTCGGTCACGATGTCTGCCGCGGTGATCACCCCCTCCCGCGAGGCATCGATATGGATGGTTCGCGGGCCGTCCTGATGAAGCTTCAGGCGCGCGCCTTTCAGATTCAGAATGATATCGGTCACATCTTCCCTGACCCCAGGGATCGTGGAAAACTCATGAAGCACCCCGTCAAATTTAACGGAAACAATGGCTGCCCCCCGAATGGAAGAGAGCAATATCCTCCGGAGCGCATTCCCCAGGGTAATGCCGAAGCCGCGTTCCAAGGGCTGACAGCTGAACTCCCCGTAAAAAGGGGTAAGAGTCGCCTCATTTGTATCGATTTTTTTCGGTTGAATCAAATTGTGCCAGTTTCTCTGCATAATTCCTTTCCCTGCCCTTCGGATGTCTGGTTATTGTTCTATTTGGAATAAAGCTCAACGACCAGCTGTTCCCGTACCGGCATTGTCAATTCTTCGCGGGCCGGAAGGGTCTTCACAATCCCCCTGAAGTTTGCCTTGTCAATTTCCAGCCATTGAGGCACACCCCGCCGGGAAACGGTTCCCATGGCCTCGAGTATCCGCTCAACCTTTCTGCTTCCCTCTCTGACCTGCACCTCGTCCCCGAGTCTAATCAGATAAGAAGGTATATTCACTGGCTTTCCACTAACCAGAAAATGGTTATGCCTCACCAGCTGCCTTGCTTCCGTACGCGAATTGGCAAAGCCCATCCGGAAGACCATGTTGTCCAGTCTTCTCTCTAAAAAAAGAAGGAGATTGCTTCCGGTAATTCCCTTCTGCTTGTCTGCTTTATCGAAATATCCCCGGAATTGCTTTTCCAGCAGACCATACATCCTTTTGAGCTTCTGCTTCTCTCTCAACTGGACGCCATAATCGGAAAATTTCTTTCGAAGCTGTCCGTGATCCCCAGGGGCATAACCCCGCCTATCAAAGGCGCACTTCTCGCTGTAACACCTGTCCCCTTTGAGAAACAGCTTCAGACCTTCTCTCCGGCACAACCTGCA
>CAZINF010000139.1:0-8718 GCA_964540555.1 uncultured Syntrophus sp. | reverse complement strand
ACCGCCTGAACCGGGTGGTCAGCCAGTTCCTCGATTATGCCCGGCCCTACTCGACAAATCTGCAGCCTCGTTCGATCAACGCCGTCATCGAAAAGGCGCTCACCGTCATCGAGACAAACAGCATCTCCTCTCGGATCGAGATCCGGTGGGAGCTCCATCCCCATCTGCCGCCGGTCCCCATGGACCAGGAGCAGATCCACCAGGTGATCATGAACATCGCCATCAATGCCATCGAGGCGATGCCGGATGGGGGTACGTTGACGGTCCGGACGTTCAGGATCGAAAGCGACGCCGGCGATGCGGTGGGAATCTTCATCCGGGACACGGGACAGGGGATCCGCCGTGAAACGCTGAAGCAGATCTTCACCCCCTTCTTCACAACCAAGGAGCGGGGGGTCGGTCTGGGGCTGGCCGTCTGTCAGCGCATCATCCGGAACCACGGGGGACGGATCAGGGTAAAGTCGATCCCCGGCCAGGGAACCATTTTTCACATCCGTCTCGAAACGGTCCAATAGAGAGTCGGGCTTGACATGGATTGGTGATCCGATGGATAGTGCGTCCCCCCAAGGCGTAAAGGACACTGCAACAGAAAGGAAGAGAAAGGACGACGCCGGAATGAAAGAGGCGAAAATCCTCGTCGTAGACGACGAGTTGAACATGCGGCTGGTCCTCAAGGCCATGCTGAAAAAAGAGGGCTACGAGGTGGTCACGGCCGCGGACGGCCACGAGGCCCTGGAGATTCTCCGGAAGGAGAAGATCGCCGTCGTCGCCACTGACCTCAAGATGCCGAGACTGGACGGCATGGGCCTCCTTGACCGGATCATGCAGGACGATCCCGCTCTGCCGGTGATCATCCTCACCGCGTACGGCACTGTCGCAAACGCGGTGGACGCGCTGAAGAAAGGGGCTTTCGATTACCTTACCAAGCCCTTCGAACAGGACGAACTCAAAACGGTCATCCTCAAAGCGGTCAGAACCCGGATGAGCAACGACCGTGAACTCTCGGCGGCAAACAGCGATACAGACCCCTATCGGATCGTGGGCGCCGGCAGCCATATGACCGAGATCCATGAGATCATCCGAAAGGTTTCGCCCACAACGACTACAGTGCTCATCACCGGGGAAACGGGGACCGGCAAGGAACTGGTCGCCCGCGCCATCCACCGCAACAGCACCCGGAAGGAGCAGCCCTTCATCAAGATCAACTGCGCAGCCATCGCGGAGAATCTCGTCGAAAGCGAGCTGTTCGGCTATGAAAAGGGGGCGTTCACCGGCGCCGTCACAACTAAACCGGGAAGATTCGAACTGGCCCACCGGGGAACCCTCTTTTTGGACGAGGTCGGCGAAATCCCCCGGGAGATGCAGGCGAAGCTCCTCCAGGCCATCCAGGACCAGAGCTTCGTGCGGGTCGGCGGTCTCAAGACCGTCGAGGTGGATGTACGGCTCATCGCAGCGACGAACTGGAACCTCCTGCACGCCGTAAAAGAGGGCAAGTTCCGGGAAGACCTCTTCTATCGCCTGAATGTCTTCCCCATCCACATCCCGCCGCTTAGGGAACGGAGCGAGGACATCCTTCCCCTGGCCGACCATTTCCTCGCGAAATTCAACCGGAAACTCGGGAAAAAGGTCGAAGGGCTGGCCCCCGAAGTTCGTGCATGTTTCCTCGCCTACTCCTGGCCGGGAAATATCCGGGAGCTGGAACACCTCATCGAGCGGATGGTCCTCATGGCGGAAGAACCTTCTCTGACATTAAAGCTCGTTCCGCCGGAGATCGCGAACGCTGCCGCTAAAGAGCTCCCCTCAACCGCCGAACCATCGGAGACGCCCGGGCATGACGTCCTGAAGAGCCACATGGAGGAGATGGAGCGGCAGATCATCGCCCGCTGCCTCGACGAGTGCGGCAGCAACGTCACGCGAGCGGCCGAGCGTCTGGGTCTGAGCCGGAAAGGCCTCCAGCTCAAGATGATCAAGCACCACCTCCGGAAGCAGGAGGAGTGAACCGCGGATTGTGATGCTAGAAATCAGATCACTTGACTGATGTGCATGGCCTTGAATTTGCCGCTGGCCTTCGCCGCCTTGGTCAGCTGGATCAGACACCCGGGACAGCCGGTAACGACGACGGCCGCGCCGGTTTTTTCGATGTTGGCGCGCTTCTTTTCGAGGATCTTTGCCCCTATGTCGGGATAATCCATGTGAAAGGAGCCCGCCCCTCCACAGCAGGTATCGGCCTCTTCCATCTCGACGAATTTCCCGGTCGCCCTCAGCAGGTCGCGCGGCTGCCGAGTGATACCCTGGCCCCGCACGAGATGGCAGGGGTCGTGATAGGTCAATACGGCATCTACCTGCCGCCATGGCGTGTAACCCGCCTTCGCGAGGTACTCCGTCAGATCCATCACCTTGCCGCTGAAGTCGGCCGCCCGGTCCTTCCACTCCGGATCGTTCGCAAAGAAGGAAGCGATATGCTTGAGCGTGCCGCCGCAGCTGGCGCAGTCGCTCACGATGAGACCACAGTCCTCGTAAAGCCGGATGTTCTTTTTGGCAAGGGCCAGAAAATCATCGCGCAGGCCGTGGGCGAGGTGCGGCAAACCGCAGCAGACATTGTCCTTCAGGATGATCCGCGTCGTGGTCCGCAGAATTTCCAATGACTGGAGAGCAGCCGCGGGAAACATCATCCGCATGCCGCATCCGTGGAAGTACGCCACTTTTGTCGCTGCCGTGACCGCCACGTCGGAGAGGGGCGCCCTCTGTCCGAGGGCAGCCGGCCCGGCAAAGGTGGCAAGGAAATGGGCCTTTGTATACTCATCCGGCGCCATGCCGTGGGGGAAGAGATCGTTGAGACCCATTCTGCGCAGGACCGACAGCGCACCCGACGCAAGCTTGACCAGGCTCCGGCTTTTCAGGAAAGCGCCGGCGGCCTTGTATTTTACACCCGTTCCACCCGTCCGGTCCGCGAGATACTGGCGGACGTCGATCATCGCCTCGTCGGTCTTGACCTTGCTCGGACAATTCTCGACACAGGCCCGACATAACAGACAGAAGTCAACTGCCGCAACGACATCCGGTGCCGGATCGAGGCCGCCCTCGGCCAGGGCGCGCGCGATCACATTCTTCCCCCGGGCGCTCGACGCTTCGATATCCCTCGCCCCGAAGAGCGGACACACCGGCAGGCAGGCGCCGCAGCGGTCGCATTGGCTGACGATCCTCCTGGCGTTCTGCAGCAATGCAGCATCCACCGTTTTATGCATACACTTCTTTTCCTCTCCATGTCGTATGTCGTACGGCTTCGTAAAACGTCCAGAGGCAAGGCGTGCGAATTTCGAGGAGTGAGGCGTACTTTGGGCGTACGCCGCAGCGACGAGGAATGAAGCGCAACGCAGCATCCGGCCTTTTTACGAAGCCGTCACCAGATCTTGCCCGGGTTCATAATCCCTTTCGGATCGAGCGCCTGTTTTATTGCCTTCAAGATCCTCACGCCTGTTTCGCCCAGCGCCTGGGTGATGTAAGGCCGTTTGGTGATGCCGATCCCGTGCTCACCCGAAAGCGTCCCGCCGACGGCGAGGGTCGCCGCAAAAATCTCATCGACCGCCCGGTGCACCCGACCGGCCTCTTCGGGATCGCTCAGGTCGCAGAGCACCGATGGATGGAGATTGCCGTCGCCGGCATGACCGTATACGGCAATAGGAATCCTGTATTTCTCGGAGATGGCGCGGATGCGACGCACGACTTCGGGAAAGGCGTCGCGCGGGACGGAAATGTCCTCGCCGAGCCGGTTTGGCGCCATGGCGGCTACCGCGGAACTGATCCCCCGCCGGATCGCCCAGAGTTCGTCCGATTCCTGCTGCGACTGGGCCACACGAAATCCGATCGCGCTGCAGCGATTTGCAACGGCCTCGATCTGCTTCGCCTGTGTCGCGATCGCCTCATCGGTATCCCCGTCGATTTCAATGACCAGACAGGCCTGGACGGCCGGTTGAAGCTCGGTCTTGCGGTGCCGTGCCACCGTCTCGAGACAGACCCGGTCCATGATCTCGGCGGCCGCCGGCACGATGCCCGCCTGCAGCATCATATGGACCGTCGCGCACCCCTCGTCGAGGGAGGGGAACATCACCTGCAGCGTGCCCCGCTTCTTCGGCATGGGAATGAGCCGGAACATCGCCCGGGTCACGACGCCGAGCGTCCCCTCGGAACCGGTGAAGAGGCTCTTGAGGTCGTAACCCGTCACGTTTTTGATCGCCTTGCCGCCGGTATGGAGGATCGTGCCGTCGGCCAGGACCACTTCGAGTCCCATCACGTAGTCAGCCGTCACTCCGTACTTGACGGCCCGCATGCCGCCGGCATTCTCCGCCACGTTGCCGCCGATCGTGGAGAACTTCCAGCTCGCCGGGTCGGGCGGATAGAAGAGTCCTTTGGCGGCGCAGTGGTTGTAAAGATCGATCGTGCGGACCCCCGCTTCGGCCGTGACCATCATGTTTCTCTCATCCAGTTCGATGATTCGCGTCATGCGATCGAGGCAAAGCGAAATGCCGCCCTGCAGGGGGATGCAGCCTCCGGTGCGTCCGCTCGCCGCGCCGCGCGGCGTGACGGGAATCGCATATTCGTAAGCGATGACCATCACCTTCGAGACTTCTTCCGCGGTCAGCGGTCGGACGACGATGTCGGGCTTGTTCGCCGGCAGCAGGGGCACAAAAGATGAATCGTAGGAGTACCCGAAACGATCGAGATCGGAATCAAGGATGTTTTCCGGCCCCACAATATCACGCAGTTTTTTCTTGATTTCTTCGGTTATCATCAGGATTCCCTCTTCATTACTCACCTTTTTTTACATGAATAAGGCTCGGGGGGGTTTTGCGAATTCCCTTTTCGTTGTCGGCGACTATAGGGGAAGCCGCCTCTAATGTCAACACGGTTTGACCCATCCCTGGCTGTGCACCCAATCATGGATTCATCCGGTTGATGTATGACTTCCTGAAATGATATTCATGCAGTGGATTTAGAATTTCAAACGTGATAGTGAGTGTGCATCATGAAAAGAAACATTTATGCCCCTATTTTATTGCTTATCCTCGGTATCGCGCTTTTATTGCCGGCCGATCTGATGTCCCAAGGATTGGGAAAGAAGAAAGATATCGATGAAAAGGTAAGGGCATTTTTAGAAAAGCGGCAGGGTACCTGGAGAGATCTCAATGTTCCAGCGTCGGATGGAAAAATTTTGTACAATCTGATTATCGAAAATAGATATAAAAAGGCTCTCGAAATCGGAACCTCTACAGGTCACTCCACGATTTATATTGCTTGGGCGCTAAGTAAAACAGGTGGGAAAGTGATCACCATCGAGATAGACAAGGATCGCTATCGACAGGCGCTGGCTAAATTCAAGGAAGCCGGTGTTTCGGACTATATTGACGCCAGGCTTGCCGACGCGCACGTGTTGGTCAAAGAGCTTCAAGGACCCTTCGATTTTGTTTTCTGCGATGCCGACAAAGAGTGGTACAAAAATTACTTCATCGCTGTATACCCTAAACTTGAGGCAGGCGGGTGCTATACGGCTCATAATGTTTCCACGCGAAGCTGGGGAATGGGGGAAGGGACAAGAGAGTTCTATGCTTATATAAGGAGCCTTCCCTATATGAAAACGACGATAGATGAAAGCGGCGGTGGATTATCGATCAGTTATAAGCATTAAACACCATCCCGCGGTTCATCTTTCTCGGAGAGATCAGTAAATCAAGCCATTCCCATGCCAGGAGGGCTGGATGAAAGCAAGCCAACCCATGATTCCTTTGAGTGTCCTCTCGAAGCGATTTCTGAAAATCGGAGCCACGGCCTACGGCGGGCCGGCCATTGCCGGGGAAATCAAGCGAGCGATCGTAAAGGAGAGCCGCTGGATAAGCGAGCAGGAGTTCCTCCAGGGCATGGCCTTTTGCCAAATGCTGCCCGGGGCCACCTGGGTGATGCTGTCAACCTATATCGGTTACAGGCTTCGCGGAATCTGGGGGGCTTTCTTCTGCGCCGTCGCTTTTATCCTGCCCGCCTTCACTCTGATCGCGATCCTCTCTCTGTTCTATTTTCGATGGGGAGATCTCTGGCTCATTCAGAGTCTATTCAAGGGGCTTGGCGCCATTGTGGTGAGCCTGGTACTCAATGCGTTTATCGGCTTCAGCCGGTCCATCCTCCATGGATGGAAAGTCCTTCTCCTTGCCCTCCTTTCGTTTATCGGGTTCATCTTGCGTTGGAATATTATGGTGGTGTTCCTTCTGGCCGCTGGCTTGGCGCTTCTTCTTCGGGTAACCAAGGGGGGAAACAGGCTCGTTGAAGCAGTTGAAGCAGGCCAGGCGCCCCCAAACAAGACGGATTTCATTTTCCTGGGTGGATTGGCTTTACTGATCAGCCTCCTGTTCCTCATTTCCTACTTTTTCCACAACCCGCTCTTTCATCTTTGCATGAGCCTTTCCAAAGTCGGAGCGCTGGCCTTCGGTGGAGGGTTCACGGTCATTGCCCTGATCCAGTACGATGTGGTGGAAAAATTCCATTGGGTGAGCACCAAAGAGTTTCTGGACGGGATCGCCATGGGACAGGCGACCCCCGGACCGGTGATGATCACGGCCACGTTCCTGGGGTATAAGCTCGCCGGCTTATGGGGCGCCTTCATGGCCACGATCGCCGGCTTTTCCCCCTCCTTCTTCATCATAACCCTTCTCATGCCTTACTATGACCGCCTGAAACGGATGCCGGCTGTTCAGACGATCGAGCAGGGGATTCTCGGTTCATTCATCGGAATGCTGGCGCTGGTTCTGGTCGATTTCGGTCGAGCCGCCTTGATAGACCTTCCCAGTGTGCTGATGTTCCTCGGGGCTTTCCTGGCTCTCCATAAAAAAATCGACATAGCCTATATCCTGTTGATCGGAGCGGTTCTCTCGGTCCTGATTTTTGGCGTTTTCCCGATCTCTTGACAGGAGATCCGACATGCAAGTTCAATGTGTTTACGATTGTGAGTGGGCGCTATGGCAGGCGAGAAAAGGCTTGTCGCTGGGATTGCTTATGATCCTGCTTTGGTCAGGTCTGGCAGCCGCATCGCCGGGGTTCGTATCCGCAAAGAATGTAATACCCGTGGGGCGCCTCGATCTCGAAGGCGGAGGGATGGTGGATGTGAAGGGAAACCTTGCCGCCATCGGTCACATGGGACCGCCATGGGCAACCACTCTGCTGGATGTGGCGGACCCGACCCGTCCCCGCATCCTCTCCAGAATTCCAGTGCGTCCCGGAACGCACTCCCACAAGGCGCGGATCTGCGGCAGCACCCTGGCAATCAACGTCGAACGTTACGGGGGAGGAGGCAATGGAACGGCGGGACTGGCCCTCTTCGACATCACCGACGAGAAGCGACCCCTCCCTGCTGCGACGTTTCATGTGCCGCCGGATCCTTCGGGAAAGACCGGCGGTCGCTTCGGAGCGCATCAACCCCACGAATATGTCGGGCCGGACAACCTGGTCTATGCCGCCTGGTTTTCGGGCGGTCTGAGGGTGATCGACCTCTCGGATCCTTACCATCCCAGGGAGGTGGGGCATTACATCCCCCGACCGGTTTCCGGTGAACGGTATGCGCAGAGCAACGATCTCTATGTGGACGAACGAGGATACATCTACCTCATCGACCGCATCCGGGGACTCGATATTTTACGCTTCACCGGAGCTGCGGCAAAGTAAATCCGCTTGTGGCAAAGTCAGTGGGGTTCTGTTATAAATAGATGGGAAGTCGACAAATAGGGAGACTGTGGAAAAGCTTGTCCCCGTTCTGGAGAGCCTGTCATGCCTGCGGAAGATATTGCAAAGCTGAAGATTGAAAAATCGGAAAAGATCATCAAGCCCAACAGGCGCAGAAAGAAGCCGCTTGTCATCGCGGCAGCCCTCCTGCTGCTTCTGACAGCCGGCGTCCTTTACTTCGGCGGCATCGCCGTCCCGGCCATCTCCATCGATGTGACGACCATTTCCCAATTTTATCCTTCCCAGTCGCTATCCCTGCTGAACGCAAGCGGCTACATCGTCGCCCAGCGGAAAGCCGCGGTGGCCTCCAAGGTGACGGGCCGTCTGGTGGCCCTGATGGTGGAGGAAGGGAGCAAGATCAAGCAGGGAGACGTGATCGCCCGCATGGAGAATATCGACGTATCGGCAGTCAGAGACCAGGCCGCGGCCAATCTGAACACGGCCCGCGCCACCCTTGAACAGGCCAGGGCAGACAGGGACAACGCCCAGAAGGAGCATGAACGCTACAAACAACTCGTTGCCAGAGATTACGTCTCCCGGTCCGATTATGAAGTAGCGGAGACACGTTACCGGCGGGCCGTCGAAGGGGTGAAGGCGGCGGAAGCCGTCGTTCATGCCGGGGAAGCCGCGCTGAAAAACGCCGAGGCGAGTCTTGACTACACCCTGATCCGGGCCCCCTTCGATGCCGTCGTTTTGACCAAGAACGCGGACATCGGCGACATCGTCACCCCCATCGGGGCCGCCGCCAGCGCCAAGGCCGCCGTCGTGTCGATCGCCGACATGAACTCCCTGCAGGTGGAGGTGGATGTCTCGGAAACAAGCATCACCACCATCCGGGTCGGCCAGCCCTGCGACATCCAGTTGGACGCCCTCCCGGACACGCGGTTCCGCGGGGAGGTCCATGCCATCGTGCCGACCGTTGACCGCAGCAAGGCCACCGTTCTGGTCAAGGTTCGC
>CAZINF010000138.1:0-8739 GCA_964540555.1 uncultured Syntrophus sp. | reverse complement strand
AAATTATCACCCTGGACCCCCACGCCCTCAATGTCTTCAAGAAGGAGTATCCCAAACTGGGAGGGATATTCCTGGTTTTTCATTATACGGAGATCCTGGCCGGGCTGATCAACGAGAAAAAGCTCGCCCTTTCCGATTACCCGGTAAAAGTGACTTACCATGACCCCTGTTACCTGGGCCGGCACAATCAGATCTATGGCCCACCGCGGGAGATCCTGAAGGCCATCCCCGGCGTCGAACTGGTGGAGATGCGCCGGAACGCTCTTAATGCCTTCTGCTGCGGCGGGGGCGGCGGAAACTTCTTCACGGATATCCTGGGCGCCGGCGAGGACAGCGCCGGACGGGTCCGTGTCAGGGAAGCGCGTGATACGAGGGCTCGCATCGTCGCTGTGGCATGTCCGAGCTGCGCCAAGATGCTCTCCGACGCCGTCAAGGCGGAGGGGCTGGAAGAGACCCTGGAGGTCCTGGGCATCGCTGAAATCATCGAGAGGGCCAGGGCCAAAAAATAAATAATATGCCTTGACAACGATAATTTCACAATCGTACTTTCAAACCATATCCTGCAGGAGGAGACCAATGAATTCCCCTGACAAAGTCGCCATCGTCACCGGCGCGGGCAGCGGCATCGGCAGGGCGGTCGCGCTGGCGTTATTGAAGGAGGGCTATCGTGTCGCGCTTGCCGGGCGCCGGAAGGATCGCCTCGAAGAGACGGTCCGTGAATCGGGGGCGGGTTCGCGCGCCCTGGCGATTCCCACCGATGTGAGCGACCCGGAGGCGGTTCGCGCGCTGTTCTCGAAAACCAAGGAAGCGTTCGGCCGCCTCGATCTGCTGTTCAACAACGCCGGCGCCTTGACCCCGGCCACGCCGACCGAGGACCTCGATTACGAAACGTGGAAGGCGGCGGTGGACACGAATCTTACCGGCGCGTTCCTGTGCACGCAGCAGGCGATCAAGCTGATGAAGACCCAGGATCCGCGGGGCGGCCGCATCATCAACAACGGTTCGATCTCGGCGTATGCGCCGCGCCCGAACTCCGCGCCCTACACGGCAACCAAGCACGCCATCCTGGGGTTGACCAAATCCACCTCGCTGGACGGCCGCAAATACGACATCGCCTGCGGCCAGATCGACATCGGCAACGCCGCGACCCAGCTCACCGAAAAAATAGGAAGCGGCGTGCAACAGGCGAACGGCGACATCGTCCCCGAACAGCGGATGGATGTTCAGCACGTCGCCGATGCAGTGGTTTACATGGCAAGCCTGCCGCTGGAGGCAAACGTCCAGTTCCTGACGGTGATGGCAACCAAGATGCCGTTCCTCGGCAGGGGTTGACCGGGAGCGCAAGCCGCCAGTTGCGCTTTGAAGGGCGACAACGGAGGGGATCGGGAACTTCAATGAAGACTTGGACCTGCCTTCTTGCGACGGTCTGGATGTTGACGGGGGCTGCGATGGCGGCGGAGAAAGCGAGAGGTAAAATGGATCCGGCGATCTCCCTGCCTTCGGAAGCCGCAGGCTGGAAGTGGGATGGAAAAGAGGAGCGCCACAATTCCAGGACCCTCTTTGCCTACATGAACGGCGCCGCTGAGCTCTATCTGGCTTATGGTTTTCAGAATCTCACGGTCCGCCGTTACGGGAAGCCGGGCGGGCCGGCGCTCACCGTCGAACTCTACGAAATGGCCTCTTCAGCCGATGCCTATGGCGTCTTTACCTTTGAGAGGCAGGACGAACCTGCCGGGATCGGCCAGGGGTCGGAGTTCGGGGGAGGAATGCTTCGGTTCTGGAAGGGACGGTATTTTGCCGCCGTCTATGCGGAGGGCGAAGGGGCCGATGTTGAATCAGCCCTTCTTGCAATGGGCAGGACCACGGCCGATGCCGTTCCCAAGACGGGTCCGGCGCCCGAATGGATTGCCTTGCTTCCGGGCAGGGACCTCGGGCTTGTGGAGAGGAGCGTTCGCTTCATGAGGAGTCACATTCTCCTCAACCAGCGGTTTTTCATCGCCCACCGGAATATCCTGAACCTCAACCGCCGGACGGAAGCCCTCCTTGCGCAGTACCTTCAGGAAGAGCAAAAGACACACCTTCTCCTGATCCGCTACCCCGACGGGAAAGCGGCGGGAGAGGCGTATCGGAGTTTCATGAAGGCCTACCTGCCCGATGCCGGGGGGAAGAACGGATCGAAGACCGAGGACCAGCGATGGACCCTGGCCCGAAGGAAGGCTGAAATGGTCCTCATCGTGTTCGGGGCCCCCACGGAAACCTACGCGGAAGCCCTGATCCGGGCCGCGGAGGAAAAACTCAAGAAGTAAGATGCAAGAAGACACCCCTTGAGACCTTTGCGCAACTTGGAAATCATGTCCCGGAAGCACGCATTGGAAAGTGGAAATACCATACCGATATCCGATACCGAAAGGAGGTTCGATCCGATGGAAGACGCCGTGATCACCCGCAGGGATTTTCTTCGCGCTGCCGCCGGAACCGCGGCGGCAGCCACACTGGGAGGGGCTCTCCTCAGCGGGGAGGCCCGATCGGAAGCGACGGCGAAGGTCGTCCTCATCCGGCATGCCGATGTCGTGGGGGGGGACGGCGCGATACGGGGAGAGATCCTGCAATCCATGCTGGATGAAGCGGTCAGGACGCTCCTGGAAACCGGAGAACCCGTGGAGGCCTGGCGGAGACTCGTCAAACATTCCGATATCGTGGGGATCAAAAGCAACGCCTGGGGCAGGCTGCCCACCCCCCCTGAGTTGGAAACGGCCATAAAACGCCGGGTCCTGGAAGCGGGGGTGTCGGAAAAGAATACGGCGATCGACGACCGCGGGGTTCTGAGCAACCCGGTCTTCCTCAAAGCGACCGCGCTGATCAATGTGCGCCCCTTAAGGACCCACCATTGGTCCGGGGTGGCGGCATGCCTGAAGAATTACGTCATGTTCGTCCCCAAACCTTGGGATTACCACGCCGACGGGTGTTCGCCCCTGGGCAAGATATGGACATACCCGATCGTCAAGGGAAAGACCCGCCTGAACATCCTCAGCGCGCTCACCCCGCAATTTTACGGACGGGGCGTCCATTTCTTCGACAGGCGGTACGTCTGGCCCTACAAAGGGCTCATCGTGGGAACCGACCCCGTCGCCGTTGACGCGATCGGCGTCCATCTCCTCCAGACCAAGCGGATCGCCTACTTCGGAGAGGACCGCGCCCTGGACGTTCCCCCGGTGCACATCGCCGTCGCCGATAAAACCTACCGGCTGGGCGTCAGCGATTTGAGGCGCATCCGGTTGATCAAATCGGGATGGATGGAAGAGGCGCTGGTCTGAACCGCCATGGGCGGCACAGTCTCGAGATGTTTGAACAAATTGGAAATCATATCCCGGAAGCACGCATTGGAGATTTGGGGGAGGGGGCTGATTTCAAATCTGTCCCCTTCCCCCCTTTCTTTTTCGCGCCCTTTTTGCGCTCCGCGGCCGGCTGCCATCCTGTCACCTGCATCAGGATGTTGAGCGCCTGCCGGAACGGCGGCGACCCCACCGGGGTGAGGGCCGTCTCGAGCGCCTCGAGCAGTTCCTGCTCGGTGCAGCCCAGCCGCATCGCACGCTCCATGTGCGGCTTCACGCCCCACATCCGCGCCTGGCCGATCATCGCCGCGATCGCTATCAGTTCACGGTACTTGGCCGGAAGCTGCTTGCCCTCGGTGGAAACACCCTCGTGCAGAAGACTCAGCCCCGAGAGCCGGTTGTACGCGTCAAGGAACTCGGCGTCCTTTTCCGCAAGGTATTCCCACTCGGGGTAACTGTAGCCCCGCGTCTTGGCGAGCCGCTTTGCCGTCTGTTCCGGCGTTTCTTTCATGATGTTCCTCCCTGTCGAACGGTTACACTTATCTCCCCAACCACAGATCTTCGGTTTTCCGTTCTTCAACCCATCGTTTCTCCATCTCCATGCCTTCCAACTCTCCGATGGCGACCGCCGCCTTGACATGGGTGATCGCTCCCTTGTCGAGGTGCCCTCCGTAAGTGGCGATGGTCTCGCCGATCACCGTGGAGGCGGAAAAATGGGCATGGACATGGGGTTGCCCGCTGAGCGAGGGAACGATGTAACCGGTCAGTGAAATCAGTTCCAACGGCTGTTCCACCTCGAAGTAAATCCGATCTTTGGCAGTGATCGGATATTCTGCGGGAAAAACCTTCACGTTTCTGAACGTCGCCTTGCTCAAGGCCCCGATGCCCATGAGAATCAGCCCCTTCTGAATGTTCTCCCGCTTTACCACTTCCTGGATGGCTTCTAGTAAATCCACCCCTATGGGAATTCGCGCCATGATGATCCGCTTGAAGTTTCCGCTGCTCGTACCTTCCACCAAAGAACCCTGCTCCATCTATTGCTCCTTTTATGGTTTATGCGGTCTTCTACAGCATTTCCAGCACGGCGGCAAGCGAAACGCCGCCACCGCCGCAAAGTGTGGCCAACCCGAGGGTCTTCCCCCGCTTTTGCAGGGCATGAAGCAAGGTGACCATGATCCTGCATCCCGTCGAGCCTACCGGATGACCCAGACCGACGCCGGAACCGTTCACATTGACGATGTCGCGGTTTAAGCCCAATTCCCGTTCACAGCCTAGATACTGAGCGGCGAAGGCCTCGTTGACCTCGATCAGGTCAAAATCGGCAAGGGTGAGACCTGACCGGGCGATGAGATGATGGACTGCAGGGATGGGACTGAGCCCCATGACGGAGGGGTGGCAACCGCCGCGGCCCACGGCCTTGATCCGGGCGATAGGTTTCACCCCCAATTCCTTCGCTTTATCTTCGGACATGATGACCATGGCGCTTGCCCCGTCGTTAACCCCTGACGAGTTTCCGGCGGTGACCTTGCCGGTCTTCGGGATGAAAGCGGCGGGCAGTGCGGCGAGATCCGCCATCGTGAGCCCCGGCCGGAAATGCTCATCCTTTGCAAAGATGACGGGCGGTTTTCCTCTTTTTTGGGGGATCTCGACAGGAACGATCTCCTCTTGGAAATCCCCCTCCTTGGTTACCCGTTCGGCATTATTGTGGCTGCGTAGGGCGACGGCATCGATCTCCTCTCGAGAGAGGTTCAGCATCTGGGCGATCAGTTCGGCTGTGACCCCCATGATATAGGGCTTCCCGCGGAAGAGTTCCACTACATCCCCTCCCTTTACTGGCCCCTGCTCCAGACCTGGTATCAGGTGCGAGCCCGCATGAAGGCCATGGATGATATTATCCACGAAGACCTGGTCCTGTAAACGGCAGCCCCAGCGGGCGGATGGGACGGAGTAGGCGATCCCCGACATATGTTCCATCCCTCCGGCGAGAATGATGTCCGCCATACCGGCCTGGATCATCGCCATACCGGAGATGACAGCCTCCATACCGGAGATGCACACCCGGTTAACGGTGACGGCCGTGACCGTTTCAGGGATCCCCGCCATCAAGGCGGCAATGCGGGTGACATTGAGGGCGTCCACCGGTTCCATGCAGCAGCCGAACCGGACATCATCGATGAGGGCTTTGTTGATCCCGGCCCTCATTACGGCCTCTTTCATCACGATACTTCCTAATGCGGCACAATTCAGGTCGCGCAGCGCGCCGCCGAAGGCGCCGATGGCAGTCCGACAGGCAGATACGACAACAACGTCTTTCATAAGAGTCCCCCCTGGGAAGGCAGATTCATCGTTCAAGGAAATTATAACGCGACGAAGGTTTTATCACAACATGCAGTGTTCATAAAATAATAATGAACTCGACATAGAAGGCGCGCCGTACGGATCGCCCTTGTCAACCAAGCGTCTTCCGGCTAAGATGATCTCTGTCGCGCCATGAATTCACCCGTACCGGGTTTGGCGAGACAAGTCCCGTCTTCGGCAATCTTCTTCCCGCGAAGATAAACCGCTTTGGTGCGGCCGCGGAAGATCCTTCCCGCGTATGGGGTCCAACCGGCCTTGGAGATCACCATCTCATCGGTCATTTCGTATACCGCATCGGGATCGACAAGGACGATATCCGCGTCGGCGCCGGGGGACAGTGTCCCTTTGCGGGGGTAAAATCCGTACAGCATCGCCGGGCGGCGGGAATAGAGATCGACGAGCATCGGGTAACTCATCCGTCCCTTGGCGGCGGCATCGAGCAGGAACCGAAACGTGGTATCCATCCCCGGAAGACCGAAGGGGACGGCCCAGATGGATCCGCTCTTCTTCTGCGAGAGGGTGGAAGGGGCGTGATCGCTCGCGAAATACGCACGATCCCCGATGCAGGCCCAAAGGGCCTCGACATCGTCGTCTGAACGGATGCGATTGGGGGGGGTGAATTTCCTCAGGGCGCCGTAGATCGACGCCTCATCCTCTTTCAGGGCGAAGTATTGGGGGCACGCCTCCGTCCACACACGCGCGCCCCGCTGACGGGCGGCCTGGGCGATCTTGAAAATATCCGGGTGGCTGCAATGGGCGAAAACGGTGAGCGCCCCGGTGGCTTCCGCAATCGTCGCCACATTTTGAGCGGCTACGGTTTCCGCAAGCCGGCTCCGCCATTCGGAGATGAGTCCGCCGTCCTGCCTGGAGGCGGCTTTCAGTTTCCTCTCCGCGGCGGCCGTCAATCCTTCGTCCTCGGCATGAATCAGGAAAGGAATGTTGGTTTTCCCGTAACGCCACATGGCCTCATGGAGGTCTCCCGTCGTGACCCCTTTGATCCCATGGGTCGTACAGGTCATAACCTTGATAAAAGCAGCCCCTTCCTGTTCGGCCTCGCCGACATGATCGATGGACTCGGTCGGGAAATGGGCGCCGATACCGAAATCCACAACGGAGCGGTTTTTCAAATAGTCTCTTTTGTCCCTGAATTCGGCCCCCGAGTGAACAGCCGTGCAATGGCTGTGCTCGATCAGGGAGGTGACTCCCTGGGCGGCGGCGGCGGCGGTGCCGGTCGGCATGTCCTCCCGAACGGTTTCAGCCGGATCCATCATATGTGCATGGGATTCAAACATCCCTGGCATGACCATAAGACCGGAGGCATCCACACTTTGTTGGGCCTGCAGTTCAAGGTCTCCGAGTCCGGCAATTTTACCAGCCTTGACATAGACATCCCCGCGAAATTCACCGTCAGCCGTAACGATTCGGCCGTTTTTGATTGCCAGATCGACCTCGATCATGTGTGACCTCCTGTACGCCCGTTTTTTTTGTGAAAAATTCATACGCTCAAACCCCGTAAGCCTTGTAGCAGGTTTGACAGAGTTCGGATAGAGGGGGGGGCTTTTTCGGTGTCATATCCTGAAGCAGTGAAGCGCTGATATTCGAAAAGGCATCCAAAAGCTGGACTGCATTCGTTTCCGCCTTCCTTCGCTGTTCAAAGACTTCCCGAAATTGTCTGTAGGAATCCTTGTTCCAGACCGAAAGAAAATCTTCTTCCCGGATATTTCCAAAAGAAGTCTGAGGAACATGGATCTCTCGATTCATAAAAATCCTGTGAATGTCGCCTTTTTTCGGAATCATGAGATAGGGGCATGGCGCCACGGCGCCATCCGCCGAGAAGAATGCCCGTTTATGAGGATTGTGTTCACAGACAAGTTTTTCTTCGACCTTAAGCGGAGAGGTTATTACCGGAAGGTCCAGTTCTTTCCCCAGCCTGTGGATCTCACCAATACTCTGCTCAAAGATGGCGGTGGGAGATTCGTGATAGAAGGCCCGCAGGATATTGCAGCGTTCATCCGGCAGGTAATCGAGGTTATGGAAACTCACTTCGTCCACCCCCATTTTTGCCGCAAGGGGCACGAGTCCGGGAAGTTCCCTCATGTTCATCCGGGTCATAGGGAAAGAGAGCTTCACTTTGGGCGTGTCGGAACCGCGAACGTTTCTTAAACGGACGAATCCTTCAACCTGCTCCATAATCCGCTTGAAATCCGTTCCTGCGACAAGGGTATCCCGGACCTCCTGGGTGGCCACTTCCAGAAAGACCACCATCAAATCCAGGCCAGTCGACAATAGCTGATCGGAAAGGGTGTCACTTAAATGCGTGCCGTTGGTGGAAAGGCCGGTTAGACACCCTTTTTCCTTAGCCAGGCGCAGCATGGAAAAAATATGCTCGTTTTCCATCGGATCCCCCCATCCGTAGAAGGAAACCCATTTGGTGAGATGAAAATACCGGCCGATCTTTTCAAAGGTCTCCATGGACATGTTCTGGAAGATCCATCGCTCCCCGAAAATCTCGCGGGGGCAGACCCGGCATTCCAAAGCGCTGTATGTGGAAGCCTCAATCTGGAATGCCTCAAAGCTCCGGTGTGTTTTATGGAAAATGTCTGCCAGTTTGGTGAACATGGTGTCCCAAGAAAAAAGGTCCATCACCCTCCCCACCCTCTCCGGTCAAAAGGGGGGGTAAGGAAATCGGGGGAGAGGCAACCCGAGAGATCTTCACTCATGTTTGACGGCATCGTAAAAAGTCCGGATGCTGCGTTGCGCTTCATCCCTCATAAGGGGACGGATTTCAAATCCGTCCCCGCGCGCGCCCTCACGTTTGAGAAATGAGAAATTTCACTTCTTTGTCGTCGAAGGAGAGGTTTTCTCCATTGATGCCGTCGGCCGCCCCGGATGCCAGAAAGAGGATCAGTTTCGCCGGCTCTTCCGGCGACTTCAAAAGGCCTTCCTCTTTGAGTCTCTCAAACATATCGGTCCCGATCGCCTTTGTCCCGGCCCTTCTGATCTCCTCCTGCATCCGCGTATCCATGACGCCGGGATGAATGCAATTGAC
>CAZINF010000137.1:0-8817 GCA_964540555.1 uncultured Syntrophus sp. | reverse complement strand
TTGACATGAAAAATGTCAATCTCTACTGTTGACTTTGAAAGGAATAACTATTTACTCCCTATTTATTCAGACCGTAACGCTGGATCTTTGTCCGCAGTGTCTTCCGGTCGATCCCCAGCCGTTGGGCGGCCTGGCTCTGGTTCCAGGCCATATGCTCCAGTGCACGGAGGATCTGCTGCCGCTCCGCCGTTTCGAGCGGCGACAGGAGCGGCGCCCCCTCGCTTATGGAGGGGGCCAATTTCCCGGGGAGATTCTCTGGGAGGATCACGGTAAAAGGAGAGAGGAGCAGTGTCTGCCGAATGACGTTTTCCAGTTCGCGGACATTCCCAGGCCAGTCGTAGGACATGAGCAATTCCATCGCCTCATCCGAAATGCGGACTGTGGGATATCCCCATTTTTTCAGGAACGATTCGATGAGCTGCGGGAGGTCTTGTTTATGCGTCCGAAGCGGCGGAACCTGCAGGCGGACGACAAAACGATAAAGGAGATCGGAGCGGAACCGGCCGGACCTGGCCTCCTCGTCGATATCCCGGTTTACCGCCGCGACCACCCGGACGCCCACATGCCGCACCTCGTGACCGCCGAGACGCCTGACCTCGCCGTTCTGCATGAACCGGAGCAGCTTCCCCTGGAGCGACGACGACATCTCGGTGATCTCATCGAGGAAGATGGTGCCGTGCTGGGCCGCCTCCAGGAGCCCCGGATGCAGGCGATCGGCTCCGGTGAAGGCCCCCCGTTCGTACCCGAAAAGCTCCGATTCGAGGAGGGTCTCCGGAATGGCGCCGCAGTTGACCGTTAGAAATGGCTTACTGCGCCGGTTGCTCAACTGGTGGAGGGAGCGGGCCGTTAGTTCTTTGCCGGTCCCGCTCTCCCCGCTGATCAGGACGCTTGCCGAGGCGTCGGCCACCCTGGCGATCTGCTTGTAGAAGTCGACCATCACCGCTGAGGAGCCGATGAAGTGCGGCTCCTGCTGGTCCTCTGGCTGACCCTGGATCCAGTGCTGCTGGAGATCGCGGACCTCGAGCACTTTCTTAACCATCACGCGGATCGCCTCCGGCGAGAACGGCTTGCTGATGTAATCCCAGGCGCCCAGCCGCAGGGCCTCCATCGTCGTCTCCAGCGAACCGAAGGCCGTCATCAGGATCACGGGGAGCTGCGGCCACTTCTGATGCACCTGTCTGAGGAACTGCAGACCGTCGATATCCGGCATCCGGATGTCGGAAAGAAGGATGTCATAGCACGAGAGCTCCTCCCTGAGGGCATCCTGCGCGGAAGTGAAGGCATCGACATCATAGCCGGCGCGCAGAAGCGCCTCCTGGAGAAATTCGCAGGCCACGTCGTCGTCGTCGATGACAAGTATCCTGACTTTTTTCATCTGTTAAGACCTTTACCCGAATCCCTTCTCCCCCATGTAATGGGCCAGATCCGCCACCCGGCAGGAATACCCCCACTCATTGTCATACCAGGCCACCACCTTCGCCATGTTGCCGCGAAGCACCTGGGTGAACTCCACATCCACGATGGAAGAGTGGGCATTCCCCTTGAAGTCCATCGACACCAGGGGAGACTTTTCACAGGCCATAATCCCCTTGAGCCGCTTCCGGGCGGCCTGACAGAGGACCGCCCGGAGCGCCTCGGTCGTCGTTTTGGTCTGGAGTTCCGCCACGAAATCGACGATGGAGACCGTCGGCGTCGGAACGCGGAGCGAGTAGCCGTCGAACCTGCCGGCCAGATCGGGAATCACAAGCGAGAGGGCCCGGGCGGCGCCGGTCGTCGTCGGGATGATGTTCATCGCGGCGGCCCGGGCGCGCCGGAGATCCTTGTGAGGCAGATCGAGGATGCGTTGATCGTTTGTGTAGGAGTGGACCGTCGTCATCATCCCCTTCTCGATGCCGAACGCCTTGTGGACGACCATGACCGGCGGGGCCAGGCAGTTGGTCGTGCAAGAAGCGTTGGAGACGATATGATGCTTCTTGGGCTGATAGCTCTTGTGATTGACCCCCATCACGACCGTCAGGTCCTCTTCTTTGGCCGGGGCGCTGATGATGACCTTTTTGGCCCCGGCCTGGAGATGGGCGGCGGCCTTCGGACCGGTCAGAAACAGACCGGTGCTCTCGATCACGATATCGACCCCCACGTCGTCCCAGGGAATGGCCGCGGGATCGCGGTAGGCCAGATTCTTAACGGGTCGGCCGTCGATGATGAAACTGTCCTTCTTCACTCTGACCTCCCCCGAAAAGCAGCCGTAGTTCGTGTCGTATTTAAACAGATGGGCGTTCGTTGCCACATCAAAGAGGTCATTGACCGCCACGACCTGGAGAGACTCGGGATATCGGGTGAGGATGGCCTTCAGAACCTGTCGTCCGATCCGGCCAAAACCATTGATGCCAAGGCGAATCATAAGGTCCTCCTTTCAGTTGTCATCGATGCGGTATTTGTGCGCCGCCATCAGATCGCACCGGGTCTGGAGCGTCTCGTGCATACGGGCGTTGTCCAGGGCAATCGCGCTCAGGTTGGCCACCGCCTTGAGGAACTTGAGCTCATCATCGCGGAATTTGCGGATTTTGTCCGTATAGACGCGGAGGACGCCGATCGCCTTCTTCTCCAGTATCAGGGGGACGACAAGGACGGATTTAATCCCCTCCGCCTTCGCCATGGCGCCATACTGGAAATCTTTTGCCGTCTGGGCATTCTTGAGCCAGACGGACCGACCCTTGAGGACCTTGCGGTCGAGGCCGCTTTCCTCAACAAGAATCGGCCCCTTATGAACATATCCCTTCGACAGGCCCTTTGCGGCGCCAAGCACCAGCATCCGGCCGCGGGAATCGAGGAGGCGGATGCTGCTTGCCTTGACGCCCATCGCCTTGACGACGCATTGCACGATCTTCTCCAAGACCTTCGAGAGATCCAGGGAGGCATTGATCACCCTGGCCACATCGTACAACGCGACAAAATAATCGACGTCCTTCCCTTTCATACCGTCACCTCCTGTTTGCCTTCTTACCCCTTAACGCATGAATCCCGTCAGCAAGATCACCAGACCGACCAGCCAGCCGACCAGGGGCTTCATCTGTCGATTCTCATCCCGGCTGCCGTAAAGGAGAAGGTAGCCCGGTATGATTGCGCACAACAGCCCTTCCCGCACACTTTTTTTAAACGCCTTGACGGCAACGATGTCCTGGCAGACGAGCATGACCAGAAATCCTACCAGCACGATATTTGTATTCATCTCTCCCAATAGCCTTTTTCCTCCTCCCCCATCCATGAAGGTATATTATCCTGCGGCGGTTGCCGCCGGTCACGGGCAGGGATTATACAGGAAGAAAATGAAAATATCCATCGCCGTCGTGGCGGCGGACAAATCCCGTTGACAGGCAGGCTCAATCCCCCTTATACTGAAATTCACAAAAAATGAACGTGAGGTCATAAGATGCTTCTCGCCGACACCCTGAGAAAAGCTTGCCAGTTCTTCCCCGAAAAAAAGGCGATCGTCTGCGGCGGCAGACGGTGGACCTATGGGGAATTTTTCGGACGTCTCAGCCGTTTCTCTCATTATCTAAGGGAAGAGGGAATGGAAAAGGGCGACCGGATTGCCATCCTCCATCCCAATTGTCACTGCTATCTGGAGGTGTATTATGCGATTACCTTAAGAGGAGCGGCGGCCGTACCTCTCAACTACCGGCTGTCCGCCGGGGAGCTTGCCTTGATCATGAACGATGCCGGCGTCAGGGTGCTGGTTGCCGATCCCCGGTTCAGGTCGATTGTCGAACAGATCCGCACCGATCTTCCGACTGTGGAAAAGATCATCTGGACCGGCGACAGGAGGGATGGCCTTCCGGAGGGGGGCCGGGATTTGCGTTATGAGGAGATCGTGGCGGGAGTTTCGGCGCGGGTTCCCGAAGTCGAAGTCACAGAGGCAGACATTGCCCAGATTTACTATACCAGCGGGACGACCGGTCGCCCGAAAGGGGTGATGCTGACCCATAAGAATGTCACTGTTCATGCATTGGGCGCCATCGCGGAGTTGCACCTCACGGACCGGGACGTCTGGCTTCATGCGGCGCCCCTCTTTCACCTGGCGGACGCCTGGGCAACCTGGGCCGTCACCTGGGTCGGAGGGACCCACGTGCTGGTGGGCGAGTTCGACCCGCCGACGGTCCTGGCCGCCATGGAAAGGGAAAAGGTCACTCTGACGAATCTCATCCCCACGATGCTCAACATGCTGGTGAATCATTCCGGTGTGAAGGACCATGATTACAGCCGGCTGCGGGTGCTGCTGAGCGGCGGCGCCCCCATTGCCCCTGAAGTGGTTAGGAGGATTGTGGACACCTTCCAGTGCGACTACATCCAGACGTACGGGATGACCGAGACCAGCCCCTATCTGACCCTTTCCATCCTCAAGGGGCATCTGATGGAGAGATCGCCCGAGGAGCAGCTGCGATTCAAATCAAAGACGGGCCGGGAGTTCATCGCCACGGAACTGAAGGTGGTGACGGATGACGGCCGGGAGATCAGGAAAGATGAAAAGGAAGTCGGGGAAATCATTGTCCGGGGCGATACCGTCACACCCGGTTACTGGCGGCTGCCGGAAGAAACGACGCGGGCGATCAGGAACGGCTGGCTTTATACGGGCGATATGGCGGTCATGGATGATGAGGGTTACGTGACGATCGTTGATCGCCGGAAAGACATGATCGTCACCGGCGGGGAGAATGTGTATTCTACAGAAGTGGAAAACGCACTTTACCTGCACCCTGCCGTTCTGGAGTGCGCCGTCGTGGGAGTCCCCGATGATAAATGGGGAGAAGCGGTCAAAGGGATTGTGGTTTTAAAACCCGGCCGTGAGGCGACGGAGGAGGAACTGATCGGTTTCTGTAAGGAGAGAATAGCCAGATATAAAGCGCCAAAGTCGATCGATTTTATCTCTGGATTACCCAAGACCGGCTCGGGTAAGATCGAGAAGAAAAAACTGAGAGATCCCTACTGGCCGGACGCGATAAAAAAGATCCAGTAGCGTCGTGCAGCGGGCGATCTGCTTTCGGCCGTAAAATGTCCATATCTGATGGTTTCGCAAAAAGCCCGGATGCTGCGTTGCGCTTCATCCTTCGTCATTGCAGCGTACGCAACAGTACACCTCATAATGGGGACGGATTTGAAATCCGTCCCCGCGCGCGCCTTGCCTGCGGCCTTTTTACGAAGCCGTCCTATTTTCACGACCTTTAAGACTTTTTACGAGGTCGTCATATCTGAATTTAGCTGATTCTGCTGAAGCCTTATGCAAGAAAATGGTTGACTTGCAGAGAAGTTATTCGTAACGTGCCCTTACACAACGTCTGTTTTTGTCCATCGTGCGGTTCAATGAATTGAGCCAGGTCATCAAATGGCGGAATGCCATCCAACAAGGGGGGAAACATGAAACGAATGATCGGAAGCGTGGCGGTACTGATTTTTGTGTTGCTGGCGGGCGTCGCTCCGGCGCAGGAAAAGATCAATATCTCGATCGGCACCGGCGGCACCGGCGGTGTCTACTATCCGATGGGGGGCGGCCTTGCCAACGTCCTGTCCAAGCACATACCGGGAATGCAGGCGACGGCAGAAGTGACCGGCGGCTCGGTGGCAAATCTGCAGTTGCTGGGCACGGGAAAGTCGGAGGTCGGTTTCTCGATGGTGGATGCGGCCCTGGATGCCCTCCGGGGTGAAGATAAGTTCAAGAGCGGGAGTATCCCGATCCGCACGCTGATGGTCCTTTATCCGAATCGCATGCACGTGGTGTCGATCGACGGCGCCGGGATCAGGAAGATGTCCGATCTTAAGGGAAAACGCGTATCAACGGGTTCGCCGGGAAGCGCCACCGAGGTGATGGCGTTTCGCGTGATCGAAGCGGCCGGTCTCGACAAGGACAAGGACATGAGGCGCGAAAGACTCGGCGTCGCCGAATCGGTCAATGCCATCAAGGACGGAAAGATCGACGCCTTCTTCTGGGTCGGCGGAATCCCGACGGCCGCCGTCACCGACCTCGGCGCGACACCCGGGGTAAAGATCCAGATGGTCGACCATGCGGAAGTTGCAGACCCGATGAACAGGAAATACGGGCCGTTGTACGTCCAGGACATCATCCCGGCGAAGAGCTACCCGGGGCAGGAGACCCCCAATCAGGTCACGACCGTGTGGAATATCCTCATCTCACACGAAAAGATGTCCGACCAGGTCGCTTACAACATCGTCAAGACGATCTTCGACAGGAAGGCCGATTTGGTTAACGTCCACAAGGAGGCGATGAACTTCGACTACCGGTACCAGACCAACAACCACTCGCCGATCCCGTACCACCCCGGCGCGATCAAGTATTTCGCGGAGAAGGGGATCAAGCTGAAATAGGAATCGTCTTTCAACTTCATCGTTAAGAAACGCAAATCGCCGGCCCCGCGCGGTCCTCATCTATACAGGAGAGGGCCGGCGACGGGGTTTGCTGTATACGGGGTTTATTGCATAGGGAAGAGCCATGACAGAGAGTGACACACCGGTGGCTGAAGAGGTCGTCATCAGCGAAGACGCCCTGAAAAAGGCCGAGGAATTTATCGAAGAAGAAGAGGGAAAAACCCACAAGTTCAGCGGCTGGCTTGCGGCGGGCCTCACGGCCGTCGCCGTGATCATGTCTCTCTTTCACCTCTATACGGCTTACGGGATCGTGTCGGCGCAGGTGCTGCGCCCGGTGCACGTCGGTTTTATGCTGTTCCTGGCGTTTCTCCTCTTCCCGATGCTCCCCCGTTTTCGCCACCGCATCATGTGGTGGGACGTTGTCGCCGCACTCCTGAGTGTGGTGATCATCGCCTACATGATCCACGGGGGAGACGAGTTCGGCGATCGTGCGACTGATCCGCTGATGTGGGACCAGATTTTCGGCGTGGCGCTGATCGTGCTGATCCTGGAAGCGGCGCGCCGGACGTCGGGCTGGGTCATGCCCTTCGTTGTCGTGCTGTTCATCGTTTACGCGATGGTCGGGCCGCATCTGCCGGAGCCGTGGACGCACCGCGGCTATGACATCTCACGGCTCACCGGCCACATGTACATGACGCTGGAAGGCATCTTCGGCGTGGCCGTGGATGTCTCCTCATCGCTCATCATCCTGTTTACGATCTACGGCGCGTTCCTCCAGTTTTCAGGCGCTGGCAAGTTCTACATCGATTTTTCCTTTGCCGCGATGGGGGGCAAACACAGCAGCGCGGGCCGCACCGTGGTGCTGGCCTCGTTCCTGCTCGGCGGGCCGTCGGGTTCCGGGGTCGCCACGACGGTGACCCTGGGCGCGGTCGCCTATCCGATGCTCGCCAAGGCGGGGTATGCCAAGGACCCGGCCGGCGGACTGCTTGCCGCCGGAGGACTCGGTGCGATCCTCTCGCCTCCGGTTCTCGGGGCCGCGGCTTTCCTGATCGCCGAATTCCTCAAGATCTCCTACCTCGACGTCATCCTGATGGCGACGATCCCGACCATCCTATACTATTTCGGGATATTCCTGATGGTCGAGATCGATACGCGCAAATTCGGCACGCATGGGGCGCCGCCGGAGAAGCAACAGAAACTCTGGTATCTCACCCGCAATTTCGGCTTTCACTTCCTGTCGCTGGTTTCGATCATCTTTTTCATGCTCCTCGGCTATTCGCCGATGATGGCGGTTTTCTGGGCGACCGTCGTCGCGTTAGTGACAAGCTTTCTCCATCGGGATTGCGCGCTGATCTCCTACGACTTTTTCCATGGCCGCGAGCCGGTTCTCAAGGGTTTATTCCAGTCCAAGTTCATCAAAGCGCTCGAGGGCGGCTCGGTGGGCATGCTCAACGTCGCGGCCACCTGCGCCGCCGCGGGGATCATCGTCGGCGTGGTCACGCTCACGGGCCTCGGTCTCAAATTCAGCGCAATCGTCCTCGACTATGCGGATTCGGGAAGCCGTTTTTTTGTCAACCTATTCGTTATGTTCGGCGCCGCGAACACGACCGCCCTCCTGCACGACATCAAGCTCCTGCTCACCGCGATATTCACCTCGGGCATCGTGTGGATTGTCGGGCTTGCCGTGCCGGTGACGGCAAGCTACATCATCTGCGCGGTGATCGCCGCGCCCGCCCTGATCCTGCTCGGCGTCCCCGATTTCGCGGCGCACATGTTCATCTTCTACTACGCGGTGCTCTCCGAAGTATCGCCGCCGACAGCGCTTTCCCCGTTCGCAGCGGCGGCGATTACCGGCGGAGATCCCTACAAGACAACGCTGCAGTCCTGGAAGTACACGATGCCTGCCTTCCTGGTGCCGTTCATGTTCGTTCTCGACGCCTCCGGTCAGGGCCTGCTGCTGACCGGTTCGTTCAAGACCCTTGCCCGGGCCAACTGGGGAGAGATTGCGGTGGTAAGCATCACCGCAATGATCGGGATCGCAGCGCTTGCCGGCGGGATGCAGAACTGGCTGTTCAAGAAAACCAACCTGTTCGAACGCTGTACGCTCATCCTGGCCGGCCTGCTTCTGGTTTATCCCAAGCCACTGTTCGATTACATCGGGATCGCGTTGTTCGCCCTGGTGATCGTAACTCAGAAGCTGCGGAAGACCTGACTGTCTTTTTCCTATTTTATGGCCTTGATGTCGACGATAAAATATTCCGTTTCTCCGAAGCAGCTCGTCGGTATACCCTTATGCTGTTCATAAACTAGGGACACCCGCTTACCGGCAAAAGTATTGATGCGCCTTGCCACGTTGTCGTCACGCACACTGAACAGGAACTTGTCCGGGATGGCGCCGGGCATGGTCACCATCGCCATTTCGCCCTCCCAGGTTTTACA
>CAZINF010000136.1:0-8980 GCA_964540555.1 uncultured Syntrophus sp. | reverse complement strand
GCCAGATGGTGTAATCGCACCGTCAGAGTAGCTGTTTCTTTATTTGGCAGAAGATTGGGAATGTCAACCGAAAATTGACCATCTGAGACCTTTGAATTTCTGTTCTGCCGGTCATTGCGAGGAACGCAGCGACGAAGCAATCTCATGGTTTTTCGAATGGTTATGGGATTGCTTTGTCGGCCTTCGGCCTCCTCGCAATGACAAATGGCGCGTTTTTCAAAGCTCTCCATCTGTGATAACCGAATTTTGACCACCCTGATCAATGTTTAAAGTTCGAGATGACGAGGGTTAATCATCTCACCCCTTCGTTATGAAGGACATGAGAAACTGAGGAAGCCCGCAGGGCCACAGGGGTTTCTCATGCCGATGTTTTCACCGATCTTCTTGACCGGTTTTATTCGTACTGGCGCCTGAGCTGTTTTGCTTTTCTCTGGTCAAAATCAATATCGGATCTTGAGACGCCATACATCATCAACGGATACGAGTGATCGAATTCACGGATCAGGATGTCCCCGTCAATATCCGT
Organism: uncultured Syntrophus sp.; assembly: GCA_964540555.1. Classification (GTDB taxonomy): domain Bacteria; phylum Desulfobacterota; class Syntrophia; order Syntrophales; family UBA5619; genus JAKAFS01. The sequence goes on along the minus strand of CAZINF010000136.1, from coordinate 8,454 downwards.
TATCATAGAGACATCGCGGGTGTTTCGGCAGTTGTCAAACCAGGTTGTATTGTCTTTGGTGAACTCTGCGTCAATCGTTTCCAGTCGGCCTTTTTGTGGATTATAAACCGTTATTTGCATGGGTTGTCCTTCCTTGATTTTCCTTTTTCCTTAAGGCTCTGTTTGAGCCGGTAGCTATCCCAGGGGCAGCTGACGATATGGGCTTTGTGGGTCAGTCGATCCAGTAACGCAGCGGTCATGACAGGATCGCCAAACACCTGGGTCCAGTCCGCGAAACCCAGATTGGTGGTGATCAGCACCGACCCTTTTTCATATCTTTCCGCCAGGACCTGAAAAAGCAGTTCCGATCCCTCCTTGGAAAAGGGGATATACCCCAGTTCGTCCAGGATGAGCAAATCGTATCGGACGTATCTCTGGACAAGACGTTGCAACGCCCTCTCTTGTCTTGCTTCAATCAGTTCATTGACCAGACCGTAGCAGGTGACGAAACGGGTCCGAAAGTTATTTTTGCAGGCTTCGATCCCTAGGGCGATGGCCATATGGGTCTTCCCGGCGCCGCTGTGTCCCGAAAAAATGACGTTCCTGTGCTCCCGGATATAATCACCTCCCGTAAGATCCCGAAAAAGCCGAAGGTCCAGTTCCGGCACGGCTGACAGATCGAAGGTCTCGATTGGTTTCAGGAGAGGGAACTTCGCCTCCTTGATCCGGCGATTGAGACTGTTTTCCGCCCGGGATTGATAAGGCATTGCTTCTAACGGTTCGGAGTATAGGAGGGCTGTTTTCTCGTGCCAAGAGATATTTTCCATCGAAAATCAGGGGCGGCGATAGGGTTGGGCATGGTATGTGGGTTGGCGGCGGTCCTTTTTGAGCAATCGGCTCTCTTTTTGGACGACTTGCCCGTCAGGAAGGCATTTTGAAGCGCTTTTCGGATAGACCTCTAAGGCGCGCCTTTTTTTGGATTCGCCGATTCTTCGGCTTTACGATGCGTCATGCCTGAATGTAATCGTCCCAGGAGTATTGAGGATCCCCATAGACGTGGTCGCCATGAAGGGGGAACTGTGAGACGTCATCCGCGATGGATGGGGCAGCCGACCTGCCTGTGCAGTGCAGGCAGGTCGGCGGGTCATGGATTTTCGGCGGCGGCCTGGCTCTTGCCAGCCATAACCCCAGGTGTTCGAGAATGGCGCGGATGACCGACGGATCATCGATGCTGCCGATGACCCGCATGGCGCCCTGACACTTCGGGCAGATGAGGGGATCGACTTCGTATATTTTCTGAATCAATCGCGCCCAGTTCCGCCGGAAGGTTTTTTCATCCCCCTGCGATTCGAGAATGCAGGGGACGGCATCGCCAATGCCTTCCTTCTGCCGCTTCCCCCGTGAGGCGTTGCTGTACCAGCCGTAATATCTTACCATTTGCTCGCCCCGGTTCGGGATATGCGAACACATAGCCGCCAGCCACTCCATGGCGGAGAATATCTTCTGGCTCTTGCCTGCCTTTGCCGTATAGACGACCTTCCCCTCCTGATCCAGATACTGCATACGCTCCTGGGAGAAGGACGCCCGGATGATGTAGCGGGCCATGTTCTCCATAGCCGTATCATCGTCGGGCGAGATGCGGTTGCCGCAGAAGACGTGGAAGCCGGAATGCCGCCATGTGGAGAGCATGGTGATTATTTCATGCGTGATCTTTCCCCTGGCAAGAAGCATCCTGAAGACCTTGTGCCGGAAGATGGCCTCAAGTTTTTTCAACTCCAGGGGCGGGGCGACACGGAACATGCCCTTGTTGCCATAGAAACAGCCGTCGGTCACCAGGATGTGGCAGTGTGGATTGAATCCGAGGAAATCGTGAATATTTGGAGGCAACTTGGGGGCATATTACGCTGGAATTCGAGCCGCGCCGCAAGGAAATCCTGTTCCACCGCACCAAGGCCGTGGCCAACGACCCGGATGATCGCGCCTGCCGGACCAAGCTGTGCGCCGAACCCGTGGCGATATTGAAAAGCTCTTCACCCAGTGGGACCAGTGGGGTTGGCACCGCGTCACCTTCTACGGCGACTTGAGGGATCCAATCTACGCCCTGGCCGACGCACTCGGCTGGAAGGTGCTGGAAGAGGTGTAGGCTGATTCAGATACCCCGATTAGCCCGCCAGAGCCGGAACGCCCCGATGGCGCGCCCTTCATAGTCCGGCATATCCCCGGAAATGTGGGGGCTGAAGATCACGTCAAGGAGAAGGGATTTTGTGGCTTTTTACAAGGGCGTCAGATCTTTGATGACGTGCAGAAATGCGGTCGCCTCACTTATCATTTCGTGAACCTGCTCTTTTTCAAACTCGACGAGGTCGTCATAGTCGCCCTTCTTCTGGCTGTCAAAGGCAATACCATACGCTTTTCCATGCTGCGCGGGGATGAGACCCTTCTTGACGAATTCTCTATTGAAATATCCGCGAAGCTGACTATGCGAATTGGTTGAGAAGCCGTGCGCAAAGGCAAGGGCGCTTACGGCATAAAACATGGCGTAGTAAATTCGGTTCACGGCGCCAAACATCTGAGTAGTCTCAAAAAGAGTCCGGGCCTCCGCTAATGTCTTCTCGGCCCTATCCAGACGATAATGGATGTAGGTCAACCGTTCCTGTTCGTTCATATGCTGACGCCTTCGTTTTTAACCCGTTCCATAAAAGGCGTATGCCCCTTGATATTTTCAAGGTCCTCTGCCGCCAGCACCTTGAGATCGAAAACGACATCTTCTTCCAACTCAATAGGATAGGCCAGGGAGCGGATTTCTCTTTCCGTTCGCCAGTCGACAACACTGCTGGGCCGATCGAGGATGATCATCACGTCGATATCGGAAAACGGCCCGGATGTATCGCGGGCGACGGAACCGAAAATACGGACGCTTTCCAGCGCCGAGCCATACTGTCGGCGTAACGATTCTTTCAGTTTCCTGACCGATTCGATGTTTTTCATCACCTAAACCTCAAAAACAATTTCCCTCGCTCTGCTTTACTACCTCCCTATAACCAACGACAGTAAATTAATCGATTTTACGTATGAAAGTCAAATGAATCCTCGAAAGGAGCGGCCGGATGTCTTCTGGGGTCTCATCGCGAGCGTTTGACCGAGGTGGAAAAGGGCGGCTGATGCCCTTGGCTGGGTAAGATTAGGACCTGCCCCTTTCCAGGGCGATGACGCCGCTTCGGGCAAAGTCTTCCATCCCCAGTTCTTCCAGTCGGGTCAGGATCTCTTCAAGCTCCTCCTTATCCCCGGTAAATTCCAGGATGACGGCGCCGGATTCCTCGTTTACCACCTTACCGCCGCGGGTCTCGACGAGTTCCCCGATAGCCGCCTGCCGCTCCTTCGTCCGCGGAAGCCGAGCGATGATCATCTCCCTCCGGACCGCATCGGGTCGGCGGAGTCTTTTGGCCTCCAGCACATCGACCAGACGGTTCAACTGCTTGATCACCTTGGCGATCGTATCGGGCGTCGTCAGGGTGGTGATGATGATCTTGGTGACGGCCGGGTTCCGGGTGACATTCGCCGAGATGCTTTCGATATTGAACCCCCGGGCGCTGAAGGTGCCCGCGATGCGGGCCAGGACATCGGGCCGGTTGTTGACAATCACGGCTATCGCCCGTTCCTTAAACTGGGTCGGCATAGTTATTCCCCTTCTCTATTGATCGTTCATGCCACTGCGGCACGGACATTGCCGAAGGACATCTCCGTCAGCGGCGTTCCCGGTTTCACCATCGGGAACACATTTTCCTCCGGCTCCACACGGAAGTCCATCACGACCGGTCCGGGTGTCTCCAGACCCTCCTTGAGGACCCGTTTCACCTCGCTGGGTTTGGTGGCCCGCAGACCTTTGATGCCATAAGCCTCGGCCAGCTTGACGAAGTCGGGCGCCTGGGTCATGTCGGACTGGGAATAGCGCCGCCCGTAGAAGAGCTCTTGCCACTGGCGGATCATTCCGAGATAAAGATTGTTCAGGATGACGACTTTAACGGGCAGGCCATACTGGACTATCGTGCCCAGTTCCTGGATGTTCATCTGGATGCTGCCGTCTCCCGCCACATCCACAACAGTCCGGTCCGGGCAGGCCACCTGGGCGCCGATGGCGGCGGGAAGTCCGAAACCCATCGTTCCCAGCCCTCCCGAAGTGAGAAACGTGTTGGGCTCGTTGAAACGGTAAAACTGGGCCGCCCACATCTGGTTCTGTCCCACCTCGGTCGCGATGATCGCCCGCCCCTGCGTCAGTTGATGGAGCTTCTCTATGACATACTGGGGTTTGATATTTTGGTTGCGGCAGTAAGTCAGCGGCATCTCCGCTTTCCATTGACGGATCAGGTTGTGCCAGGCGTGGATGTGCCCCTCGGGCTGTCTGAGCCCCTTTGATTCGCTCAGGCGAAGGAGGGTCTTGAGAGCCGGGGCGCAGTGGCTGACGATGGAAACATCGGTCCGGATGATCTTGTCGATGGAGACGGGATCGATATCGATGTGGATGATCCTCGCGTGGGGGGCGAAGGCATCGACCTTGGACGTCGCGCGATCGTCGAATCGGACGCCGACGGCCATGAGAACGTCGCATTGGCTGACCGCCATGTTGGCGTAGTAGGCGCCGTGCATGCCCAGCATGCCGGTCCAGAGCGGATCGTTCGCGGGGAAGGCGCCCAGCCCCATCAGTGTCGATACGACCGGGATCTGAAATTTTCTCGCAAAGGTCCGGAGTTCTTCGGAGGCTTTTCCTAAAATAATCCCTCCCCCGACGATAATGAGCGGTTTCTTCGCCTTCAGGAGCAGCTTCAGCGCTTCATCGCAGAGTCCTTCGAGATCCGGACAGGGTTCCTCCTCGGGTGGAAGGAAGGCCGCTTGGCGGTCCGTTTCCATGACCGACTGGATCACATCCTTGGGAAGATCGACGAGAACCGGTCCCGGTCGGCCTGAACGGGCAATTTGAAAGGCATCCCGGATCGTACCGTGCAGATCCCCGATCCGCCGGACAAGGAAGTTGTGTTTCGTGCAGGTCCGGGTGATGCCGGTGATGTCCACTTCCTGGAACGCGTCGTTGCCGATCATTGCCGTGGAGACCTGCCCGGTGAGGACGACCACGGGAATGGAATCCATGTAGGCGTTGGCAATCCCGGTCACCGTGTTGGTGGCGCCGGGTCCCGATGTGACGAGGCAGACGCCGACCCGGCCGGAAGCCCTGGCGTAACCGTCGGCGGCATGGATGGCCCCCTGTTCGTGGCGTACAAGGATGTGCCGGATATCCTGCCGGAACATCTCGTCATAGATATCCATGACGCATCCCCCCGGATAACCGAAGAGGGTGTCAACCTTTTCTTCTTTCAAGGCCATAAAAAGGATCTGCGACCCGGTCTGTTGCATGGCTACTGTCCTCCTTTTTGCTTTCCCCCAAATAAAAAAACCGTTACCAGGGTCGGTAACGGTTTTTTTGTTCACTCTATTTTAAGAACAGACCATCACCCAACCCCTATGTGATAGGGAATAATAATCCCGCCAATTATCGCGATCTGTACGGGGGTGTCTATGGTCCTGACTCTTTCCATAAAGTTCCTTTTTTATATCTCTGGACATACTATTAACAATACGATTTCATCTTGTCAAGCGGATTTTTTCCGGATCGGACCTTCCGGTGCTTGATGTCAGTATACCGAGCGCCCCGATGGAGAGGATGGCGCCGATCCCGTGGGTGATGCTGTTGGCCAGCTCCTCCCTGGGTTTGCACTGCGGCACGTTTAAACCTAAATTCATCTTTGAAATAACTGTTGTTTTCCTTATAGTCCTCTACACAGCGGTAGTAATCCGAAGACGGCGGATTTCAGGGACGATAAACGGCGGCAGGAGCGGACATGATTTCTCTCCTTTGAGAAAATCAGGCCGCCGGGATCTTCATTCAAGCGGCCGGATCGAGAGGCGGCAGCGGGCCGGTTATGCCATTAGCCTTGCGAACGCACCGCGCCGGCCGCGATGCTGTTCTGCACCAGTAGGAAAAACTCGTGCTCCGGCAACGGCTTGCTGAAATAGTATCCCTGCATCTCGTCGCATTCGTGGGCGCGCAAGAAGCTTAATTGCTCCCTGGTCTCGGCCCCTTCGGCGATTACTTTGAGTTTCAGACCGTGCGCCATCGCGATGATCGCCTGGGTGATCGCGGCATCATCGCCGTCAAGCGGCAGGTCCTTGATGAACGAGCGGTCGATTTTCAAGCTGTCTATCGGGAAGCGCTTGAGATAACTCAGCGATGAATAGCCGGCGCCGAAGTCATCAATCGAAATGCTTATTCCCATGGCTTTCAGCTTGTTCAGCAGTTCTATCGCATGCTCCGGATCGTGCATCACCATGCTCTCGGTGATCTCGAGTTCCAGGAAAGCCGCATCCAGCCCGGTCTCGTTCAGCACCCTTGCCACATCCTGCAACAGGTTTTCGTGAGTGAACTGGCGTGCCGACAGGTTCACCGAGATGCACAGCGGCGGCAGCCCCCGTTCCTGCCAGGACTTGTTGCGGGCGCAGGCGGTCCTCAGCACCCATTCGCCGATCGGCACGATCAGGCCGGTTTCCTCCGCCAGCGGGATGAACTGCATGGGAGGGATCAGTCCCTTGGTTGGATGCTGCCAGCGCACCAGCGCTTCCATGCCGATGATGCGTCCGCTGCGGATATCGACCTTGGGCTGGTAATGGAGCACGAACTCGTTGCGCTCCAGGGCGCCGCGCAGGCTGGATTCCAGCGCCAGGCGTTCCAGAGTATGGATGTTCATCTGCGCCGAGTAGAACTGAAAGTTGTTCTTGCCCAGTTCCTTGGCGCGGTACATCGCGACGTCCGAGTTCTTCAGCAGGCCCTGCAGGTCCTCGCTATCGGCAGGATAAGTGCTGATGCCGATGCTTGCGGTGAGATGAAATTCCTGTGTGTCGAGGGCGAACGGCCTGGCGACGGCGGCGAGGATTTTCTGCGCCACCTCGGCGCAGTGCATCGACTGCGGTATTCCCTCGAGCAGCACCACGAACTCGTCCCCGCTGAGACGGCCGACGGTATCGCTTTCGCGCAGGCATCCGTGCAGCCGCTCCGCGACTTCCTTGAGCACGCTGTCTCCGGCTTCGTGGCCGAGCGTGTCGTTGATATTCTTGAAGCGGTCGAGGTCGATGTACAGGACCGCCAATTGCGTGCCGTTCCGCCGAGCCTGGGCGAGTGCGTGGCTGAGGCGCTGACTGAACATGCTGCGGTTGGCCAACCCGGTGAGCTCGTCATAATGCGCGAGATGACGGATGCGCTCCTCGGCCTGCTTGCGCGCGATGAACAGGCCGATCTGGCCGCCGATCGCGCGCGTGCTCTGCAACAGCGCTTCGTCGGGTGGACGGCTGGCGAGGCTGAAAAACTCCACGACGCCGAGGATGTCATTGCCGGACCGGATCGGAAACGCAAAAGCCCCGTGCAACCCCGCCTTTACCGCGAGTGGGGCGCGCCGGAATCTCGTGTCTAAAGTCACATCGTTAACCCATACGGGCTCGCCGCTGCTCCGCGCGTGCATGACCAGTCCGCCCGACATCTGCAGTGGGTGCCTGAACCGGCGGTTGCTCTCCGCAAACTCCATGATTTCGGCGGACGGAACACTCCAGATCTCGGCACACGCCATCTCCTGCTCGTGCGCGTCCTCGATCCAGTAGGCGCCGCAGGCGCAGCCGAAGGCTTCGCCGATGATTTGGATTATTTTTGACATGATTCCGCTCGATCGATCGGCTTCGGACAACAAACGGATCACGGCGTGTTCCAGCGTCAGCCGCTGTTCCGCCTGTTTACGCCCGGTGATATCGACGATGGTGCCGATCAATCCCGCAATGCCGCCGTCGGCGCCGGTAAAGGTGGCCTTGTAGTAAATCGTGTTATGCAGTTCTCCGTCGGCGGTCGTGATGGTTGTCTCGAAGGACCTGGTCCCGGGGTGGTCCCACAGCGCCTGATCGTCCGCGTGCAGCCGCCGCGCGATTTCGGGGTTACCGGGGTAAAGGTCGTGCACGGTTTTGCCCAGGAATGCCTGGCGCGGCATGCCGAAGAAGGTTTCCCATGCCTTGTTGACGCCGAGATAGCGGCCGTCGGTAGCCTTGAAATAAACCGGGTTTGGCAGCGCCTCGATCAGTTCCTGCGTCCTGCGCTGCTCTTCGGTGAGCTTGATCTGGCTCTCGCGCAAATCGGCCGTCATTTGCGCAGCCAGTGTTTGCGCCCGCTGCCGGGAACCGGCCAGTGAGAGGATCAAACCGATCAACAGCAGGCTTGCCACCAGCCCCGCGGCAAGCGCGGCCCAGGGCAGCACATGATCGGCAGTCCGCAAAAAGTGCTCCTGCGGAGCGCTGAATTTCAGTTCCCAGCGGCGCTGGCCCGCATCGACGTAGAGAGAATCCTTGAAAACCGCGCCGGCTTGAGGCGGGCGTAAAGCGGCGTTCGAGTAC
>CAZINF010000135.1:0-9001 GCA_964540555.1 uncultured Syntrophus sp. | reverse complement strand
CCGCCCAGATCGCGGCCGAGGAAGAGGCGCTGAAAACACTCTATGCCGAATGCGAGGGGCTCGAGGCCTCCCTCTCCGGAAAGCGAAACTCCCTTTCGGAAAAGGAGGTCCGCTTCCGGGCGGGGGAGGCGGAGATCCGCGAGGTCAAAGCGACCCTCGACCGTCAGCTCCGCGAAGGCAGCGAGTTGGAGGTCTCTTTCAGGGAGATCGCCATGCAGACGGAGAACCTCCGGCGGAACATCCAGGAAAAATACACGACGGATCTCACGGAGCTTATCCCCGGATTCCAGCCGCTGGAGGAAGAGGCGATCGGAGATCTTGCCGCAAAGCTGGAAAAAGACCGTCGGGCCGTCGAGAACTTCGGCGAAGTCAATCTCCTGGCCCTCAGCGAGCATGAGGAACTAAAGACCCGCTACGAATTTCTCACCGCCCAGGTCGCCGATTTGAACGCTTCCTTAGAGACGCTCCGGACGACGATCGCCCGGATCAACGCCATCTCCCGGAAACGGTTTGCGGAGACCTTCGAAGGGGTCAACAAGTGCTTCCAGGAGGTCTTCACCCGCCTCTTCCCCGGCGGCCGCGCCGAGCTCCGGCTGACCGACGAGAGCGACCTCCTCGAAACGGGCGTCGACATCGAGATCCGGATTCCCGGGAAACGGACCCAGAGCGTCACCCTCCTCTCCGGCGGCGAGAAATCCCTCTCAGCGATCGCACTGATCTTCTCCATCCTCCTCTATCGCCCCGTCCCCTTCCTCCTCCTCGACGAGGTGGATGCGGCGCTCGACGACTCGAACATCGCGCTTTTCAACCGCCTCGTCAAGGAGACCGTCTCGCAGTCCCAGATCCTGCTGATCACCCACAACAAAAAGACGATGGAGATCGCTGACAGCCTCTACGGCGTTACGATGCAGAAGCAGGGGATCTCCACACTGGTATCCGTCAACCTCGCTTGATCTCAAAGTCATGGAACAGGACTATGAAAAAAAAGGTCTCTTCGACCGTCTGAAGTCAGGGCTTGCCAAAACCCGGAAACTCCTCCTGACGGACGTCGACGACCTCCTCCTCGGGAGCAAGGAGATCGATCAGGCGCTTTTCGATGAGCTGGAAGAGACCCTCATCGTGGCCGACGTGGGACCGGCCTTCGCCGGCGAACTCATCTCCTCCCTGAAGGAAAAGGTCCGCCGGAACGAACTCGGCAGCCCCGAAACCCTCCGAAAGGTCCTCAGGGAGACGATGCGGGAGATCCTTCTTCGCAACGAGGCCCCCCTCCGGATCCCGCCGGGTGAGATCTACACGATCATGGTCGTTGGGGTGAACGGTACGGGGAAGACCACGACGATCGGAAAACTGGCCCATCGCTTGAAATCGGAGGGGCACAGGGTGACGCTCGTCGCCGCGGACACCTTCCGCGCGGCCGCCGTTGAACAGCTCGAAGTGTGGGCAAAAAGGGTGGATGTCCCGCTGATCCGCCAGGCGGCGAACGCCGATCCCGCCGCCGTCGTCCATGACGCCATCCGCGCCGCAAAGGCCGGCCTCCCCGGACCGGTCATCATCGACACGGCGGGGCGCCTCCACACAAAGGTCAACCTGATGGATGAGCTCAAGAAAATGAAGCGGATCATGGGGCGAGAGCTCCCCGGCGCGCCGCACGAGGTCCTCCTTGTCCTCGACGCGACCACGGGTCAGAACGCCATCGCCCAGGCAAGGATGTTCAAGGACGAGATCGGCGTCACGGGTCTCATCCTGACGAAGCTGGACGGGACAGCGAAAGGGGGCGTCATCGTCCGAATCGCCCAGGAGCTGAACATCCCGATCCGCTACATCGGCGTCGGCGAGCAGTTGGACGATCTCAGACCATTTAGAGCCGGGGAGTTCATCGAGGCGCTCTTCTCCGAGAACGGCCGCTGATGAGCTCCATCCGGAGCCCCGGATGGGACGCCGACAAGAGGGATTCTCAGATGACAGGCAGGATACTGACCATCGGTGACATCCACGGCTGCAACCGCAGGCTGAATCTGCTTCTCGACCGGATCGGAATGGACCCGATCGTCGATACCCTCATCTTCCTCGGCGATTACCTCGATCGCGGCCCGGATGCGCGGGGGGTGATCGATACGCTCCTCGACCTCAAAAAGAGCTGCCCGAATCTGATCTGTCTCCAGGGGAACCACGAATCGATGTTCCTCAATTATTACCTGAGGGGGCAGGATGAGGAGCTCTTTCTTTACAACAGCGGCCGGATCACCCTCGACTCCTACGGCCTCACCCTTGCCGACGCCCGGGCGGGGATCGGCTTTCCGGAGCGCCACCTGAATTTTCTCGTCTCCCTTCCCCTCTGTCATGAAACGGACGAGTACCTCTTTGTCCACGCGGGGCTCAGACCGGGCATCCCCATCGACCGGCAGTCTCCGGAGGACCTCCTCTGGATCCGTTCCGAGTTCATCGATGCACACTGGGATTTCGGCAAGACCATCGTCTTCGGCCATACCCCCTTCAGCAAGCCTCTCATCGAAAGAAACAAGATCGGCATCGACACGGGGGCGGTTTATGGCGGCGCCCTGACCTGCATCGAGTTCCCCTCCCGGAAAATCTATCAGGTTTGAGAGTCATCTTCTGCCACGGACATCGCGTATTGACACATGCCGCAAAGCGTGTTAGACGGATTCTTCTTTCAGACCAGCACCCTTGCCCCTGTAGCTCAGAAGGATAGAGCGACGGATTCCTAATCCGCAGGCCCCGCGTTCGAATCGCGGCAGGGGCACCAATTAAATCAACAACTTACAAGAAAGTTTCAAATCCTCTTTTTCTCCCGTGCTACCACCATGCTACCGGACATTAAATAGCCTCGGCAGGTTTTGAACTGGATTTTTTCGGATTCCGAAAGAAAAGGGGCTGCACATCTGCCCCCGCAGTTTGCTAAAACAGAGCCGGGGGAGTATCCGGAGGCCCTGGATGTGTGGTATGTCCCAAACACGGAACTGCCGTCACCAGACGAGGCGTATCGGTTCGATCCCGAGTGGAATGTTTCGATCATCAGAAATTTCATAATGCTCGACACGATATCCGCAACGTCTTTAGAAAATGACAGAGTGTCCCCCTTTTCCCATCTTCACATGTGCGCTTAAAAGCCACCATGAAAAAGTTGGGAAATTTACACACCAATGGAGATGACAGGGGGGGGAGGGAGTCCCGGTCACCCGGTTTCCTGTGTCCTGATATACCCCGTTCCAAGAAAGTGGCTCGGGCCGCTTTTTTATGACTCGGCTGGATGGTCTGATCACTTTTTCGCTGTCCGCTGCTCTGGTTTCCCGTTGCTGCCTGCTTCATCGCTGCCGCCTTGTGCAAATCCGTTTACAGAAACACCCGATAATCCGTATCCAGGGCTTTGGCAAAAAGCCGCGCATTCTTCTTGCCGATGGTCCGCTTGCCGTTTTCCATTTCGCTGATGTGGTGCTGATGCACGCCCGTCAAATCGGCAAGCTGCCTCTGCGACAACCCGGCCTTGTGCCTGGCCCCGGAAAGGATATTCCCCGCAAGAGTTTCGTCGGAAAGCTCAGAGAAAGCGTCACGCCACGGGATAGAACCGGACGCCTCCGTAAAGCCAAGCGACAGGAGGGCGTCTATGGCCTGGGCCTTGTTCGCCTCTGGTCCGATCATGAGGATTTCAATGCTTTTGGTAGGGTGCGCCTTCATGGGTTCCAACATAAATCACCTCCATCTGTCTCTCTTTCCTGCTCGTGATCTCCCAAACCACTATATAGGTCGGTCGGCCTTTCTTGATGTGACAATGATGGCGTTCTCCGGTCAAGGCCCCGTAATGGTCCCAATTGCCCCGGATCGGCCCCCTGATTTCAAGCTCCTTCACAAGAAACTTGAAGGCGTCCAAAACGCCTTTGGGCAAGCCCACAATTTGTTTCTCCGCCTTCCTGTGCAACTTTACCGTCCAGGTCATTTTTTATGGTTCACCATATACCTTTTTTTGGTAAGGGTCAATCCTCTTCACGATGTTATGTGGCCGTCATCGCCACGCAGTTCTTCTTGGATTCCTCGAATCCTTTTTCAAGCGTAACGGTCGCTCGTCGCTTGTGATCCGGCACAAGGTGCGAATATCTCTGTGTCATGGTCAAATCCTTATGTCCTAAAAGTTCCCCGATGGTTTGTAATGTTTCGCCCTGCAGGGCCAGCCATGAGGCGAAAGAATGGCGCAAGGAGTGAAACGTGATCCGTTCCCGTCGATCTTTTACGCCTTTGTTGAAACCTAATGCGTTCACGGCCCGCCGGAAGGCCTGTGAGGCTTGCTGCGCATGGTTTCCCTTCCGGTCCGGAAATACCAGCGCCGACGGTTCCGCCGGCTTCCGGCGTTCGAGCATGGCCCGGACGGCCTCGGTCATATATGCGTGCCGGGTGGTCTTGTTTTTTGGATCTCTGACCGTAATAATCCCGTTGGCAAGATCGATGTCCTGGCCTCTCAGGGCGAAGCACTCCCCGGCCCTCATACCGGTATGGAGAGACAGCAGGGATATGTCGTGCAGCGCCATTGGCTTGGCATTCAAACGCTTTGCCGGGTTTTTGATCCGCGGATCGATCCGCAAAGATTCGAGAAGCCGTGCCGCCTCCTCATGAGATAGAAAACGAGTCCTCTGGTTTTGGATGGTCGGCAGCGTTACATCCTTGACGGGATTCGGCCCCTGATAAAACTTCCAGGCAAAAATTTTGTTGAAAATTGCCCGAACCACGACAAGGCAGTGCCGAACCGTGGCGGGGGCGAGCCCTCCTTTGAGCAAATCGCCCTTCAGGCGTTCCAGGTCAAAAGATGAGATTTCATCCAGACGCTTTGCCCCCAAAATTTCCTTCAGATGAACTTCGTAACGAGATTTCGAATCTCTGCCCTCCCGGGTATGGTTTACTTTTGCCCATTCAAAGTATTTCTCCGCAGCATCCTTAAAATATGGAATCCTTTGCTTCTCTCTCGGAAGTTCCTCGCCGTGGCGTATAGTGCGCTTGCGATTTGACAGGATATCGGCGGCAAGTTTGGCAGAGTAACCGTCAGACAGCCAACCGACGCGCTCCCAGACCTTTTTCCCCTCATGGCGATAAGTGATATCGGGCTTGCCCTTGAAGGTTCGTCCCAAAGCCTCCCTCTGATACACCCCAGGATAAATTGTCCCGTTCCTCTGGCCCATCGTCAGACCTATTTTGTGGGTATATTTCCGAATCCGTTTGCCATTTGTGCGATTACCGTGCTACCGCCTTGCTACCTGACAGTGTGAAAAACGGTTATTTTCAGTGAAACCGAATCCGTTTGCCAAATACGTAACTACGGTAATTACAATGAGATACGACGCCACCAGGCGCCAACAATGCCAATGTCAAAACCTTCTGGGGATATGTTGCGCCATACATTGCGGCAAGCATCCCTCCCATGGAATTTCCTGCCAGATGAAATCTATCGAGTTTCATTACCTCTGTAAATAATGATCATCTCACCTTCATACCCCAACAGAATGGCAATGATTGTGCACTTTACACACCGCTTTTCTTTTTATCGGCCCTTCTGTTTTTCTTTTTAGACTTTTTCTTCTGAGCAAGTGATTCCGCCAATATCCGCTTTTTTAAGCCATTGACATAGTCGTCATTTGTCATGGTTTTTTTCCTTCGCGCTTTTATCCACAGCCCGATCAGGAACCCTATAAAGCAAGTGACCGATAAAAATATCCACGATTCCGGTGTATTAAAAAACATATCCTGCTCCGTATGGTGGATGTTGCATCACTTTGACACCGTGTCTTTACGTTTTTTTACCTTCAACGAATTTTGGGACTTTTTTTGCCGCGGTTTTTGTCTCTTTACCGGTCTGAGGATTTCTTCCTGTTCGGAGGCATTGTACCTCGCCGCCCTGTTTTCATCCCGTATGACCGCGTCATCGTTTAATACATACCGTAAAATACCGGATTCCGGATATCCCATTTTGGCATAGCGCCGGCCCGCGGCATTATTGTGAAGATCCTGGTAACTCTCAATATGCAGATTCAGAATCGCTTCTTTCGACATCTTCTCCTGGTCTGCATAGGCCTCGTGCGCGTCGGTGACCTCTTTTGCAAATGCTTCGCCGTATGCTTTTACAAGCAGATAGCTCCACAGCACATGCCGATACGCATCCTCCGGGACGTTCGGATCCTGCTGACGAGCCAGTTTCGCCGTTGTGGCGGCCTTGTCGCGCATTCTCAAAAGCTGCGGCGCCTTGATGGGGTTGCGGGAAATGACGTCTATGTCCTTGGAAGATGCCTTCTTACCGGACATTGTCGCCGCGATGCTCTTCAAATCATCTTTATCCATGACAAGCCGGTATTCATCGCCCTTTTGTTCCACCGATAGCCTTGCCCTGTGAGGGTTCCCTTTTATCTCGAACATCTTCGTCGCCGAAAAAGAGAGCGGGATCCCGGTCACACCGTGCGTTGAAAACGCATGGAGCTCTTTGATCAGATCATGCACCTGCTGAGTAACGGCCGCTTTGCTGAAATCCCTGAGCGTGATCCGGACTTTTAAATTGCCCCTTTCCATGTAGTCTCCCGCCCCGGAAATCCCCGAAACGGCGCCCGATCCCCTCGCTTTGGCCGAAGCGCTCACTCCCTTCGCGTTCAAAAGAACGGCGTTCTCGGAAAGGCTATCCAGACTGATCGTCAGCTCGCCGATCTTTAAGGAAAGCTCCTCCTCGGTCGTTGCCATTTCATTCCGCACCATCCGCACATCGAATGAGACACCCTCCCATGTCACTGCGTTAAACGAACGGAGATTCACGTTTCTAAACACAGGCCTTGTATATTCGATATCGGGACTCTTGATATTCCGGGTGATATAGTCGATCGCCCGATCTGAAGCCATGTCCAAAATCACGCCGGAAACATAATACAATCCGACGCCTACAAAAAGGATAAAAAGCAAAAAAGCGGTGAATTTTTTCATGGACGGAATACTTTCGTTCTTATTGTACCGCTTATGCCGCGCCAGCAGGTCTATGTCCGGCCAGCTGCAGCGGCATGCCGGCCGGCCTTCTGCCACCATACGGCCAGGAGCAGCGGCGCCACCGCTGCCGCCGCTGCCGCCAGAGCCATGATCCCGTAGCCGCCGACGGCATACACCACGCCGCTGACAACCTGGCTGACGGCCGAGCCCAGGTTCAGCATCAGGTCGTTGAATCCTTGGGTCTTGGCCCTCTCGCCGGGCGAGAGCTGGTCGGCGAGCAGGGTGGATCCGGCCACATAGGCGAAGTTCCATCCCAGCCCCAGGAGGAAGAGTGCGATCAGCAGCGATACGAGGCCGGTGGAGGGAGCGGCCATCAGGCAGGAGACGATCATCACGACCGATCCCACGATGATCGTCTGACCCCGCCCCCACCGGTCGGTCATCCGGCCGGAGATCATCGAGAAGGCGTACATCCCCAGTGTGTGGGCGGAGATCACCAGTGAAATTGCGCTCAAAGGGTGGTCGCACGCCTTCATATGGACCGAGGTGATCGACATCGGCACCACCATCACCATCTGGGCAAAGACCACGCTCACGGTTGCCACGATCACCCCCGGCTGTCGCACTATTTCCGAAAGGAAGCGCGTCCCCTGCCGGGGCGCCGATTCCGGATGCAGAAGGGCAAGTTCTCTCCCGATGTCGCGCGGGTCCGGTCTCAACCCCGTGAAAATCAGTATCGCCGCCACAATCAGACCGACAAATCCGACGCCGTAAGGGCCCATCAACTCAGGAAATCCGGCCCATTGCGCCAGACTCCCGGTGGGTCCCACAAGAAGAGGGCCGACCACCGCCCCCACCGTGCTCCCCAACACCACGTAAGAAATCGCCCGACCCCGCTGTGACGGCAGGTGGACCTCCGCCGCGGCGAAACGCCCCAGGTCAACAGCCGACCTGGCTATCCCCACAAGGGTGAGACCTATCAGGAAGAGTGATAAGGAACGATCTACCACGGCGCTCATTGCAATCACCGATCCGATCACCCCGATCACCTGACCCAGGGCGAGGCCTCCCCTCCTCCCGATCCGTTCCATGCTCAAACCCCAGATCAGGGCCCCACACGCCTGCCCCAGCACATAAACGGCGCCAGGCACTCCCGCCATGGCCCGCTGCCCGCTCAAGTCGACGCCCACGAGGGCGTTTACGGTAAAGGCGGCGATGAACCCGGCCGAGCTGAGGCTCTGTGACAGAAACAGCATGATCGTGATCTTCCTGGCGATCCGGGGATAGTCCTTCACATTTCTCTCCATGGGATACGATCCTTGCAGATGCGTTTATTTCAGAACCCTCTTCTACACCGGATCGCCGGTCAGGACAATAGAAAGATAGCGCTCAGGGAAGTGCCTGTTGGTAAAAAATCTTTTCCCATATTGAAAATGAAGCCCGATTGTGATATTGGAAAAACTGTCTTGCAGCTATTTTTCGGAAAGAAGCCTTTTCCTTCCCTTCGACGGGAGCGCAGACGGGAACCGATGGGGGATCGTTCAATGGTAGGACAACGGACTCTGACTCCGTGAATCGTGGTTCGAATCCACGTCTCCCAGCCAATTGAAATCAAGGGGTTAGCCGTTTATGGTTAGCCCCTTTTTCGTTATTTTGTGAAGCGCCCCGCCAACAGGTCGGGGCTTAAAGGGTTGCGCTCCCGGTCATTCTCTCCCCACACTTTCCCCTTTTAGGAAATTCCATATCACTTCATTACCCGGTACGGATCATTATTGACAAGCCCGGGAGAGTTGTGCGATGATGAACTTCATTCCAAAGAATCCTGGCCGTTACAGCACCATGAACCCAATGAGGTGATGTATGGCGATCATAGGCCCCGTGTCTCGAAAAGAGTGCGGGGAAGGTGTCCCTAACTTGCAAGATCTGCTGGATGCTGTCCCTGACGACAGGACGGTCGCCTGCCTGCCAACCCACGAATTCCTCGTCCTGCACGACGGCCAAAAAGAACTCGGCCGCATACCCCTCGACGGCGTGATCG
>CAZINF010000134.1:0-9091 GCA_964540555.1 uncultured Syntrophus sp. | reverse complement strand
CGTTACCGCCCCCGCGCGGGCGCGGAAATTGCCGCCGCAGACGTCGAGCCCCCGGCAGGTCCCGCACCTCCCCGTCACGTGCGGCCGTTTGTCTTTGAGCCTCGCCAGCAGGGGGTTGGTCGTGTCCGTCCAGATCTCGCTGAAAGGGCGCTTCCTGACATTCCCGAAGGAAATCCCCCGCCAGAACTGGTCGGGGTGGACCTCGCCGTCCCAACTGATGCAACCGATCCCATGGCCGGAGCTGTTCCCCTCGTTCATCCTGAGGAGCTCCAGGACCTCGGCCGCCCGCTTTGGGTCCTCCTTGAGGAGGCGCAGATAGACATAAGGGCCGTCGGCATGGTTGTCCACGGTGAGGATCTCTTTCGGGATACCCCGGTTGAAGAGATCCCGGGTCCGGTCCATGATCAGATCGAGAAGTTTCCTTGTTTCGGCGTGCGACAAGTCTTCCTCGATCAGTTTCGAGCCGCGGCCCGAATAGACGAGGTGGTAGAAGCAGCAGCGGGGGATCTCTTCCTTTTCGAGGAGATCGAATATCGCCGGTACATCGGCGACGTTATGGCGGTTGATAGTGAAGCGGACGCCGACCTTGATCCCCATATCCCGGCAGGTCCGGATCCCTTTCATTGCTGCGTCAAAGGCCCCGGCGACACCCCGGAAACGGTCGTGTGTCGCCTCTACTCCGTCGAGACTCACACCGACGTATGAGAGGCCGATATCGCGGAAAACTTTCGCCTTCTCCTCGGTGATCAGGGTCCCGTTCGTCGAGATGACGGCCCGCATCCCATGGTCCACGGCAAATTGGGCCAGTTCAGGCAGATCGCGGCGCATGACGGGCTCGCCGCCGGAAAAGAGAAGCACCGGGGCGCCGAAGGCGGCAAGGTCAGCGATCATCGCCTTCGCCTCTTCCGTCGTCAGCTCGTCGGGATAGAGGCGGTTCTGCGAACTGGAGTAACAGTGGATGCATTTCAGATTACACCGCCGCGACATGTTCCAGACGACCACGGGCTTCTTGTCCTTGGAAAACTGAAGGAGATGCGAAGGAAGCTTCCCCGACTCCCTGTGATACCGAAGGACGTCCCCCGGCTCCACCGCCCCGCAATACAGCTTCGAAATTCCTATCATGTCTTCATCCCTTTTGAAAAAAAGCGGCAAGCGCATCGACCAGACCCGGGATCGTGTAGCGCTCCTGGAGGATGTCCACGGGAAGACCCGCCTTTCTCGCCGCCGCCTCGGTCACCGGGCCGATGCAAGCGATCCGGACCTTGGACGGGAGACGAAAATCGGGGCCCATGATCCCGAGGAAGTGGACCACCGTCGAAGGGCTCGTGAAGGTGATCACATCGACCTTTCCCTCATCGAAAAAAGGCATCAGCTCGGGGGCGTTCCGGTCCGAACGGACGGTCCGATAGGCCGTCGCGACATCGCATGTGGCGCCCATCTCCGCAAGGCCCTCGGGGATGACGTCGCGCGCCTCCCGGGCCCGCGGGAGAAGAACCCGGCTTCCCCGAAGATCCTCACCGGCAAAGGCCTTGACCACCCCCTCGGAGATAAATTCCTCCGGTACGAGGTCCACGCGGATGCCCAGCGCTTCAACTGCCGAGGCCGTTGCCGGGCCGATCGTGGCGATGCGGATCCCCTTCAGGTCGCGGATGTCCCTTCCCTTCTCCCTGAGACGCCGGAAGAAGAAAGCCACGCCGTTGGCGCTCGTAAAGATGATCCACCGGTAGCTCTCCAGGCGGTCGATCGCCCCGTCAAGCTCTTCCCAGGTTTCGGGAGGCGAGATTACGATCGCCGGAAACGGAATCACGCGCGCCCCTTTGGCCCGAAGCAATCCCGACAGCTCCTCCGCCTGCGCCTCCGGCCGCGTGATGACGATCCCCCGGCCGAAAAGGGGTTTCGTCTCAAACCAGTTTAACGTCTCCCGAAGGCCGACCACGCCGCCGACGACGAAGATGGAGGGCGGCGCGAAACGACGTTCCTCGGCTTTCTGCGCAATATCGCCCAAGGTCCCGGTCAATGTCTCCTGGTCCGGCGTCGTCCCCCAGCGGATCAGGGCGGCCGGCGTCGCCGCGTCTTTTCCGAAGCGGATCAGGTTCTCGGCGATCGCCGGAAGATTCTTCACCCCCATGAGAAAGACGAGCGTCCCGATGCCGGCAAGCGTCTTCCAGTCGAGGTCGCTCTTCTCCTTGGTCGGATCCTCGTGGCCCGTGACAAAGGCCACCGACACGGTATGATTACGATGGGTCAGAGGAATACCAGCATAGGCGGGGACCGCTGCCGCCGAACTGATGCCGGGAACGACCTCAAAGGGGATGCCCGCTTCGCGCAGAACCTCCGCCTCCTCGCCCCCCCGGCCGAAAATGAAAGGATCGCCGCCCTTGAGCCTCGCGACGATCGCCCCCCCCTGCGCCTCTGCTACCAGAAGAGCGTTGATCTCCCACTGGGAAAGGGTATGATCGCCTCCCTGCTTGCCGGCGTAAATCAGTCGGGCCTTCGCTCCCGCATGGCGGAGAATCTCCGGAGCGACCAGATGATCGTAGACGATCACATCCGCCTCCCCGATGCACTGCACGCCCCGAAGGGTGATCAGTCCCGGATCGCCCGGCCCGGCGCCGACAATGTAAACCCTGCCCTTTTCCGTCATGGATCGCTCCTCGCTCTCTTTGTACAGATTCAAAACCCGCGAATTACCGGACCGGTTATTCCTGACATCCCCACAAAAGTCCGATACTCCATCGCCGGCTTTAACTATTCCCACCGTTCTCCACGTAGACCTGGTCGAGGAGGGCGCGACCGCCCCGCGCCAGGATGTGATCCGCAAGTTCCCTCCCCAGGGTATCAAAGTCCGAGGCGGGCCCCTTCATATTGTGGCGGATCATCACCCGCCCGTCGACGCTGCCGACCAGTCCCCCGATGGCAATCTCTTCCCCGGTTTTTTTGGCATAAGCGGCGATCGGAAGCTGGCAGCCCCCGCCCAGACGCTGCAGGAAGGCGCGTTCGGCGCCGACCTCACACCAGGTGACCGGATCGTGGAGAAAGGCGATCGCCTCGCGGACGGAAGGATCGCCCCGCCTCGTCTCGATCCCGAGGACCCCCTGACCGACGGCGGGAAGCATCACCTCCACGGGAATGAACTGGGTAATCTTGGCAACCCAGCCCATCCGCCTCATTCCCGCCGCGGCGACGATCACGCCGGCGAGGTCCTCCGTTTCGAGTTTCCTGATCCGCGTATCGAGGTTTCCCCGAAGCGGCACGATCTCCAGATCCGGCATCCGGTTCCTGAGCTGGAATCCGCGCCTGAGCGAGCAGGTCCCGATTCGCGCCCCGTGGGGCATCTCCTCCAGTTTACGGTTGCCCGACGAGATCAGCACATCCCGCGGATCCTCCCGCGGCGGCGTCACCGCGATCTCCAGCTCGTCAGGCAGCTCGGCCGGGACATCCTTCATGCTGTGGACGGCGATATCGACGTCGCCCCTCAGGAGCGCCTCCTCGATCTCCTTGATGAAGAGTCCCTTCCCACCGATCTGGACCAGGGAGACGTCCTGCATGATGTCGCCCTTCGTCTTGATGATGACGAGCTCCACCGCGGCATCGGGATGCTTCTCCCGGATGCGGGCCGCCACCCACTCGGACTGTGTCAGCGCCAGGGCGCTCCCTCTTGTTCCGATCCTGAATAGGCTGCTAATGCTGTCCTCCCAATCGTTTATAATCTAAACAGTCTGCGGACGGCCGCCACGAAGGGCAGGGCGTCCTTCTCCTGGCTCTCCTCCTTGAGGCCGGTCATCGGATCATGGAGGATCTTGTTCACAATGGATGCGGTAAGGATCTCAACCCGGTTCCTTTCCTCTTCCTCTAACTTCCTCAGCCAGGAGGCGGATTTCTCCAGTTCCCCTTTCACGATCCCCTCCACCTTTTCTCGGAGCGCTACGATGGTCGGCACAACCTCCAGGGCGTTGAACCATCTATCAAAGGCCTCAACCTCCTCCGCAATGATCTCTTCCGCCTTCATCGCCTCCGCCCGCCGCCCTTCGCGGTTGGCGTCAACCACGTCCTGCAGGTGGTCAATGTTGTAAAGATAGACATTGTCGATTTCACCAGCCGCGGGATCGATATCCCGGGGGACGGCGATGTCGATCAGAAAGAGCAGACGGTTCCGCCGCCGCCGGAGAGCCGCTGCCACCATCTCCGCATTCAGGATATAGCCCGGAGCGCCGGTGGAGGTGATCACGATGTCCACCTCCGGCAGGACCTCGGGAAACCGGTCGAACGCCACGGGAACCCCCTGAAACTCCGCCGCCATCGCCTCGGCCCTGGCATAGGTCCGGTTGGCAATAAGGATACTGCCCACCCCCTGGCGGAGCAAGTGGCGGGCGGCCAGTTCCGACATCTCGCCGGCGCCGATGAGGAGGATCGCTTTCCCCTTGAGATCGCCGAAGATTTTTTTCGCAAGCTCCACTGCCGCGTAACTGACGGAAACGGCGTTTCCGGCAATCCCCGTTTCCGTCCGCACCCGCTTGGCCACCTGGAAGGCGTGATGGCTGATCCGGTTGAGAAGGACCCCCGTTGCACGGCTTTCGACCGCCATACGGTAGGCCTCCTTCATCTGCCCCAGGATCTGGGGCTCCCCCATGACCATGGAATCGAGACTCGACGTGACACGGAAGAGATGCCGGACCGCCTCCAGGTCCCGGTGGATGTAAAGACATCTCTCCATCTCCGCGATGCTGAGATTCCCCTGACGGTAAATAAAGGACTTCAACACCTCGACGGCCTGACCATCATCCTCGGTACAGGCAAGGATCTCGACCCGGTTGCAGGTGGCCAGGTACAGGACCTCCAGGATCCCCGTGAGGCGCATCAGCTCGGCAAGAGGCTGACTGCCTTCACCGCATAAGAGCTGCAGTCGCTCCCTCATCTCGAGAGGGGCTGTTTTATGGCTCATGCCGATGAGAAAGAGTCGCATAGATTCACACGAAACTGTGGATCGTCTGGAAGAAAAGCTTCCTGAAGATCACCAGGGTGACGAGAACCACAAAAAAGATCAGCGACCAGAGGGCCGCTTTACGCCCCTGCCACCCTACAACCAGCCTCTGATGGAGCAGGAAGCCATAGAACCCCCACGCCAGAAGCGTCCAGATCTGCTTGGGATCCCACTGCCAGTGGCTCCCCCAGACGATCCGCGCCCAGAGCGAGCCGGCCAGAACCCCGAGGGTCAGCAGGGGAAATCCCCAGGAGAGGCAGATGTTGTTGATCCGATCCAGATCACGGAGCGACGGCAGGAGGCGGATCAGGCTCCCTTCCTTCTTCCGTTTGAGCAGGCTGTCCTGGATCAGATACATCAGACCGGCGCAGGAGGCCAGTGCAAACAGGGCCTCGCCGGTCAGGGAGAGCATCACGTGGAGAGTGACCAAATACCCCTGCAGGATGGCCGGCGCGCCGACCGTCCCTCCCAGTTCCACGGAGGCGACGACCATGATCAGACAGATCACAGGCGAGACGAACGCCCCCAGGATCCGGGTCTTTGTCTTCAGCTGCAGGGCGAGATAAGCCGCAGCCATGACCCAGGCGAAAAAAGAGAGCGAGTCGTGGAGGCCTATGGCCGGGCTCATCCCCGTTGTGAACCAGCGGGAAGCAAACGAGAAGGTATGGACGACAAGGGCCGCAAACATCAGCCATGTGGCAAATCTTGCAGTCAGGACCCTCCTGATCCAGAGCGAGGCGGCGTAAACAACCGCGCAGACCAGGTAGATGGCCAGGGCTGTTTTGAAAAGAACGATCCCACTCATCGCGATTCCACCTCCATCTCTATGCCGGTTCGCTCCATGATCAGCGCCTCGACCTCTTTCCACCGCTTTGTACGGATGTGATCCAGAATCCCGGAAGTCACAACGGCTTCGAAACGCTCCCGATTCTCTGCGGAAGGACGTCCCTCGGCGATCATCTTCTCCCGGAGTTTCCCCATGATCTCCAGCAGGATCGCGTATTCGGGACCGTAGAGGGCGTCCAGTTCCATCCGGAGTTTCTTGGCCAGGGCGGGGCTTTTGCCGCCGGTGGAGACCGCTATCGACAGGGCGCCTCTCTCGACGATGGACGGGAGGATGAAGTCGCATCGGGCGGGTTCGTCGACGATGTTCACTAAAATGTCCAGCGCCCGCGCATCTTCGGCAATCCTGCCGTTCACGGCATCATTATCGGTCGCGCCGATGACGAGAAAGGCGCCGCGAATCAGGGCTTTCTCATAATCGGTCTCGTGATGGACGATCCGTCCGTTCTTCTTGAGTGCGACGAGCGCAGGCGTCAGGACCTTCCCGACGACCTCTACACGGGCGCCGCAGGCAAGGAGCCTTTCGACCTTCCGTTCGGCCACCTTCCCGCCGCCGATCACCACACACCGTCGTCGGGAAATATCGAGAAAAAGCGGATAATACGGCATGGATTTTCCTTTACTGTTTCCACCGGAGCAACAGATATCAGGGAAACCCGCCTCCGGAATTCCCATGACGCATACCATGAAGCCCCCCCAAATTCAAGCCGCTTGAAAAATATTCTGACAAAGGGTATATTGCTATATTAAAAAGTCTCTCCATACTTAATGCTTTACCGATTTCTTTACGGGATCGTCAGCCCGGATGACAACGACAAGAGGACAGGGGATACGGATCATGCCGGACGAGCCTGGCAAGGCGGAAGAGAAGAAAGAGGCGTGGTTGAAGATTGAGCTTTTCACCCCGACGGAGCTGAGCGACGCCCTGACTAATTTTCTGACGGAGATTGGCGCCCAGGGGGCCTTTCAGGAATCCCCGGAACCGCAATCGCCGTATGATTTCCCCGGGATCACCCTCCGGGAGACACTGATGGCCTTCCTCCCCTGCGATGACGATCTGGAGAAGCATCTCGTCGGGCTGAGAACCTACATCGACAGCGTGGCGGAGATTTTCCCTGAGCTTGAGAAACCGGGCTTCCGGACGGAGGTCGTCCGCGATCCGAACTGGGGCGAAGCCTGGAAAAAATATTTCAAACCTCTCCGGGTGGGCCGGTATTTCGTTATCAAACCGACATGGGAACGTTTTACCCAAAAGCGCGGGGACATCGTCATCGAGATCGATCCCGGCATGGCCTTCGGCACCGGTCAGCACGCCTCCACGAGGATGTGTCTTGAGGCGATCGAGTCCATCTTCATCGAGGACCGGACCTTCGAGAAATCGCGCGTCCTGGACGTCGGGACGGGAACGGGTATTCTCGGCATCGCCTGTGCGAAACTGGGCGCCGAACGGGTCCTTTGCGTGGACAACGATCCGCTGGCGACAAAGATCGCACAAGAAAATGTCCTTGTCAATCGGGTCGAAGACCGCGTGACGGTCGCCCATCGCGACATCGCCACGTTTACAGAGCCTTTCCCTCTGATCGTGGCGAACCTGACGGCCAAGATCCTCGGTGAGCTTTTTCCCCATCTCGGCCGCCTAGTCAGTCCCGGCGGCCGTCTCATCATCGCGGGGATCATCGAACAGAACAGACCGGACATCGAAGCCCGTTTCCTCGACGGTTCCTTCAGTCTCGATCGCCTCATCACCGAAAAGGAATGGGTCTGCTGCGTACTTAAGAAAGTGAGCTACCGCCAGTGAGCATTCCCCGGATTTACGTTCCGCACCCCATCGAGACGGGCGACGTCTTTGCCACAACGGCGCAACAAGCCCGGTACCTGGAGACCGTCCTTCGGATGCGGGCGGGTGATCCCCTCTTCGTCTTCAACGGGACGGCGTGGGAGTACGAAGCGGTCGTCAGGCGGACCGCCGATGGGCTCACTCTGGAGATCAACGGCAGGCGCCCCGTTTCTGCCGACGAGATCGAGATCACCCTCTGCCAGGCGATTCCGAAGGCAGAGAAGATGGAGGCGATCATCCGGCACGCCACAGAACTCGGCGCCGGCAGGATCATCCCCTTTTTCGCCGAACGTTCGATCCCCCGCTGGCCGATGACGAAGTCGCCGCAGAAACGGGAGCGCTGGCAGAGGATCGCCGTCGAGGCCTCCCGTCAGTGCGGCCGAACCGACATCCCCGAAATCGGCGAGATTGCACCCTTCAACGAGATGCTCGGCTCCGCTCAGCCGGGAGGCCTCAATCTCATCTGCTGGGAGGAAGAGTCTGCAAGGGGGATTCGCGAGGTCCTCCGGGATCCCAGGCATGTAGGAATCAAAAAGTTTCTTGTGATCATCGGACCGGAGGGAGGGTTCGACAAGGACGAAATCGCCCAGGCCCTGCCGGCAGGTTTTCTGTCCGTCAGTCTGGGGAAACGGGTGCTCCGGGTGGATACGGCGGCGGCGGCCGTCCTTTCCATCCTCCAGTACGAGAGGGGCGCCCTCGGCGGCGCCGAGAAGGGAGATCCACATGGCGGATAAGCGATTCGGCGGCTTCTGGCGCAGGCTTCTGGCTTACGTCATCGACAGGATCATCCTCTATCTCATCTCGCTGATCCTCCTTCTGATCGGCCTGATCGCCCTGAAACTGGGGGGTGTTTCGTTCGGAAGCATCGTTATGACGGGGGATCTTCCACTGGGAGCGGGCCTTTTCACGACCGTCTATATCGTCACGACGTTCCTTACCGGCATGATCTATTTCATCTGGTTCCACGGGACCGTCGGACAGACACCCGGGAAGATGCTCTTGGGGCTTCGCGTCATCCAGATCTCCGGCGAAAAAATGAACATCGGCGTCGCCTTTCTCCGTTGGGTGGGCTGCCTGGTCTCCGGTCTTGTCTTCTTGCTCGGCTTCATCTGGATTGCCTTCGACGGACGGAAACAGGGCTGGCATGACAAGATCGCCGCGACACTCGTCATCCGTCTGGGGAACAAAGCCGATGCAGGAGTACACCCGACCGGAAACCCCGCCTCGACCATTCATTCTCTGACAGATGTCGAGAATTCTCCATCTGAAGAAAAATGACGACCTCGCAAAAAGTCTTAAAAAGTCACGAAAATGGGACGTCTTCGTAAAAAGGCCACAGGCAAGGCGTGCGAATCCTGAGGAATGAGGCGTACTGTGGCGTACGCCGCAATGACGAAGGATGAAGCGCAACGCAGCATCCGGACTTTTTA
>CAZINF010000133.1:0-9109 GCA_964540555.1 uncultured Syntrophus sp. | reverse complement strand
TGGTGGAGATGAGGGGGATCGAACCCCTAACCTCCGCATTGCGAACGCGGCGCTCTCCCAATTGAGCTACATCCCCACGTCCTGCGCAACGGTTTGAAAAGAGTTTCGCTTATACACCGGCCCGAAACTTTCTGTCAAGAACTTGTTCGGCAGACAACAGGATGAAGAGATGAGAAAGGGGCACAAAACTTGCATTTTGTCTTGTCGGTTTTACGTTTTTCCCGAAGGGAGAATTTTGTATGGCAAGAATCGATGACCTGTTCGCCCTGCAACATGACCGGGGCGCGTCCGACCTTCACCTTTTTGCCGGTTCGCCTCCGGCCCTGCGCGTCCGCGGCGACATGGAAAAAATCGCCGACGAATCCCTCGACGACGAAGAGCTTCGGGAGATGCTCTTCGAGATCCTCACCCCGAGTCAGAGGCAGGAAATTGAAGAGACAGGCGACCTGGACTTCGGGTACGAGGTCAAGGGCATTGCCCGTTACCGCTGCAATTACTTCAAGCAGAAAAGCGGCATCGGCGCCGTCTTCCGCGAAATCCCCTCGACAGTCCTCACCGTCGATCAGCTGGGACTCCCGCAAGTCCTGAAGCAACTGGCCATGCTGCCGCGCGGCCTCGTGCTCCTGACGGGCCCCACCGGGAGCGGCAAGTCGACGACGCTGGCGGCCATCATCGAGCACGCAAACGCAAATCGCAAGTGCCACATCGTCACGATCGAGGACCCCATCGAGTTCGTGCACCACCCCAAGCAGTGCATCGTCAACCACCGCGAGGTGGAAACCCATACGCAGTCCTTCGCCAAGGCGCTCAGAGCGGCCCTGCGCGAGGACCCCGACATCATCCTCGTCGGTGAAATGCGCGACCTGGAAACCACGACGCTCGCCATTGAGGCAGCCAACACGGGGCATTTGGTCCTGTCCACCATGCACACCATGGGGGCCACCCGGACGATTGACCGCATCGTCGACATGTTCCCTGCGGACCAGCAGTCCCAGATCCGAACTTCGCTCTCGGAATCCCTCAAGGGGGTCATGTCCCAGGCTCTGTTCAAACGAGCAGACAAACCGGGCCGGATCGCGGCCCTGGAAATCCTCCTCGTAACTCCTGCGGCATCCAATCTGATCCGCGAACAGAAAACATTTCAGCTGATGACGGTCATTCAGACGGGAAGGCGGCTGGGGATGATCTCACTTGACGATGCCATCGCGGATCTCCTCCAGAGACGACTGATCGGCCCCGAAGAGGCCTTCGAAAAGGCCGTGGAAAAGGATCGCTTCGCGAAGCTCCTCAAGAATCCTCCGCCCGATTTTTGAGGGTCTCCAGGATTATGCGCGCCTCGTCCGGTCTTCCGCAGGTGCTGAGAGCCTGGGCGAGAGACAGCTTGAAGAAGGCATTGGCCGGATCTGCCGCGCCTGCCCGATGGAAGGCTTCGGCCGCCTCGGGGGCGCGGTTTTCTTTCATCAGGATATTTCCAAGCCGATTGTAGTAGGTTCCTTCGAACGACGGGTTGAAGCGAGCGGCGTCGGCATAAGACCGGAAAGCCTCGTCCACCCGGGCGAGCATGACGAAAGCGTCCCCCAGGTCGCAGTGGAAGATCGCCTCTTCGCCGGAGGCCTCGATGGCCCTCCGAAAGGCAATCTCTGCACGATCGAAGGCTCCGGCCCGAAGATAAGCGTGACCCATCTTGTTCAGGAAGGTCCCCACCTTGGCCGGGAAATCATGATCGATCGCCCGTTGATAGGCTTTCTCCGCCTCCTCGAAACGGCCCCCGACGATATGCGCGTTTCCGATGGAGGCATGGTACAGCGAGGAATCGGGCTCCTCATCGAGGAGACCCTGAAAGATCCTGCAGGCCTTCTCGGACTGCCCCGCCCTCAGGAAAGCGTCCCCCAGGGTATAGAGCAGCGCGAAATCCTTTGGCTGGACGGCCACGGCCCTCTCGCAGATCTCCACGAGCTTTTCGTGTTGCCGGGTTTCCCGGAACAATCGCACAAGTTCGTCATAGGCAAACCCCGTGAAGACCTTCCGCTTGAGCTCTTTCTGGAAAAGTTTCTCGAACTGCGCTACCGCTTCCATGGTCTCACCGTTGTCCTTGAGCGCCCAGGCGAGACAAAGGACGAAAGAGTCCATATCCGGCTTCATCTGGATGAGCTGCCGATAGACCGCGATCGCCTCCGGATAGCGCTTCTCCTTCATATAAAGCTGAGCCAAACGCTCGTACTGCTCCGTATCGGTCTGGTCGGTCATCCCCCATCTCCTCGTATCAGTGCCCTCTCCATCCCTTTCCTCTCCCGGGGGAGAGGAAGCCTGAAAGGAGGGGTGTTGTGCCGCGGCATCCTAAATAACTTCTATAACTTCTCGCCCTTTGATGCAATCCCGAAAGTACATCCCCTGTTCATGCAGCACTTGCTTCTTCATGGTATCACTTCTGAAAAGAACCCTTTTCGCAGGCGGTCTCATTGCAGGGCCACGGTTTCGAAATACTGCCTGCTCCCCAAGGGCTAACCTTCTTTTTTCCATTCCTGTTTTTGAAACGTCTCGCTATCCATAATTTCTCCCAGAAGCCGGGCCGTCGCCCCGGTCAGATCCCGGCACGCGAGCAGTTTCTCACTTTTGTAGAAGGTTTTCACCGCGTTGATGTCCGACCAGTCCACCCCTGCGATATCCCAGCAATATATCTTTCCCTGGCCGATTTCCTCTCGGAACCGCTTGAGGAACTCGCGGACAAAAGCCCACATCCGCAGGTCTTCCTTCTCTTCATCCTTCCCACGGCTGAACCGCAAACCCAAAACGGCGAGCGCGCCAAAAACGGCGCCGCAGACCTCGCCTGCGCCCAGGCCGCCACCGTAAGCGCCGACGGCGCGAATCAGCTCTTCATTTTCCCTGCCCAGCTTTTCCTGCCCGACCGCAAGAACGGCCTGGCTTCAATGGTAGCCCTTCTCGAACATTTGTAACGCTTTTTTTTGCATCTCATCGGGTGTCATGGCTGCTGCTCCTTTCCTCTTTCAGATGGCTCACTTTCCTTTCTTGATCCCCGAGACACGCACACTCATTACGGTCTCGGTGGCCCGCTGGGCCAGTTCTCCCATAGAGAGGTTCATGGATTCGGCGAGCCCCGCAAGCATGGGATCCGTCGTGACGCAGTCCACGGGAAAGGGTGTCTCGCCCTGAACCGTGACATTCTCAAAGCCCGCCTGCCGCATCGCCTCCAAATAATCCTCCCGAAGTGCGGCGCCGGCAACGCAGCCAACATAGGCCGCAACGGAGTTCTTCACGAATTCCGGCAACGGCTTCGTGAGGACGATGTCGGAGACCACGAACCTTCCCCCCGGTTTAAGAACACGGTGCGCCTCCTGGAAGACGAGGTTCTTATCGGGGGCCAGGTTGATGACGCAGTTGGAACTGATGACATCGACGCTCCCGTCCTCGACGGGCAGGTGTTCGATGTCCCCGAGCCGGAACTCAATGTTTTCAACGCCGTCCTTCCGAGCGTTCTCCTGAGCCCTTTCGATCATCTCGGGTATCATGTCGATACCAATAACCTTTCCTGTCGGGCCGACGCGGCCAGCAGCCAGAAAGCAGTCGAACCCCGCCCCGCTGCCCAGATCGAGGACTGTCTCACCCATCTTCAGCGACGCCAGTGCGATGGGATTGCCGCAGCCGAGCCCCAGGTTTGCGCCCTCAGGCGCGGCGGCCAATTCGACTTCTGAATAGCCGATCCGCTGCCCCATCTGCAGGAGAGAATTTCCGTCACCGCAGCAAGACGTTGTTGAACAGCAGGGGCCACCCCCGGCGGCGATGTTCCCGTATTTTTCGCGAACAACGTTTATTCTGTCCGTTTCTTCCATGTCAGCCTCCGATGTTTTTCAGCGGGTCATCATGATGGGTTCGAGGAAATCCTTCGCCTTGTCGGCCAGGAAGTCAGTTTTGACGAGCGTGAAACAGCAGATCTCCCCGTCTTTCTCCCAGCTGATCAGGGCGAGCTTGTCCCCCGTGCCGATCTTCGCCCGATCGCGAAGCTCCTTGGGGAGGACCATCTGCCTCCGCTCGTCGATGCCGATGATAGATTCCATGCGGCAGCAGCTCGTGAATTTTTCCGATGTCAGACAGCAGGCTTCGTCCTTCTTCTTTCTCACCATTCGTCAAGCACCTCGCACGCAGCCAATAGATTCATTCTGATTAATCAGCGTTTTAAGTATAATCTGAACATATTGACATTGTCAAGGACTTTTGATGAACCACGCGCCGGCGCCTGCAGGCTGGGAAATCCCTTGTTCCTGATCCAAGAAGGGGGTACCATAATCAAACATCTGCAGAAATCACGCTTCACACCAGCCCTCCATCTGGCCATCCCTCGCAGCACAACGGCTCTTTCTTCTTCTCCTGAATGGCAGAGAAGTGTCCTTATCGAATCGATGATCCTCCGGAATCGGGCGCGCAGGTTGATCGGACACCCGATCACTGGATCAAGGGACTCCATAGCAGTTGTTCAACCGCAAAGAAGGCCGGAACATGGAATACGGGGGTTATCTCTTCACGAAAATCCAGTTTGCCGATTACGATGTGTTCGTACTCTTTGCTTGCGAGCGTTGCGGGTGGTGCTGCGAGCACTACATCCCGCACCTCCTGCCCGGGGAGGTCCTCCGGATCGCCGAGGACGAACACTGGCAGAGGAAAGCGACGCTGGAACGCTACCTCGAAGACTATGATGGAAAGCTGCACGGCCATCCCGGGCCCTGCCCCTTTCTCGGTGTGGAGCACCTCTGTGCGATTCATGATCACCCCCTGAGACCGGAAGTCTGCCGCCTCTACCCCTTTTCCTTCCTCAACGGGGATGAACGCTGCCCCTCTTTCCGCGACCATCACCGCATCGTTGCGGCCCTGACTCGGGAAGCCGGGACCTTCGATCTTTACGATTCGAGCTTCTGCCCCGAGATCGGGCTGCGCCAAGTCCCGGAAGACCTCTGGCCGGCAATTCTGCGCAGGTTCCTTGGTGGCGACCCACCGGTCGAGGCGATCGCACCCTTTATCGTTCTCAATCATGCGCCCCTGCCGCAAGTCGGGAAACGGCTGGCCCCGCCCGAGGAAATTCGTGCTTGATGAAAAGTGTCCGGACGACAAAAACCCGGGTAATACGAAAGCTCCCGGGGTTTCGTCATAAATGAATCCCCACTCTTCAGGAGGCCGATTTTACAGCCTTGTCTGCCTGACGCACGGCGATGAGAACGGGGTCCCAGGCATTGGAGTAGGGTGGAGCGTAGCTGAGATCCAGGTTGATCATCTCCTGAACGGACATACCGGCATGAAGAGCCGTGGCGAAGATGTCGATCCGCTTGGCCGCCCCCTCGATGCCTACGATCTGAGCACCAAGCAGACGCCCGGATCCACGCTCGGCCAGTGCCTTTACCGTGATCTCACCCGAATGCGGGTAGTAGCCGGCGCGTGTCGTACTCTTGATCCTGGCCGACACGAATTCGAGACCCGATTCACGGATCTCCGACTCGTTGAGGCCCGTCCGGGCCACTTCCCATTTACAGATTTTACTGGCGGCCGTTCCAAGTACCCCCGGAAACGTGGCATAGCCTCCCCCTAGGTTGATGCCCGCCACACGGCCTTGCTTGTTTGCGATGGTCCCCAGGGCGATTTGGACGGGTTTGCGGCTCACGAGATGAAAAGACTCGGCACAGTCGCCCGCCGCCCAGATCCCGTCGATCACCGTCTGCATCCGGTCGTTGACGCGTATGGCATTGTGGACACCGCGAGAAATCCCTGCCTTAGCCGCCAGTTCTGTATTCGGGCGCACGCCGAGACCAAGGATGACAATGTCAGCAGGAAGCGTCCTCTTGTCGGTCACGACGGCCTTGACGGAGCCGTCGGCCACCTCGAAGGCCTCGAGAGTCTCTTCCCGATAAAGGCCGACCCCCACTTCAACGAGGGCGTCAGATACCAGGGAGCCCATGTCGGGATCCAGTGTATTCATGACCTGGGTGCCCTGGTCCACGAGGGAAACGTCCAGCCCCCGCATGACAAGGGCCTCGGCCATTTCAAGGCCGATATAGCCGCCCCCGATGACAACGGCCTTCTTTGGTGTCGTCGTATCCACGACGTTTCGTACGACAATGCCGCTCTGCAGCGAGTGAATGCCGTAGATGCCATCGGCCTCGTACCCCGGCACCTTCGGGCAGAACGGCAGCGCCCCCGTGGCGATCAGGAGCTGATCAAAAGGCTCCCACCAACCCTTTTTGCTCATGAGGCACTTCACCTGGACTCGCCGGTTTTTCAGATCAATTTCCTCGACCTCATGGAGCACCCTGGCATCTATGCCGTAATCGGACCTGAATTCCTCGGGCGTCACGGCGATGAGGGTTTTGACATCGTCGACAACCTTGCCGACATAGTAGGGGATGCTTCAGGCCGAGTAGGAAGTATGGGGCCCTTTCTCAAATGCAATGATCTCAAGGTCCTTGTTGAGCCGTTTCGCCTGGGCCGCAGCGCTCATCCCCGCCGCATCGCCGCCGATGACCACGAGTCGATTCTTCGCCATCGATACGCCCTCCTTCCGTTTTCGTGTAAAATGTTACCACAGAACCGGCGGGGACGTAAGCACTTCCGCACAGATCCTGCCTCGCCCGCCCTGTTGCATTTGCCGCCGTTTTGTGATTAGTCGAACGGGCGGTCCCACCCCGGCCGTGAAACCGACTCCACAGAGGTTGCGGGAAGATGAAAGAGGACCGGGATATCACCCTTGAAATCCTGAAGAAGCTTTTTGCGGTCACCGGTCAGAGCTATTCGGAAAAGCTGATCGACTACGGGACAAGCCACGCAAACGCCAGGCCTCTCGAAAAGCATGACGGCTACGGGAGGCTCACGGCCGATGATTGCGGAGATATCGTGGAGGTCTGGCTCCGTGTCCGGGACGGCAGAGTCGAGGAGGCTACGTTCCAGACGTCGGGCTGTTTGCCGACGTACGCCTCCGTAGCGGCGGCCACAGCGCTCGCCAAGGGAAAGCAGGTGCGCGAATGCCTGAGAATCACCCAGGGCGCCATCATCGAGGAACTGGGCGGGATGCCTGAGAAGGATCACCACTGTGCACTGTTTGCGGCACGAG
The DNA here is from genome assembly GCA_964540555.1 of uncultured Syntrophus sp. Taxonomy (GTDB): domain Bacteria; phylum Desulfobacterota; class Syntrophia; order Syntrophales; family UBA5619; genus JAKAFS01. The sequence goes on along the minus strand of CAZINF010000133.1, from coordinate 2,001 downwards.
CGTTCCAGCGGGCGCTCAGGAGCTACGTGACAGGGAAGAAAGCCAAGGCCGGCTGACGTCCAGAAGGGGTACGCCTCACGACCAACAGGCACGCCCCGCGGTCCGCAATATGGACATGGTTGAGGCTTGCTCATCGGCCGCGGCAGATAAAAATACCGCAGGAACGGCACCAAATAAGGTTTTGCCGCCGGCCAGCAAATGGTGTATGGTTCGCTGACCCCGGCGGCTCACCGCATCCGGGCATGATCGAAGGGAGAGAGTTTCTATGGCAGAAGACATCCGGTGGATGAAAACGCACTGCGCACGCATGGACCATGGGGGCTGCACGCTCCTCGTAGGTGTGATGGACAATCAGATTGTCAAGATCAAGGGCGACCCGACAGGATTCCTCAGTAAGGGATACACCTGCATCAAGGGGCTAGCCTCGGCGGACAAGCTGAACCACCCGGATCGCCTGCGCTACCCGCTGAAGCGCGTGGGCGGCCGCGGCGAAGGCAAATGGGAACGGATCCCCTGGGATGAGGCCCTGAAGACCGTCGCCGCGGGTCTCCTCAAGGTGAAGGAACAATACGGCGCCAAAGGTGTTGCCTTCGGTGTGGGCATGCCCAAAGGGCTCGACCACTTCATCCAGATCCGGCTGGCGAATCTCTTCGGATCACCCAACATCATCGCCTCGCAGGATGTCTGCCATGCCCCGCGCGAGATTACCGGCGTTCACACCTGCGGGTTCTACCCGGTAGCGGATCTGCACTGCCCGAGCAAACTCGTCGTCCTCTGGGGAAGCAACATCACCTCGACAAACGAGGAAGGCGAGATCTGCAGCATGCTGATGAAGCAGATCAAGGACGGTACAGAGATCATCGTCATCGACCCAAGGCGGATCGATCTCGCCAAGAAGGCGAAACACTGGCTCCAGCTTCGTCCGGGAACCGACGCGGCCCTTGCCTTGGGTTTCCTCCACGTCATCATCGAGGAAGGCCTGTATGACAAAGAGTTCGTCGAGAAGTGGACCCACGGCTTCGATGAGCTTGCCGCACACGTGAAAGCCTACAGCCCCGAGCAGGTCTCCGAGATTACCTGGGTACCGGCTGAGCACATCCGCAAAGCCGCACGGGCCTACGCCACGGCCAAACCTGCGGCCATCCAATGGGGAAATCCCATCGAGCACAACACGCAGACCTTCGAAACGACGCGGGCCCTGATTTGCCTAATGGCCATCACCGGAAACCTCGACGTCCCCGGCGGAAACGTGGACCCGCGGGACCCGAAGATGCTGGGCCTGGCGCCCCTGGTCCGGGCGGATCTCATTCCCGACAAGCGCAAGGAAATGGTCGCCAATGCCCACGGCGTGATTCCGCGCCTCATGACGAACGCGCCTGCTTACTTCCGCAAGGCGATCCTGGAGGACGTCCCTTACCCCATCCGCGGCGCGTATATGATGTGCTGCAACCCCATGCTCTCCTACGCCGACAGTCGGCTGACCTACGAAGCCTTCATGAAGCTCGACTTCCTGGCCGTTGCGGATATCTTCATGACGCCCACGGCGGCCATGGCCGACGTGGTGCTTCCCGCCGCAACCCAGTTCGAGTTCAACGATATCGGCCACATCGGGATCGGCCACGGCTACATCCTGGCGCGCCCCAAGGTGGTGGAGCCGCCCGACGAGTGCTGGCCCGACATCAAGATCATGAACGAGCTGGGCAAGCTCATGACGCCGAAGGAACTCTGGAAAGAGAACTTCGATGAATTCGCCGAGGACGTGGTGAAGCCCGCGGGCCTCACCTACGCGCAGTTCTGCGAGAAGGGTTACCTGAAGGGACCCGAGCGGTTCAGGAAATATGAAGAGAAGGGCTTTGCGACACCGACGACCAAGGTGGAGCTGCGGTTGAGCACGGCCGAGAAATTCAAGCTCTCACCGCTGCCCGTTTACAAAGGACTGCCCGAGGCGGAGGACCCGGCGTACCCGCTCGTTCTCACGAGCGCCAAGAGCCGCTACTTCCT
>CAZINF010000132.1:0-9122 GCA_964540555.1 uncultured Syntrophus sp. | reverse complement strand
ATATACTACGTGCCAGTCAATTGTGGCTCCATGGTGGGGCTACCTGAGTAGTTACGCTGGATCTTACTTTCCTCGGCTCTTTTTCGATCATTTTTTATTTCCTCTTCTGCTCTTACGTCCCGTTCGAGAAGTGTTTTCTTTAAGAGGTCAAGTTCTTTCAAAAGAAGCTCCTTTACCATTTGAACAACTCGAACGAAACAGCATTTATCTTCGTCAGCTACTCAACAAAAAGTGACTGCTCCTCGATATTAGCTACGTAGAATCGAAATAATAATATTGGGGTAATAAACATCATTGTATCTTATACATGTTGGATGATCCTTATTCTTGTCATGGCGTTTTATGCGGATCGGCATAAAATCCTCTGCGACCTCCTAATCGGCAATAAAAAACCCCCTCTCTTTTTTAAGAAACGGGGTATTTGTAAGCCAATCCATATTGCCCTCTCGCATGATTATACGGGATGGAACATATTTCACAGCATTCATATATGGGTTTTTATATCACGATTTTCATTTGTAATCTACTCTTTCCGTGCAAATATTTAATCTGCGACTTACAGGAAGATAGGCTTAGACCCGATCATCCCCTGAAAATGCTACCTTTCGACCGATTATCGATAAACAGGCCAGTAAAGTCAAACCTCATCGTTGTATTTGAAGTGATGCCAGCATGCGATAAGGCAGCGCAAACGGTTCAAGGCGGACACGCTTGTGCATTTTGCCCGGATATGCCGCGTGGAAAAGGTTATGCGCCCCCATCTGGAGGCGACCCTATAACGAACACCCATCCCCGAAACATCGCCGCTTTTCTTGGTCCGGGAGGCTGGCATTAAACGAAGTTGCTTGACTTTATGGCTTCCTGAACCCCATATTAGTAGAACGGAAATACGATTTTGCCAGGATTAAAAAGGAGGGCTTTATGAGGTCAGCGGATAATTTAGAGAAGATAGAAAATCAAATCATGAGTTTGCCCGTATCCGAGCAGATTCATTTGATTGAGCGCATTGCCAGACGGGTCCGCTCCGTTCAGACAAAATCGGGGATAGCCTTGAATTGGAACGATCTTTACGGCACGGGAAAGGGGCTCTGGAAGGGGGATGATGCCCAGGGTTATGTGAATCGGGCGAGGGAAGTGGACCCCGTTAATCCCAGCGACCCCAACCGCGCCTTATAGGTGTCTATCCGGAAAGCCTGCGTAATAGACAAAAAACCCCGTCCGCGGAAAAGGCATGTATGTCGGAGGCGGAACGGGGTGGTCTCCGCCCCTCGTCATTCATTCAAACCTGTTTCCCCCCGACGGTGCTGCCTTCTGACCAGGAATGCGAAGAAGAAGATCAGGGCAATCAAGCCGATGCCGCAGAACTGCATTAAAAATGCGCTGCCCCACTGCGCGATCATCCAGCTTCCCATGATGCCTCCCAGGGCGGCCGCCAGGGACATCCGCGCGACATTCATGATGCTCATGTAGGTTGCGCGCATGTCCGGATGGGCTTGCCTATCGACGAAGTCGATGATCCCGATGTGCGTGAGACCAAAGCCCGGTCCCTGCAGGAACGACGCGGTCAATTTCCAGAGATACGGCGTCTCCAGGGTAAAAAAAGAAAAAAGAATCAGCCGGAGTCCATTAAATAACAGGCCCAGCATGATCAGCCGTGCGTTTCCGAAGGTGTCCATCAATGTTCGGGAAAACTTCATGACCGGTATTTCGAAAAGGGTCCAGGTGCCGAAGATCAATCCGATCTCCAGCGGTGTCTTCATGACGTCATCGAAAAAGTAGCCGGTATAATTTGCGGCGGCATTGGAAACCACCCCGTTGAGAAAAATAAAGATCAAAAACCCTTGGAATAGGGTGTCTTTTTTCAGGTGGCCCCAGGGGATTTGGATGCGCGCCGCCAATGGTCTCGCCTCGATCCCGGACCAGGAAACCAGGCCCAGAAGGACAAACGCTATCGCTGTGCCGTAAAAGATCAGGGAATCGTCGCGGAAATGGAAGAGCAGCACCCCCATCAGGACCGTGGCTATGCTCCATCCGTATGTACCCCATAACCGGTAGGTGCCGTACCATTCCCGGCGGGAGTATCGATTGAGAAAAAGAAGCGCTTCCGCATCGATCATGGGGGAGAGCGGCATGAGGCAGCAGTTCATAAAGAAGAGCATGATGAAAATGAAGATGAATTTGCCGCTCAATTCCCAGTCGCGGGCGAAATCACCTCCGGTCAAGCCAATCAAAAAAGCAAAGAAGGCAACACCGAAACAGAAGTAAGTGATCAGGTGTTTCCCGGAGCGAAACGTGTCCGCAAAAATTCCCGCGGGGATGTTGGCGACCAGGCTCACCAGCGGCATGACAAAAAAGATCAAGCCGATCAGTCCGATGGCGGGGGTTCCATCGGCATTGACGATCACATGTTTATAGAAAATCCCAAAATACGGCGAGCCGATTCCCAAAGCGATAAAAAAAAGAAAGAACAGCGTCTTGAGATAAATCGACTGTTTTTTGACGTGATCCATCTGAAAATGGCTACCCGAGTTTGACCTGGGATTCCGGGGCTTTTGCCAGCACCCAGGGCCTGCCCGACTTCAAGAGGGCGCTGTTGAGCGGATGCGGGATCGTTTGACGGACCAGTTCGGCCACTGTGAGAAGCGCATCGAGGTTTACTCCGGTTTCGATCTCCAGCTCCGTGAGCATGTTGACCAGGTCTTCGGTAGCGATGTTTCCGGCCGCGTTGGGGGCGTAAGGGCATCCCCCCAGACCTCCGATGGCCGAGTCGAACTCGGCAAGTCCCGCCTGCATGGCGGCAAGGATATTGGCCAGCGCCAGATCCCGGTGGTTGTGAAAATGGGCAAGCCAATGCACATCCGGATACTTGTCCAGCAGACGCGCGACGGTGTCGTACACCTGTTTTGGATTGGCAAAGCCGACCGTGTCCGCAATCCCGATGCTCTTGATGCCCATGGAAACGTACCGATCGGCAACCCGCTCGATCTGCCGGAGAGGGACCTTTCCTTCGAACGGGCAGCCGAATGTGCACGCCATGCCGCCGCTCACGTCTATCCCGCGTTCCAGGATCATCGGGACCAGGGTTTCAAACTCCTTTAGCGACTCCTCAACGGAGCGGTTGGCGTTGGAGCGGTTATGGGATTCGCTGACCGACATCATCAGGTTGATCTTGCCGGGTTTGAGGGGGAGCGCCCGCTGGACCCCTCTGAGGTTCGGCGCCAAAAGTCGATAGGAAACACCCGGGAGCCTCTCGATCTGCGCCATCACTTCATCGGCGTCGGCCAATTGCGGAACCGCCTTGGGGTGGACGACGGAGGATACCTGAATATGCTTTAAACCGGACCTCGCCAGGGCGTTGATGATTTCAACCTTCTTCCCGGTCGGGATGAACTGCTTTTCATTCTGGAAACCGTCCCGCGGTCCCACTTCGACCACCGTGACTTTATCAGGAAGCTTCATTGGGATATTCCTTTCGCTATTGAGGACCGATAATCCCTTCTTTTTTCAGTGCTTCGATCCGGTTCCGCTCTAATCCCAGCGAGAGAAGCAGCTCCTCGCTGCCCTCCCCAAGGGCGGGCGGATCGTTGCGAAGACCGAAGTCGTAGCCGTTCATCCGCAGGGGAATTCTCGGAAGCTTCGTTTTTCTTCCATCCGGAAGGGTTGTTTCCAGCAATCCCCCCGACTGGTTGAGATGGGGGTCATCGAAGAGATCTTCAGGACGGGCGATCGGGGCGAAGGGAATGCAAGCCTCTTCCGCCTTTTTCATGATCTCGGAGCGGGTCAGTTTTGCGAGCCGGCGATGGAGCTCCGGCAGTAACCAGTCGCGCTCGTCCACCCGGCCGTTGTTGGTGGCAAGCCGGCTGTCGGCTCGGAGATCGTCGTAACCGAAACTCTTGCAGAACCTCTGCCAATGCGCATCGCTGGTGATGCCCACGAACACCTGATCCGCATCGGACGTTTCAAAAAGATCATAAACCGACCAGGATCGGCCACGTTCCGGCATGGGGGGCGACGGCTTCCCTGTGATGGCGGCGACGGCCATGTTCTGGGCCATCAGCATGACGACCGATTCGAACAGGGTGGCCAGCACATGCTGACCCCGGCCGGTTCGTTCCCGCTCATAGAGCGCCGTCACGATACCGATCACGCCATAGCTCCCCCCCATGATGTCCAGGACCGAGGCTCCGGCCCGCAGCGGTCTGCCCGCAGGACCGGTCATGTAGGCCAGCCCGCCCATCATCTGGCACACCTCGTCGAGCGCGGGCCTTTTCTCATAAGGGCCCGGCATGAAACCTTTTAATGAGCAGAAGATCAGACGGGGATTGATCCCGCTGACGTGGTCGTAATCAAAGCCCAATCGATCGATTGTGCCCGGCGCGAAATTCTCGACGAGAACGTCCGCGGTTTCAATGAGGCGATCCATAATGGCTTTTCCCTCGGTCCTCTTCAGGTCCAGGACAAGGCTTTTCTTGTTTCTGTTGAAGGCCGGGAAAAAGCCGGTTCCGAAGCCTTTGATTCGCCGGGTGTCGTCTCCCCTCGGAGTGGGTTCGATCTTGATGACCTCCGCTCCCATGTCGGCGAGGACCATGCCCGCTGTCGGTCCCATCACCGCCAGCGACAACTCCAGCACCCGAATTCCGGTCAGGGGCAACCGAACAGATTTATTATCCGTATGTTCCATGCATTTCTCCTGTTTGTGTGTCCCAGGGATCAACGGGTAAGAAGAACCGGGATCGGGCTCTTTCGGATCATCGCGGAGGTCGTGCTTCCGAGGATCAGTTCCCGGAGGCGGTTGTGGCCGTATGCCCCCATGACGAGGAGATCGACTGTCCCCTCCCGGATGAATTTGAGAAGCTCTTTGTCTTCCTTGCCCTTCAGTATGAGGATGGCGCCGTCGACCGCGCGGGTTTTGAGAAATGCCTCCGCCTTCTCGGTGAGTTCCGCGCCGAGGGCCTTATCGTCCGTGATGATGACGACCGATAGCGGCCAGACGGCCTGCGCTGAAAGTTCGGCGGCCAGATTCAGGGCGTTCTGGGCCGGGGCGCTCCCGTCGTAGGCGAGGGCCATACGGTTGATCTCCCGGAAGCGCTCGGGTGTGACCAGGACCGGTTTACCGGAGCGCCGGACGACGGATTGGGCCGTGGAACCGAGGATCGCCCCGCTGCCGATGTGAAAATGCTCGCCCCGCTGGGCCAAGAGTATCCAGTCGCAGCACTTCCGGCCCTCCTCGATGATCGTCTCGTCGATCACCCCCGAGATTTTCTTCGTTTCGGGATGGATTCCAGCCGCTTCGCACTGCTCACGGAACTCCTTGAGGATCGATTCGGCCTTGGCATCGAGGCTGCTTTCGATAGCGGGGAGAAACTCCTGGTAAGGGGGGAGGCCGATCGATCCCGAGATGTCGGTGAAGACGGGTCCCTGCATGAGGCGGATGTCCACGACGTGCAATCCCGTCAACTGAGCATCCAGTTTTCTTGCGATAGTGATGCCGTAGGCGACGGCCGTCTTTCCATAATTGGATCCATCGATGGGGATAAGGATATTCTTGACCATATTGCCTCCCGTGCTTAATTGACATGAACAGGGATGTGCTTCATATGAGAAGCACATGATTTTTCATAAGCCATCCGCCGGGAGATTGCAACAGAAAATCATTGCGAGGGTGCGCTCCCCTTCCAAAAGCGAGCAAGAATCAAATTATAGAGCCAGGCGAAAATTTCGCCCCCGTCCTTTTTTTATTCCGGGCAGGACTCCGGCCTGATCAGGAGCACCGGTGCAAGGGAATTATGGAGCACCCTGAGCGCCACACTGCCGAACATCAGCTTTTTAACTCCGCTATAACCGTGGGTGGCGATGACGATCAACTCTATCCCGTTTTTTTGAGCATAATCAGAGATGGCATCGGCAGGCCGGTTGCCCTCCAGTGACACCGTTTTTACCTTAATGCCCTCGGAAGCAAGTCGGGATTCCACATCCGCAAGATACTTTCTGGATTCCATGAAGAGGTTTTCCCTGATCGTATTGATATCGACAAGGCCAGGATACTCACCGTGCCCTTGGATATAAACATGGACCACGTTGAGAAGGGTTACTTCTCCCACGGCCCCCTCTTTTACAAAGTTTTTAACATGAGACAACGCACACTCTGCTAACTTTGAACCGTCAAGTGGAACCAAAATTTTTTGATACATGGCAGGCGCCTCCTTCACTTTTTTTTGCGAAATGACCGGCGTTTACTCCCCACTCATTTCTCCTGGCTTGGGATGAGAAGCACCGGGCATTTCGCCTCTTTCATCACCTTTTCCGTGACGCTTCCGATAAAGTATTTTTGCAAACCCGTTTTCCCGTGCGAGGCGATCACGATAAGATCGATCTTTCGTTCGGACGCCTCATTCAGAATCTCTTCATACGGCTGCCCCCTGCGGACATCGGGAATAACCTTGACATCCCCGCTTTGTTGATTTTTGTCGATTACTTCATGAAGCTTTTCATTGGAAAAAACGATGCTCTCGTTCAAAACACGATCCACAATGTTCTGGTCGAGGCAGTAATCAGCCAAACTCTGTTCGCTGATGACATGAAGGAGAAAGATTCTTGCCTGGTAATTGACGGCAATACTCAAAGCCATTCGAAAAGCCAGATCCGAGTCTTCCGAGAAATCTGTCGGTACAAGTATTTTCCTGGGTTGAAACATTAAGACCTCCTTTTGATTTTCAATTTTTCCCATCATGAAAGAAAGTTTTGTGCGAAGGCTTGATACTGTTTTTACGACAGCAGGCTCCCCCTGTTCAATTTCTCATAGACCCCGATATATTCATCAATCATCCTTTTCAGGCTGTGTTTCTCCCGCACCTCCCTCATGATCCTTTTTGCTTGCTCTTCCCTGACTTCCGGCGCCCTCCTGTGGCAATGAACGCTCTTTTCCAGGCCATACCATAATCCACCGCTGTCATAATCCCGGAAGAGAAACCCGTTTCCCTCGTCGTGCTCCGCACCGTCCGTTCGCAGTCTCAGTTCTTTGATCTTGTCATGGTACCCGCCTGTGTCCCTATTGGTTGCCGTCGCCCCAAAAAGGTTCCCAACCTGATCGATCTGCCCGCACGGCTCATAGAGGGAGGTGCCGAAGACATCATTCGCGGCTGCATAACCCAGCATGGAAAGCCCTTCCTCAAAATGTTGATAGGCGATCTTTCCTCCGGAAGCCCAGGCAATCCGCCCAAGAATTTCTTCATGGGTCCTGTCGCCTCCGACGCCGTTTCCGACGATGGCTATCTGTACATCCCCATGCTCGATTACGAACCTCTGCGCAATCTCCTCAAGGAGTTCGACTCCCTTCTGCATAGGGTCCAACCTTGACGGCCAGTAAAGTAGAATGGCGTTGGGGTCCTCGATAAGACCGGTCCTTTTTTGGAAGGCAACAAGATTGACCCGTTTTGCAGCAAGTATTTCTTCTTCAGGACCATATTTTTCTGCGAGATAGTTGCAGAACTCAGGATACAATACGGAGGAGGGTGCATTGATGATAGTCAAAGCGGCGCCATGATTATATTTCTCTTTGACTTCTTTTCTCACGGCAGGGGGAATAATCGGTCTATCGACGAAATGATCTTCGACGACCTCATGAAGGAACCGTTCGCCGACGAAATTGATCAGGTTGGCGTTTTTGATGGCTGTCGCATGACTGTCGATACACTTTCCCCTTCGATCCTCGGCAAAATATTCCCCCCGATCCTCGGCAAAATAGAGGTAATTGGCGAGGTCATCGAGATCAACCCCGTAGAACATCTCTTGGGGTATATAGCCCGTATGGACATTGTGAACCGTGTGAAGAACCGGGCAGCCTCTTGATCTTGCGTAGGCGGTGATTACGCCTCCGGCCATCCAGTCGTGACTGTGAAGGATCAGCCTTCCCCTGTTTTTTGACCGGATTTCTTTGATCAGATGATTGACCATTACTTTTTGGAACTCCGCTGCATTGCACAAGGGATTTCCCGCATAGGCGCTCGAAAGATCATTAAATAGTGATGAACTGACGAGATGGATTTTCTCCGGATCCATCGAGTGGCGAAGCGCTCTCCATTCCGCTTCATCCATCCGGTTCTCCTTTTGAAAACGTTTTTTGAGGTTGATCGTTGCGAGGTGGCATTCGATGCCCCGTTCCGTGAGCCCGACGCAAAGTGCGGAAACAACATCCCCCAGCCCCCCGCTCTTCCCTGAGATGTAACCGGCCAGGGTGCACATGTCTTCCGGCAGCCTCCCCGTCTCCGGGGCGATGAGAAGTACGGCCGTCTTTCCACGGCCATTCGCACTTTCCGGCGCCATGTCGAGTCACCACCTTTATCTTGCGATCCTCGTTCTTCATTTCCCGTTTGTCAGGCAATCGCTTTTCCAGCGGCAATCGCTTTCACATTCCTCTTTTGTGCGAAAACAGGGAGAATAGCCTTCCCGGATCTGGATATCCCGAATGATGTCCTGCTTGGAGCGGCCGATCCTTGCATTCACACCCCACAGTCTGGCAATCTCTCTGATCTCCTGTATTTTCATCTCTTAACCTCCTTTGCCTTTTTCGGAGTGATTTTTTTGATTAAACAATAAGGCAGAATTCCCCGCCACGCAATACGGGACGATGCCTGGGGAAATATGGGGTAAAAACAGGGATTATGAAAGTTTCAACAGAAAGGATCTGAGATTGGTATGATGGTTCTTGATACCCAGTTTTCTGCGGATATTGTCTCTATGGTAATCGACGGTTTTGATGGAGATCCCGAGAATATCAGCGATTTCTTTGGTCGTGTTCCCGTTTTTCACGAAATCCGCCACCCGGATCTCCTGCGGTGTGAGATCGAAACAGGTCTGGGATATCCTGTTGAGGAAGGGTGAGATGATCTTTTTCGTTTGTTCTTCGAGAATCCCCAGACAAGCCCTCTGATACTCGGTGAGCGGACCTTTTTTGAGTTTTTCAATATGAGGAAGGATGGAAATTTTTACATTGGCGAGCACATCTTCTTCCATCTTTTTTCGGTCATCCTCCCTTTGTTTAAGGAGCACTTTTAACGCCGTGTTAACCTCCTCAAGATTCCGGGATTTGATGGAGAGCTCCTCTTCTCTTTGCATCAGAGTCT
>CAZINF010000131.1:0-9221 GCA_964540555.1 uncultured Syntrophus sp. | reverse complement strand
GGGGCGGCTGGTCAACCTGGTGAACAAGGGGAGCGGCCGGGTGAACCTGGAGTTCATCATTCCGGCGCGCGGCCTGATCGGCTTCAGGACCCACTTTCTGACGGACACGAAGGGGTCCGGTGTGATGAATACGCTGTTCGAGGGGTACGAGCCCTGGGCGGGCGCGATCCCGCAGCGGATGACGGGGGCGCTCGTGGCCGATCGGTCGGGGCGGACAACCGCCTACGCCTGCCACGCGATGGCGGACCGCGGCGAGCTCCTGATTTCTCCGGGGACGGAGGTATACGGCGGGATGGTCGTAGGGGAGCGGAACCGCACGATCGACATGAACGTGAACATCGTCAAGGAGAAGAAGCTCACGAACATGCGGAGTTCCACCTCCGACCAGACGGTGATCCTCCGGCCTGCGCGCCCGATGTCGCTGGACCAGTGCATCGAGTTCATCGCCGAGGACGAGCTGGTCGAAGTGACCCCTGAGAGCATCCGCCTCAGGAAGCGCGATCTGGACCCCCAGGTCCGGATGGCCCACTATCGCGAAGAGAAGTACGCATAACCCTCGAAGGAGATGAGATGAGCGACGAGAGCGGTGTGATTCCCAAGACCATGAACGCGTGCATGCTCACGGCGGTCAACACGTTTGAAATGCGTGAATTGCCGGTTCCCATGCCTGCGGCGGGAGAAGTCCTTTGCAGAATAAGAGCCGTCGCCATATGCGGAACCGATCCCGAGATCATTACGGGTAATCATCTGTCGAAGGGGTGGCCCCCGCGATACCCCTTTGTCATGGGACACGAGTGGTCGGGCGAGGTGGTTCGTCTCGGAGAGGGAGTCACCGAGTTTAAGGAGGGAGACAGGGTTGCCGGAGATGCCCATCGAGGGTGCGGTTCCTGCCGTAACTGCATGGAAGGGAACTATACCATCTGTCTTAACTACGGAAAACCGGAGACAGGGCATCGTCACTACGGGTTCGTCTCCCCGGGAGCAAATTGTCAATACAACGCCTACTCGGTGAAGGCGATCAACAAGATTCCCGACACCTTGAGTTTTGTCCACGCAAGCCTCGTGGATACCGCGGGCGTGGCTCTCCATGCGATCAAGCTGATCGGCATCACCCCGGGCGGCACGGTAGCCATTTACGGCCCCGGACCCGTAGGTCTGTGTGCCATGCAGATCGTCAAAGGGCTGGGGGCCGGGACGGTGATCATGGTGGGTCGCGGCCACCGGCTGGGAGTCGCCGGAAAGATCGGGGCCGACGCGCTGATCGATTTCGAGAACGAGGATCCGCCCGCCGGGATCATGGAGATCACCACCGGCCGGGGGGCGGATGAAGTGGTTGTTTGCTCCGGCGCCGCGGTGACCCTCCAGCAGTGCGTGCACAGCGTCAAGAAGGGCGGAAAGATCGTGCTGACCGGGTTCTATGAGGACCATGAGGTTTCTTTTTCGTCGTGGACGAAACTGGTCCTCGACGAGATCCTGATCAAGGGGTCGAGAGCCAACCCGAATGTGTCGGAGGCCGTCATCCGTCTCTTTCGGAAGGGAATTCTGAAAGGGGATCGCGTGGTGACACACCGGTTTCCACTGGAGAAATATGAGGAAGCGGTCGAGACCTTTGTCCATCGGAAGGATGGCGCGATCAAGGTGGTCGTGGAGCCATGATAAATAGGGACAGATACCTATTTATCACGAGTGAGGAGAGGAGATCATGACAGACAACGATAAGGGCAGGGGGGATGGCCGCGGGATTCTCCGGGGAGACTACCTGAACGAAGACCGAACGTTGACGCGGCAGGACTGGCTGGAAGAGGTGTTTCCCGAGTGGGGCACCCTCCTGAACCGGCAGATCGAAAACGACTTCGTGGAGCCGGGCACGGTGGCGCTCTGGTGGCTCAGCGGGCCGTCATGGTGCCTCAAGACCTCGGCCGGCGGCGTGTTCCTGATCGACTGCTATTCCGGCCCGTCGATGTACACCAGCTATGACTACTGCGGGGTCTGCCGTATCGGCGGCGCGCAGACGATCAACTGGATCCGCCTCTCCCCCATGGTACACGACCCTTGGAAGTTCAAGACCCTGGATGCCTCCTTTATGACCCACCTGCACCAGGACCACTGCGACATCTATACGATCAAAGCCACACTGGCGACCACCCGCTGCAAGTATGTGGGGCCGATGTCCACCATCTTGAAGACACGGAAGCTCCAGGTCCCGGAGGAGCGGATCATTCAGGTCAAACCCGGGGACGAGGTGCCGGTCCGAGGGGCCACGGTGAAGGTGCTGGTCAACTACGATGACATCGCCCGCCGCACCGGCGTGCCCGTTGACCAGCCCCGCACTTACGGCGAGGCGGCGGTGAGCTACCTGTTCGAAACCGATGCCGGGAATATCCTTTTTCTGGGCGACTCTCTCTACCACAATGGCTACAAGGCAATCGGCGACCGGCACAGGATCGACGTCACGATCGCCGACATGGGCCACAACGCGCCTGGCGCGACCGACAAGATGACCCCCTGGGACCTCTTCCGGGTCGGCCAGGCCCTCAAGACCAAGGTGTTGATCCCGGACCACTACGACAACTGGGCCAACACGCAGCTCGACCCGGCCCAGCTCGAGCGCATCGTCCGCGAGAATGCGCCGGGCATGAAGACGGTGATCATGCAGGCCGGCGGCAAGTTCGTCTATCCGAACGACCGGGACATCGGCCGGTACAGCTATCCCGACTACCGGGAATGCTACCGGCCCGAGGACTCCTGGCAGTACGGGAAACCCGCCGAGGATGCCGGGCTGCTATAGCGGCCGTAATAACGAGCCGGAGCGCGTCCCCCGGTCCCCCGCGCCGTCGGAGAACAGAACGCATATCGTCTTGCGCTGGGAGGTGAGCCGTGGCTCAGGCCGAGGGGACCGGGAATATCAACGCAGCCACGCGGATGAAGACTGCGGCAGCGGCGGGCCTTCTGGCCTTGGGGCTGCTCTGCCTCGTGCAGGGGCTTGTTCGCCCCCCCATGCTGCTGGCCGAAAGGTTCGTGCCTGGTGCGGGCTGGATCGAGACGATTCTCCTTGCAGTCTACGCCGCCATGGTCTGCCGGGCCATGCTCGACCCCGCCCACCAGCCCCGGTGGAGGCGATTCACCTGGCGCCTGTTCTTCGTGGTGTTCTACAGCCAGCTCCTGCTCGGCCTCGCCGGCATCGAGAAGTGCCTCATGACGGGTAAGCTCCACCTGCCGGTGCCCGCGGTCATTGCGGCGGGGCCGGCCTGGCGGGGGGACGGGTTCTTCATGCTCGGCCTGTTCCTGTTCACCGTGCTGCTGGTGGGCCCTGCGTGGTGCAGCCACCTGTGCTACCTGGGGGCGTGGGATGACCTCGCGGCAACCCGACGCCGCGGTGCCAGATCTCTTCCCCGCTGGACGCGAGTGGGCAAGACGGTCTTCGCTTCGGCCGTTATATCGGCTGCTTTTCTCATGGGGGTTGCCGGTGTTCCCGGCCATGCGGCCGCCCTGACCGGCGGGGTGTTCGGCATCCTGGGCGTCGCCGTCATGGCCTGGTTCTCCACGCGGTCGGGCGCCATGGCCCACTGCCTCTTCTGGTGCCCCATCGGGGTGCTCGCTACGAGGCTCGGCCGTATCTCCCCCTTCCGCCTGGTCATCGACCCCTCCTGCACCCGGTGCAAGGCATGCTTCCGCGCCTGCCGGTATGATGCGCTGAGCGACGAGGACCTGGAACGAGGCCGCCCGGCCATCTCCTGCACCCTGTGCGGTGACTGCATAGCAAGCTGTCGCCAGGTATCGATCCGCTACCGTTTCGTCGCCCTTTCAGGGAACCATGCCAGGGCGCTCTTCATCGTTCTCGTATCGGCCCTGCACTCCGTTTTTCTGGGTCTGGCACGGATTTGACCGTATCTCTCAGTTGTTTTTTTGTATTTTCCTTTCCTTATCTTCATGAAGCAACTTAGTAAGGAGGTCGGGCGGTAGAGGTTTGCTAAAGAGGTATCCTTGCATTTCCTGACATCCCTGCTCAGACAGAAGGGCCAACTGCGCTTCTGTTTCGACCCCCTCGGCGATGATATTGAGTCCCAGACTATGGGCCATGGAAATGATGGCTATAACTATTGCCCTGTCATCCGCGTTGGTGGTGGCATTGGCGATAAAGGACCGGTCAATCTTCAGGGAATCAATGGGAAACCGCTTCAACTGACTCAATGATGAATAACCGGTGCCGAAATCATCGATAGCGATCTTGATTCCTAATGACTTGAAATCTCTCAGGATCTTTATAGTGGAATCCACATCCTTCATGATCGCGCTTTCGGTGAGTTCTATTTCCAGGAAGGCAGGGCTGACGCCGGTTTCCTCAAGTATCTCGGTAACGGTCTCGGCAAATTTCGGCCTCCGGAAC
The DNA here is from genome assembly GCA_964540555.1 of uncultured Syntrophus sp. Lineage (GTDB taxonomy): Bacteria > Desulfobacterota > Syntrophia > Syntrophales > UBA5619 > JAKAFS01. The sequence continues at coordinate 4,834 of CAZINF010000131.1, read as the reverse complement.
TGGTGGGCAGAGACGTTCACCGCCACGGGGAACGGGTGATCTCCCTCTGTCTGCCACTTTCTGATCTGCAGGCAGGCGGCGCGGATTACCCACTCTCCGATCGGGACGATCAGGCCGGTTTCTTCCGCCAAGGGGATAAATCTGTCCGGCATGATCATCCCCTTTTCCGGGTGGGGCCAGCGTATTAGCGCTTCCATACTGGTAATGCAGCGGTCAGCTATATTTACCCTTGGCTGATAGTAAAGGATGAACTCACTCCGTTCAAGGGCGTGGCGCAGGTTGTTCTGCAAGTCAAGCCGGTTCATCATCCTGACGTTCATTTCCCGGGAGAAAAACTGGAAGACGTTTCTGCCGTTGTTCTTGGCATGGTACATGGCGGTATCTGCATTTTTCATCAGGTCGTCAACCGTCTGCGCATCATCGGGGAAAATGGTTATCCCCGCGCTGGCGGTTATATAGATATCGTTGCCTTCCACCTGGTACACTTCAGAGATATTTTGCAAGATTTTTTGGGCTACCAGGGACGCTTTTCCCGGGTCCTCCAGGTTCGGCAGTAAGATGGTAAACTCGTCGCCCCCCATGCGAGCCACCGTATCGCTTACGCGGACGATCGCCTGCAGCCTCGCGGCCACATCCTTAAGCAGAAGGTCGCCCACGCGGTGGCCGGAGGTGTCATTAATGTCCTTGAAACGGTCGAGGTCGACAAACATTACTGCCACCTTCCGCGCCGCCCTATTCGCTTGGAACAGAGCCTGACTCAGCCGGTCGCAGTAGAGGGCGCGGTTGGGAAGACCCGTAAGGTCGTCGAAATTGGCAAGCCTCTGGAGATGGTCCTGATGTTGCCTGAGAGCCTCGTCGCGTTCTTCAATCTCCGTGAGCATTTCATTGAAACCGTCAATGAGCGAGCCGATTTCATCCTTGCTGGTCTTTTCCGTCCGGAGGGAATAATCTTTCTCCTGGGATACTTTTTTCATGGTCTCAGCCAGACGCATGATCGGCACCGAGATCAGTTTTTGAAGTTTCATCGACATGAAGTAGGCAATCAGGAGGGCTGCCAGCAACACCATGGCGGCGATGGGAAAAAACAGGTTGAGTTTCTTACCAAGCCCCTGCATGTTAGGCTGAATGACAACCATACCGATATGCATCCCGTCCACGACAATCCGCTTCCATATGCGGATCTCCTTGCTTGAGCCCCATAGCGCGCCCGTATCCCCGGCCGCCTCCGCAGGCAAACCATCGGCAGGCGCTCCCCCCGCGTCGATTTTCAGCCGTGAGCGGTCCGCGCCGGGGGCAAGGTATTCCACAAACAAGTCGCCCTCCTTGGTGACGATCTGGGCCGCGAGGACGCGCGGATTGGCGCTGATGCTATTCAGGGTTTCCTGTGCAGCTTTCTTGTCATTGAACATGATGGCCGCAGACGAGTTGATGCCGATAATGTCGGCGAGGGACAGAAGCTCCTCCGAGATTGTTCTGCGGAAGGTTGCCATTTCATTAATTATAAAGGCGGCGGACGTGAGGCAAAGGACCACGCCACTCGTAAGCAGGATGATCGTCATCAGTTTTTTCTTGAGAGAAGTGTTATAAAATGCAGTGATCACGCATTATCTCCCTATTCGATGACATCGCGCGCCAACTTCAAGAGCTGCGAACTGATCTTTAATCGAGCCTGCTGCGCCGCTTTCAGGTTGACCTCAAAGCGCACCTTGTCTTCCATGGTAATAAGATTGATGATTCCCCCGGCCTCGGCAAATCTATCCAAGTCGCTGACAGTCAAGACATTCTGGTTCTTTACCGCGGCCAGGATATTTGACAGTTGCATCTTTTCCGAGGCGCTGACAAACAAGACTTGGCAACCCCGTATCTCCTGGATACTGTTGATTTGCCGCACCACCAGTTTCCTTGTTTTCACCGTCTTACCCTTGAGGCTGCCGAGGGCGTCCCCAAAGGGGGATTTACCAAGGATGCATACGGTCAGGGGTGAGTCGTTCCCTGTAAAGGCCTCTGTTGGCCATTCGACAAATAGGGTAATGTTGTAAAGGAAGGCCGCCTTTACTTTGTATTCCTGCGAGGCTCTGTCTTCGGCAAAGAGGTTCCACGGAACCACCGACAGCAGGGCGACAAGAATCAAAAAAACTATTTTGCAGTGGTTGTAAATTATGCGGGCAGTCTGAAAATCCATTGAAAAAGTCTCGCTCCCGGCACAGGCGAAAGGTCCGCCGCTCGAGGTAGTGTCGGCGGAAAGTTAGAACCGGTACACAAATTTTACCCGGAAGGCGCGGCCGTCCTGGCCAATGATATCCTGCAGGTGCTCTCCTGAGCCCGGGTCGCCGTATTTCCTGTCCAGAAGGTTGTAAACGCTGGCGGAGAACTCCAGACCTTTCATCAGGTTCTGGCTGAAGAGCGTCAGGTTGGCGGTAACAAAGTCTCCTTCGCTCCCCCCGGCCAGGGTCTTCCGGCTGCCGGTGTACTGTATTTCAGCGCCGGCGAAAACTTTCTTCCTGATCAACGGGGCGCTTAGGTTCAGCTTGGCCAGGTGGCGCGGGGAATTGGTCGGTTCGTCCACGGTCTTTTGATCCTTTGCCTCCTGCAGGATATAGCTCACGCGTCCTTGCAGGCCGTCGGTCCACTTCCCTTCTATTTCCGCCTCTATTCCCTTAGCCTCTATCTTGCCGGCGTTCCTGTAGATCAGGAGACCGTCGGTATCGGTCTGTTGAGTGATAAGACCGTCTATCTGGTAATAAAAACCGGAGAGTGAAGTTCTTAAGTGTTCCCCCAGGTACTGTTCGTACACCAGTTCATAGGTCCTGATTTTTTCTGGTTGGAGGTCCGGGTTGGGCTTCGCCGTGACGCCGTTGTCCGCATAGTACTGTTCATACACATTGGGGGCGCGAAAGGCATCCCCATAGAGCAGCTTGAGGATGGTTTTCTCCCAGGGCTTGTAGATCAGCGCCAGCCTGGGGTTGGTGGTTCCGCCAAAGGAGCTGTAATTATCGTAGCGCACGCCGATATTGAAAATCAGGTTGGACAATAGGTGGTATTCATCCTGGAGGTAGAAGGCGTATATGTGTGAACTCCTCCGGTCATCCAGCTTGCTCAGGAAGGGGGATTCATCATAAGTGCGTTGTTCCTGCCGGAAATTGTGGCGCACTTCTATGCCCGCCGTAAACAGGTGCCTTTCGAGAAATCTTCCTGTATACATCAACTCCCCTCCGGCCCATTCCCCGTTGGAGAAGTCCTTGTTGCGCACCAGCGGATCGCCCGGATTGGCGCCGTAGTACATGTAATCGCCGCGATAAGAGTAGTTGTCATAGTAGACCCTGGCCGTCAGCTCTGCCTGATTTTCAAGTTTGTGGTCATACTTTAGGTCCAAATAACCATGGGCGTCGGTAGTGCGGTTGCGGTTGTCGTTGAAAATGGTGCCAAAGGAACCGGTGGGTATCCCCTTTTCCCTGGATATGTAGGCGCCGGTCAGGGTCAGGTCCCGGAAGGCAAACTTGGAAAAAAAGCTGTGCGACTTGTCGTCGTCGGCATGATCGGCAAGGCCGTTGTTGGTGGCCGGTGTGTCAAATTCGCTGAAGTAGAGCCCCCGCGCCCCTCCGCTGTTGTACGTGGAACCGGAAATCAGCATTTCCAACCCATTCGGGTATTTATTGCCATAGCTGAGTCGGCCGCTATAGGTATCTTGGCTCCCTGCCGATCCGGCAATCTCCGCGCTTTTCATGTCCTTCCCTTGCCTCGTTATGACGTTGATTACCCCCAAAAAAGCGCTGGCGCCATAGAGGGAGGAACTCGGCCCGCGGATGATCTCTATCCGGTCAATCAGGTCCATATCGAGGGGAAATTCCGTCCCAACGGCGGCCGTCTCATAGCCGTCTCATAGAGGTTGTCATTGAGGCGGTGACCGTCCAGGAGCAGCAGGACTCGGCTGTTGTAGTCGCCAGGCCGGTTAAATCCTCTTACACCCAGAAAATGGTAGTTGCGATCGTAGGTGACGTATAAGCCGCGGACACTGCGCAGGACATCGGCAAGGGTTCGATGGCCGTATTTCTTGATTTCATCCGCGGTAATGACGCTGACCGAAGCTGGGGCGTCGGTTACCTTCTGCTCGAACTTGCAGGCGCCGTAAATGGTTGGGACATCGATTTCCATCAGTTGTTCAATGCTCAATTCCGTAAGGCTTCGCGGTCGTTCACTTTTCGTATCGCCGGCCCAGACCGGGCCGTCCGCTGGCAGGCAAGCCGCAATAAAGATAAGGAGAGTCAAAAAGCAACGGATCTTCATAGCCACCTCCTTTAAATTTTTTTACGATATTTGTCAGGACGCCTTTTTAAGTGCGAAAAGTGTATATTAAATGGATGTGCCTGTCAATGCTCACGTCTGTATGACTATAACGGTGACATTGTCGTGCCCGCCTCGCCTGATCGCTGCTTGCACCAGCTCGTCGGATGCCGCCTGCGGTAAGGAATGTGCCACGAGTATTTTCTCGATCTCATGATCTGCCACAAGATCATGGAGGCCGTCGGTGCACAAAAGAAACACATCGCCTCTCTGGACGCTCTCCACCCTGGTAAATACGGAGGCCAAATCACCGCCGCCACCTAAGGCTTGAGTGATGATATGACGGTAGCAATGATTGCTTTCCTGCCCCGACCGGATTTTACCGGCATCGATCAAAAGCTGATTTTCCGTATGATCGATGGTCATTCTTTCACATGAATGGTTTCTGAACCGATAGATTCGACTATCCCCCACATGTGCGATGAGCGCTTCGTCATTTGTGAGCGCCAAAGCGGATAAAGTCGTGCCCATCCCCCGCAATTCATCATGTTCC
>CAZINF010000130.1:0-9259 GCA_964540555.1 uncultured Syntrophus sp. | reverse complement strand
ATATACTACGTGCCAGTCAATTGTGGCTCCATGGTGGGGCTACCTGAGTAGTTACAAACGGCAATAAAAATCGACGGGACAGGAACGGCAACATGCATACCCTCTCGGGAGATCACCAACAGCTTGAACGTTGCTCACGGCGGGATTTTTTGATGGCCACCTCTTCGCTGGCATTAGGCGTCTGCGCCTGGTCCCTGCCGACCGGTCTTTCCGGTCAGCCGTTCAACGGGAGGAACGGTCAACCCGGCGGCACAGGCAACCGATCAGCCGGCACGGGGTTGATCCTGGATGAACGGTATATCCGCCATCTCCTTGGAAGAAACCATCCGGAGTCACCGGAGCGGTTGAGAGCCATTCAGAGGAAACTTGAGGCCACGGGCCTTATCAAAACCGTTATGAACATTGCACCGTCCGTCGACCCCATAACGCACATTAGAGCCATCCACCCGGAGTCCCACCTGAGGCTTGTGAACAAACAGGCGATGGATGAATCGATATGTCGGCTGGCGGTATCGGGATGCCTGGCCGCCGTGGACGCGGTCTGCACCGGGAGAGTCTCAAATGCCTTCTGCGCCGTTCGACCGCCGGGACATCATGCCTCGGACAAGGGCGAGTACGGATTCTGCTTCTATAACAACATCGCCATCGCCGCCCGCTACGCCCAGAGGAAACACAAGCTGGCAAAAATCCTGATCGTGGATTGGGACTACCACCATGGCGACGGCACCGAATGGGCATTCTATGAGGACCCGACCGTGCTGTTTTTCTCGACACACGCCCTGTACGCCTTCCCGGGCACCGGTTTTGCGGACAGGACTGGTAAAGGCGCGGGTAAAGGCTTCAACATCAATGTGCCCATGCCGCGCGGCACCAACGATAAGGATATTCTCAATGCGTTCAAAGATAAGCTTGTTCCGGCAGTCGACAAGTTTCGACCCGACCTGGTGTTGATCTCTGCCGGTTTCGACAGCCGAAAAGATGATCCACTCGGTGATTTCGCCATCACCGACGCGGGCTTCGCCGAACTCACGAAGCTGATGATGTCTATTGCCGCTGCCTATTGCTGTTCGCGGGTCGTGTCCGTTCTGGAGGGCGGATACAATACGGAAGGATTGGCATTGGCGGTTGAATCCCACGTCAGGACATTGCTGGGCCGTGGCTGACGAATGTTATGAAAAGGTCTTGACAACACGGGAGTGCTCGGATACGGATAACGGCTTTTCATGGAGAGGATTAAAAACCGGGAGAGGATACATCTCCCGGCCCGGAAACCGGAGAAAACACAAACCGGACATGTTCAACACTACTCAGATATTCAGAAAAGGAGGACTCTTTGATGTTTAAGCTGCACGGAATTTATGCACCCATCGCGACACCGTTCAAGGACGGTAAGATCGCCTATGACGAGATGGGGAAGAATCTGAAATTCTGGCTGGAATCCGACCTGGCAGGCGTCGTGGTCATGGGATCCAACGGTGAGTTCGTCCTGCTTTCGCCCGGGGAGAAGGGAGAGCTGACACGGTTTGTCTGCGCGCAGGCCAAGGGGAAGAAACCGGTCATAGCCGGAACCGGCGCCGAGTCAACGGTCGAAACGATCCGCCTGGGCAAAGAGGCCGCCGAGGCGGGGGCCGATGCGGTCCTCGTCGTCACCCCGAACTACTATAAAGGAGAGATGACCGATCCGGTTCTGGCCCGCTTTTATAAAGACGTGGCCGACGCCTCGCCCCTGCCGGTCATCCTCTACAACATGCCGCGCAACGCGGGGATCAATATCTCCGCGAAGCTTGCCGTAGAGCTGGCAAAGCATCCGAACATCATCGGAATCAAGGACAGCGGCGGCAATATCGTCCAGATCGCGGACATGATCCGGAACGCGCCGCCGAGCTTTTCCGTCTTTGCGGGTTCGGCGAGTTTTCTCTATACGAGCCTCGCCCTCGGCGCCACGGGAGGGACGCTCGCCCTGGCCAATGTCTTCCCGAACGAGTGCGCCCGCCTGCAGACGCTCTTCGAGGCCGGAAAGACGAAGGAAGCCCGCGATCTGCAGATGATCCTCATCGACAGCAACAACGCCGTGACTGCCAGATGGGGCATCCCGGGGCTGAAGGCCGCCATGGAGATGATCGGTCTGTACGGCGGAGACCCCCGCCCCCCTCTGCTGCCCCTGGGCGAGGTGGACCGGGAAGCGCTCCGGAAGATCCTGACGCAGACGGGATTTTTCCCGAAGCCGACCGTCTGACGGCTTATTAAGAAAATTTCTTATTGACAGCCGACTTTCTCCATGTTAGAGGCATCGGCAAAGGATTACCGATGCCGATGAACCAAATTTTTAACGTCGAAGATATCGAGAAGAAGATCCTCCTCATCCTCCGGATTCTCCACGACTCCCCGGAACCGGTCGGGGCCCGTCTCATCTCCAGGCGCATGCAGGAACACGGCGTGACGCTCAGCGAGCGGGGCGTCCGCTACCACCTGAAGCTGATGGACAACCGGGGGTTGACCCGGCTTATCGGTCGGCATGACGGCCGGGCCATCACGGAACAAGGAATCGAGGAGATCGGCAACGCCCGCGTCCACGACAAAATCGGCTTCGCCATCTCCCGCATCGAAATCCTCGCCTTCCGCACCTCGCTCGATCTTGAGCGAAGGCAGGGACTCCTCCCCGTCAACATCTCTTTCTTCCCCCGGAAGGTCTTCAAGAAGGCGTTGGAGCTGATGAAGCCCGCCTTCAGCAAGGGTCTCCATGTCAGCGAACTGGTCGCCTGCGCCGACGAGGGGCAGCGGATCGGCGAGTTGACGGTCCCGTCGGGATATACAGGTTTCGCTACGGTCTGCAGCATCGTGGTGAACGGCATCCTCCTGAAGAGCGGCGTCCCGATGGACTCCCGGTTCGGCGGCATCCTGCAGGTCAAGGACGGCAAACCGCTGCGTTTCGTCGAGCTGATCAACTATTCCGGCTCATCACTCGATCCATCGGAAGTTTTCATCCGGGGAAGGATGACCTCCGTCCGGCAGGCGGCGGAGCAGGGCGAGGGTAAAATCCTGGCCAATTTCAGGGAGATTCCCGTCCCGGCGCTGAAGCTCGTCGATGAACTGATCATAAGTCTACGAAACGTGGGGATCGGAGGGACGCTTGCCATCGGCGAGATCGGGGAACCGATCTGCCAGATCCCGGTCGACATGAACCGGGTGGGAATGATCCTCTTCGGAGGGCTGAATCCCGTTGCCTGCGCCCACGAGAAGGGCATCGAGGTGGAAAACCGTGCGATGTCCACGGTCATGGAATATCAGGAATTGCAGAATTTCTGGGAACTCTGCAAGAGCAGATAAGGGCAAGCGATGTAAATTCAAACTAATTTAGAAATGGGAGGAAAAATGTTATGGCCAAGATAAACCCGTTTGCGGTTGCACAACAGCAGCTCGATCAATGCGCGAAGATACTCCACCTGGATGCCGGCGTCCAGGCGATCCTGAGAGTCCCCTCTCGCGAACTTCACGTCTCCCTGCCGGTCCGCATGGACGACGGCTCGGTGAAGGTATTCCAAGGATACCGAGTCCAGTACAACGACGCCAAAGGTCCCTGCAAGGGAGGAATCCGCTTCCATCCCGACGAGACCATCGACACCATCCGCGCGCTGGCCGCCTGGATGACCTGGAAATGCTCGCTTTTGGACCTTCCCTTGGGCGGCGGAAAAGGCGGCGTCATCTGCAACCCCAAGGAGATGTCCCAGGGCGAATTGGAGAGGCTCTGCCGCGTCTACATCGACCAGGTGGGACGGATCGTCGGTCCGGAGAAGGATGTCCCGGCGCCGGACGTCTACACCAACCCCCAGATGATGGCGTGGATGATGGACGAGTATTCGAAGATCTCCGGGATGAACCAGTTCGGCATGATCACGGGGAAGCCCCTCGCCGTCGGCGGCTCCCAGGGCCGCGGCGACGCGACCGCCAGGGGCGGCCTCTATACGGTCCGCGAGGCGGCAAAGGAGATGGGGATCGATCTCGCCAAGGCCACAATCGCTGTCCAAGGATACGGCAATGCCGGCTACTATGCGGCCTGTCTGGCCCAGTCGATGTTCGGTTCCAAGGTCGTTGCCGTCAGCGACTCGAAGGGCTGCCTGCTGTGTGAACAGGGTCTCGATCCGGAGGCCGTCGGTAAGCACAAGGAGAAGACCTCCACCGTCTGCAACTTCTCGGGCGCCGATGCGATCAGCGACAAGGAGCTCCTCGAACTCGACGTGGACATCCTCTTCCCGTCCGCCTTGGAAAACGTGATTACCGAGGAGAACGCCCCGCGGATCAGGGCAAAGATCGTCGGCGAACTCGCCAACGGACCCACGACGCCGGAAGCCGACGAGATCCTCCACAAGAACGGCGTCCACGTGATCCCCGACTTCCTCTGCAATGCGGGAGGGGTAACCGTTTCCTACTTCGAAATGGTCCAGAACTTCTATATGTACTACTGGGATGCCGATGATGTGTACAAGCGCCTGGATAAAAAGATGACCACGGCGTACCACGCGGTCCTTAACACCTCGAAGAAATACAACATCAACATGCGTCAGGCCGCTTATGTGGTAGCGGTCGAGCGCGTCGTCGAGGCGATGAAGCTCCGCGGCTGGGTATAAAACAGGAGAGAGCCATCGAAAAAAAGAGGGGGCGCGCGCCCCCTCTTTTTTTTATATCGCCCTCATGATAATTTCCTTGACATCAGGGGTGGCTTTTCTTACTCTTATACATGGATTGAAAGACAAATTGCGTATATGTTCTTACGCATCATTTCGAAAGCGAGAGAGGATCAGGATTTTATGAACGATACCCGGGGCAAACTGAATAGTTTACTGTCCTACTGGCTGGAACATAATCGGGAACATCGGGAGGAATTCCACGAATGGGCCGACAAGACAGCCGCGGATCAAAAAGATGTTGCCGAGCAACTGCGGCAGGCGGCTGATAAAATGGCCGAGGCTGACGAATACCTGAAAAAAGCTCAGCATCTATTAAAATAGATCTATGTCCTTCGTATGCAGTACCTGGATCTGAGAATCATTACTGGAGGATTCTATGTGTTTGGCAAAATTATACCCGCCCGGCGCCCAAGCGCCGGTTATGGAAAACATCACTCAAATCACTCTTGAGAACGGCAAAATAATAGTCGAATCGCTTTTCGGTGAAAAACAGGTCTTTGAAGATACGATTCAAATGATCAGCTTTACTGAATCCAGGGTTCAACTGATCAAGACTGCCGGATAATCATTATAAAATAAATATGATATACAAGGAGGGCTGTTTATGCGGCTGGTGACACGTTCCGATTTTGATGGGTTGGCATGTGCCGTTCTTCTGAAGGAGGCCGGCATGATCGACTCGCTGCTTTTTGTTCATCCCAAAGATGTTCAGGACGGTCTCATAGAAGTGAATGAAAATGATGTCCTGGCCAATGTTCCTTATGTGGGGGGCTGCGGCCTGTGGTTTGACCATCACTCCAGTGAAGAAGAGCGCCTTAAGCTGGGGAATAGGTTCAAAGGGGCCAGCCGGCCGGCCCCCAGCGCCGCCAGGGTTATTTATGATTATTACGGCGGCGATGAGAAATTTGGCCGTCTCGAGGAAATGATGACCGCTGTCGACAGGTCTGATTCAGGCCAGTTAACCGTTGATGAAATAATCAACCCCAAAGGCTGGATTCTCCTGTCCTTTATCATGGACCCCAGGACCGGATTGGGGCGTTTCAGAGATTACCGTATCAGCAACTACCAACTGATGGAAGATTTAATTGAATACAGTCGCCATATTTCCATTGAAAAAATTCTCCGGGCTCCCGATGTTCAGGAACGGGTCAAACGATATTTTGAGCAAAATGATCTGTTTAAACAGATGATTCTAAAATACACCCGCACCGATGGCAATGTCATCATTACTGATCTTCGAGGAGAAGATGTCATCTACAGCGGGAACCGGTTTCTCATCTATTCCCTTTATCCTGACCAGAATATCTCGCTCTGGCTGATCGACGGTCGAAACAAGCAGAATTGCGTTTACGCGGTGGGTCATAGCATCATTAACCGGTCATCCAAAACCGATGTAGGCTCTCTGATGCTAAAATACGGCGGTGGCGGCCATAAAGCCGTCGGCACCTGTCAGGTTCCCAACGAAGATGCAGATTCAGTGCTTCATGAATTGGTCTCAACCCTGAAAGAGGACGGTTTAAAAAAATGACGGCAAAGAAGATCTGTCCGCCGATCGCGCTTTGCGCAGGGGACAGGCGGCGGGGTTTTCAAATACTCAAGGTCGAGCAGATCCCGGAGATCCGGATCACCGCCTACGAGATCGAACACGAAAAAACGGGGGCTGCAATCCTCCACCTCCACTGCGACGACCGGGAAAACCTCTTCTCCATCGGCTTCCGGACGCCGCCGCGCGACTCGACGGGCGTGCCTCATATCCTCGAACACTCTGTCCTCGCAGGTTCCGAGCGCTATCCGCTCAAGGATGTCTTCAACGAACTCCTCCGGGGGACGCTCCAGACCTTCATCAACGCCTTCACCTACCCCGACAAGACCATCTACCCCGTCGCCAGCCAGGAAAGGCGCGACTTCTTCAATCTCGCCCGGGTCTATACCGACCTGGTCTTACGACCACGGCTGCTGCGAGAAACCTTTCACCAGGAAGGCCACCATCTCGAATTCGACGCAAACGGTGAACTGAGCATCTCCGGCATCGTGTACAACGAGATGAAGGGGGCCTACTCCTCGCCGGACGCCCTGATGTACAAGGCTATCCAGGAAAATCTCTACCCGGAGACGCCTTACGCCTGCGACTCGGGTGGCGATCCTGAGGCGATCCCCGCATTGACCTATGAGCAGTTCCGGGAATTCCATAGGATCTTCTATTCGCCGACGAACGCCCGTATCTTTCTCTACGGAGATATCCCGACGGAAGAGCACATCGCCTTTCTTGCGGAGATGCTCGCCGGCTACGACCGCGTTGCGGTGGATTCCTCTATCGGTCTTCAGAATCGCTGGGATGCACCCCGCGCCGTACATGGTTTTTATCCTATCGACAAGGAAGAAAAGCCGACCGGAAAAACGACGGTCAACCTGGCCTGGATGACGGCAGAAAACATCGACAGCGAGACGGCGATGCTCCTCACGATCGTCTCCGGCCTCCTCGTCGGCAGCGCCGCGGCGCCTCTCAGGAAGGCGCTGATTGATTCCGGTCTCGGAGAGGATCTCTCGCCGGTCACCGGCCTGGAGAGGGACCTGAAACAAATCGCCTTCGCCGTAGGTCTCCGGGGAACCGACCCGGAAAAAGCCCCGCGGACCGAGGCCCTGATCTTTGATACACTGAAAGAAGTGTCGGCAAACGGTTTCGACCGCGAGCTGATCGAAGGCACCCTGCACCAGATCGAATTCCACGGACGGGAGATGGTCCGCGGCGCCTATCCTTACGGTATTGTTCTCATGGGACGCGCCTACCACACCTGGCTGTATGGCGGGGACCCTATTACGGACCTGAACTTTCCCCGCACCATCCTCAGTATCCGCCGGAAATGGGAGACCGATCCGGCCCTTTTCCAAGCGATCGTCCGGCGGTGGTTCCTGGAAAATCCGCACCGGCTGCTCTCCGTCATGGAACCGAGCACGACCTTTCAGGAGGATCGGGAACACGCCGTCCGTGAACGAATGGCCCTCCTCAAGGAATCCCTCTCCCCCGATGCGCAGCAGCAGATCCGGGAGGAAACCCTGGCCATGAAAAGGTTTCAGACGGAACCTGACCCTCCCGAGGCGGTCGCGACTCTGCCGAAGCTCAGGATCTACGACATCTCCCGGGAGATCGAATCGATCCCCACGGAGCAGTTGGCCGTCGGCGGCGTTCCGGTATTGAACCATGACCTCTTCACCAACGGGATCGCCTATCTCGATCTGGCCTTCGACGTCTCCGACGTCCCCGAGGAGCTGCAGCCCTACCTCCCCCTCCTCGGGAAACTCACCGTCCAGATGGGGGCGGCCGGCCTCTCTTATGAGGCGATGGCAAAACGGCTCGCCCTTCGTACCGGCGGACTGGCGGTCAACCTGACCACCGGTCTGAACACCGACGGCAAAAGGAACTGGCAGAAGATGATTTTCTCCGTCAAGGCCCTTTACCGGAACGTGGATGAGGCGATCGGGATCGTCCGGGACATCCTTACGGCCGGAGACCTGACCGATGTCGCCCGGATGCGGGATCTGATTCTCGAAAAGAGGAACAGTCTCCATGCCTCGGTGATCCCTTCGGCACATCTTTTTGCCGAGAGGGCCGCAGCAGCAGCCCACACCCTTTCAGCCTGGCGAAACGAGCAATGGCACGGGCGGTCCCAGCTTCGCTTCATAGCCGGCATGGCAGACCGCTTGACCGATATCCGGGAGGATCTCAGAGAGAAACTGACACGCCTCCGGGAAATGGTCTTCGTCCGGAATCGCCTGCATTTGAATTCGACAGCCGATGAGGAGGGGTTGGGGCGTCTGGCCGGGACGACAGGCGCCCTTTTGGAAGCCCTCCCGGCAGGTCATCCTCCGGCAAAACTGCCGGAACAGTCTCGTCACGCGGCGCACATCGGTATCGCCGTCCCCGCCCAGGTCTGTTACGTGACCAAGGTTCTTGCAGCCCCACCCTACGACGATCCGCTTTCCGCCGGTCTCTTCGTCCTGGCGAGGCAGCTCTCCAACGGCTATCTCTACCGGCACATCCGGGTTCAGGGTGGGGCCTACGGGGGATCCTGTCGGTACGAACCGCTCGGCGGCCTGTTCGCCTTTCTCTCCTACCGGGACCCCCACCTGACGGAAACGTTGACTGTCTATCAGGATGCGGTCGACTCTGCCTTACAGAATCCGGTGGCTCAGGAAGAACTGGAAAAGGCCGTTATCGGATCAATCAGCGCCCTGGACAGGCCGCTGGACCCCGCCGGCAGAGGATACACCGCCCTGATCCGGGAATTCTCCGATCTGAAAGATTCCGACCGGCTTCGCTTCCGGAGAGAGGTGCTTAATATCACACCGGAACGCCTGCAGGAAACCGCACGGCGCTATTTTCCAACGGCTTCGGAAGCGGCGGTGGTTGCCGTCTGCGCGGCCGAGGACCGCCTGCAGAAGGCCAACGAAACCCTGAAAGAGAAATTAACGCTGGAAAAACTGATATGAGAAGAACCTTGACGACCTCGTAAAAAGTCTTAAAAGGTCGTGAAAGTGGGACGGCTTCGTAAAAAGGCCGCAGGCAAGGCGCGCGA
>CAZINF010000129.1:0-9281 GCA_964540555.1 uncultured Syntrophus sp. | reverse complement strand
AAGAGCGAGGCCGCCCGCTGGGAGATCCTCCTCCTCATCCGCCAGAACCGGTTCGACGAGGCGGAAAAGCTCCTCAAGGACCAGATGCTCCGGCCGGAGATTGAAAAGGAGACCGGCCGCATCGAAGAGCTCCTCAAGGAGAAGAAAGGCGCCCGCTACAAGTCGCCGGAAACCGCCGGAGTTCTCTCGGCGCTCCTCCCCGGGACCGGCCAGTTTTACAACGAGCGCTACCGGGACGGCGTCTATTCCTTCCTTCTGAACACCCTGTTCATCCTCGCCGCCTATAAGGCCTACGAGTCGGACAATCATGGACTCGGCGCCATCCTGACACTTTTTGAGATCGGCTGGTATACGGGCGGCATTTACGGGGCAGTGGGCGGCGCACACAAGTACAACAGAAATCTCGACGAGGACCACTTCCGGATTGGCATGCACAGGCTGAATCTCCGGGACAGCGAGATCGGCCGGCTCGGAGGCGTCTCGGTCATGTTCACCTATCCCTTCTGAGGTTGACGCCGTCATGAACCTGCTGCATGTCATACGTTTTCTTGCCGCCGTCGTCATTCCGGCAGCTGCGCTCTTCTGTGCTCAGGCTGCACTCGCCGACGAGACACTCCTTAGGGGACCCAGAAAAACAGTCCGGGCAGGCGTTGAGACAAAGGAACCGGCCACCGGAAAAGTGGGCATTCTGGAGGAGATCGCCTCGGCGCCCGTCCTCTTCTATCAGCACTTCCTCGGTCACCACTGGGGACAGAGCTGCGCCTATTATCCCTCCTGCTCGAATTACGCACTGCTGGCTATCCGGAAGCACGGGGCCCTGGTCGGATCGATGATGGCCTTCGACAGATTTCAGCATGAGGCAGACGAGGCCAGAACCTCTCCCCTGATCCTGACCGGAGGTCAAATAAAGGTCCACGACACGCTGGAAAATAATGATTATTGGTGGTATAGGACATCGTATTCCGAACCGGCATCGCCGGTGAACGTAAAATAAAAAGGGGAAACCGTACACTTTGTGAGGAGATTTTTATGAAAAGACCGCAATGGATGGTTATTTTTTTCGCACCGGCCCTGCTCTTCTGCTTTGCGATGCCGATCGGCGCGTTTGAAATCGGCGCCAGGGGTCTATACTGGCTCCCGTCTTTCAAAGCTGACATCAAAGTGGACGGCGCCGGCCTGGTCGGCAACACCCTCAACCTCAAGGAGTCCCTTGGCGTTAAAGATGAGTCTTTTCCGTCATTCGAAGTCTTCGTGGGTCACGGACGGCATCACCTGAATGTCGCTTATACGCCGATGGCCTATTCGGGTTCGACACCACTCACCCGGGATATCACCTTCAACGGCCGCACCTTTACCGCCAGCAGCAAGGTCGATACCGACCTGAAGCTCCGGATGTTCGATCTGGAATACCGATACACCTTGCTGGATTTTGAAAACCTCGCGGTCGGTTTCTCCTTTGACGCCATCGGACAGGTCAAGTACATCGACGGCGAGGCAAGGATCAACGCCCCTGCCGCCAATGTCGGGGCTGCTGGAAAATTCCGCGCGCCCATGCTGATGGTGGGGCTCGGCGCCCATGTCGGCCTCCTGCGCAACCTCCTCGAGGCGAGGGTGAAGGCGACCGGCATGGCCTATTCCAATAGCCACCTCTACGAGGCGCTGGCCGATCTCTCCCTGACCCCTTTCCCGTTTCTGGACATCCACATCGGCTACAAAATGATCCGACTGAAGATCGATCAAGGCGATGTCTTTCTGAATACTGAATTTTCAGGACCTTATGTCGGTCTGACGGTGAGTTTCTGAAATGGCCGAAAAGGGAGAAAGCGCCACGCAAAGAATCAGGGTCGGGATCATCATGGGAGGCCTCTCCTCGGAGAAGGAGGTCTCCCTGGAGAGCGGGCGTAATATATTCGGCAAGATAGACCGGCGGCAGTACGACCCCATTGCCATTTTCATGGACGGCCGGGCGGCCCTCTGGGAAATTCCGCTCAAGCTGCTCATGCGAAACAGCACCAGCGACATCGCGGAGAACCTCGTGGAGGAGGCCAAACCGATCCCCTATGAATCCCTGAAGACCAGGGTGGATGTGGTTTGCCTCGGTCTCCACGGCAAATACGGGGAAGACGGCTGCATGCAGGGGCTCCTCGAACTTCTGGAGATCCCCTATACAGGCTCCGGTGTCCTCGCCTCCGCGATCGGGATGGACAAGTACGTCTCCCGACAGATCCTCAAGATCAGCGGGATCGATGTCCCGCAGACGATTCCCGTCCCCCGGCGACGGTGGGAAGCGGAGAGAGCGGCGATCGTCGATCAGATCGAAAGCGGGATCGGCTTCCCTTGCGTTGTCAAACCTTGCCGGGAGGGGTGCAGCACCGCCGTAAGAAAGGTCGTCGCGGCGGAGGGGCTCCCCGGCGCCCTGGACAATGCCTTCGGGTGGGACAACCTGGTCCTTGTGGAGGAGTTTCTCTCAGGGATGGAGGTGACCTGTGGCGTCCTCGGCGGGGACAACCCCGAGCCCCTGACGCCGTCGGAGACCATCCCCACCGAAGAGGTCCTCTCCCTCAAGGATAAATTCCTTTACGGCCAGGGGGAAAACAAGACGCCGGCCCGGCTTTCCGCCGACCAGCTCGAGAGTATCCGCCAGACGGCAGCGGAAACGTTTAGCGCCCTCGGCCTGAAAGGATATGCCCGTATCGACATGTTTGTAAGAGGAAACGGAAGGATTGCCGTCCTGGAATCCAACACGCTACCCGGAATGACCCCCTCCACCGTCCTTTTCCATCAGGCGGCGGCCTCAGGGATCACCCAGGCGGGCCTGATCGACCGGATCATCCGGTCGGCCCTCGAGGTTCACGCCCGTAAACGAGGACCACTATAAATGAACCGCGTCGCCGCCGCCGTAGACCGTCTCGGCCGAGTCGTTCTGGAAAATATCGAGGAGTTGGGGAAGATCCTCCTTCTGTTCCTCTCGGTCTTGGCCTGGATGTTCAGACCCCCCCTCAAGCTTCGGAACATCTTCAAGCAGATGGAGTTTGTCGGGGTCAAATCGATCTTCGTCGTCGTCCTTACCGGCACGTTCACCGGGATGGTGCTGGCCCTGCAGAGCTACCACGGTTTCAAGATGTTCAGCGCGGAGAGCCTCGTCGGCTCCACTGTGGCCCTCAGTATGACGCGGGAGCTGGGACCGGTCCTCACGTCGCTCATGGTCACGGCCCGGGCGGGCTCCGCGATGGCGGCGGAACTGGGCACAATGCGGGTGACCGAGCAGATCGACGCCCTCTATGTCATGGCGGCAAACCCCGTCAAGCACCTGATCGTCCCCCGGGTGATCGCCGGCTTCCTGATGGTGCCTCTGCTCACGGTGGTTTGCGATTTCACGGGCATCGTAGGCGGCTACTTCGTCGGGGTCCACATCCTGAACATCAACCCTGGGATCTTCATCAAGAACATCATCCGGCTGGTGGATCTCAACGACATCTACAGCGGGCTCGTCAAGGCCGCCTGCTTCGGCCTGATCCTGTCGCTCGTCGGCTGTTACAAAGGCTTTAACACACGGGGGGGCGCAGAGGGGGTAGGCCGGGCGACCACAGAGGCGGTGGTCCTGGCATCGATCTCGATCCTGATCAGCGACTATTTCCTGACGGCGATCATGTTTTAGGTTCTTTGGCTGTATGCGAGGCAAAGCTTATACTCCATGATAAAACTGGTCGATATCCACAAATCATTCGGAAAACAGAAGGTCTTAGACGGTCTCGACCTCGAGATCGAGGCGGGAAAGACCACCGTGATCATCGGACGGAGCGGCGGCGGCAAGAGCGTGCTGCTGAAACACATCATCGGTCTGATCCGGCCGGACAGCGGCGAAGTCCTGATCGACGGCACGGATATCACGCGGCTGGGCGATCGGGATCTAAACGAGATTCGCAAGAAGTTCGGAATGCTCTTTCAGGAGGCGGCCCTTTTCGACTCGATGACGGTGGGCGAGAATGTGGCTTTCCCGCTTCGCGAGCACACCCGGATGAAGGAGGAGGAGATCCGCCGGACCGTCGCCGACCGGCTCCACGCCGTCGGCCTGACGGGCGTGGAAGAGAAGATGCCCTCCGAGCTCAGCGGCGGAATGCGCAAACGGGTGGGGCTCGCGCGGGCGATCGCCATGCAGCCCCAGATCGTCCTGTTCGACGAACCGACAACGGGCCTCGATCCCGTCATGACGGAAGCGATCAACCGGCTGATCATGGCGACGCAGAAGAACTTCAATTTCACCTGTGTCGTGATCAGCCACGACATCCAGTCGATCTTCACGATCGGGCACCGGATCGCCATGCTCTACGAGGGGAAGATCATCGCATACGGAACGCCGGAGGAGGTGCAGGCCTCGCGGAACCCCGTCATCGTTCAGTTCCTGGCAGGGAGCATCGACGGGCCGATCCAGATCATGTGAGCTATAGGGAAAAGGTAGGGAGGGTCGAATGTTTTCAGTGAGTTCGGAGGCAAAGGTGGGGTTGTTCGTCCTCGTGGGACTGATCATCCTCGGGTATATGTCATTTCAGGTCGGGAAACAGACCTTCGGTTTTAAAAAGGGCTATACTCTGGACGTTGTCTTCGACAGCGCCGCAGGTCTCGATCGGAACTCCTCGGTCCAGATCGCCGGAGTGGAGGTCGGGCGGGTCGAAGCGATTAACTTAAAAGACGGCAAGGCCCTGGTCCGGCTCCGCATGGGCGCTAACGTGAAGCTGGAGACAGACGCGATCGCCGCCATCAAGACCCACGGCATCCTCGGAGAGAAATACGTCGAGCTCTACCCCGGCACACGCGGTGCGGCCATTCTTACTCCGGGCGAACAGATCTCCAAGACAGAGCGCCCCACGGATATCGACAGACTCCTCCACCAGATCGGCCTGATCGCCGACGACATCCGCGGAGTCACGGGTTCCCTCAACAAGGTCCTTGCCGGTAAGGCCGGTGAAGAGGCGATCAGCAGCATCCTCAAAAATGCGAAGGAATTCACGAAAAACCTCAATGACGTGATCGTGAACAACGAAACCTCCCTCCACGCCGCGCTGGAGAACACCCGCCAACTCACAGGAAACCTCAACCAGATTGTCACCCGGAACGACGAGAAGGTCACCCAGGTCATGGACAGCCTGAAGACCGCCTCGCTGGAGATGGAGAAGACGTTCGCCACACTCAGTGAGATCACCGGCGGCGTCAACCGGGGCGAAGGGACCCTCGGGCAGCTCATCAAAGACAAGACCACCGCGGACAAGCTGAACAAGACCCTCGCCTCGCTCCAGGAGGTGACCGAAAAGATCAACGAGGGGCGAGGGAGCATCGGCAGGCTCATCAACGACGACGAAACGGTGAAAAATCTCAACGAAGGACTGGCCGGCATTAACCGCTATGTGACCAAAGCGGAGCAGTTCCGGACCTTCCTGAGTTACCGCGGTGAATATCTCTTCGACAAAAGCAGTGCGAAGAGTTACCTCGATGTACGGATCCAGCCCACGGAGGACAAGTTCTACCTCCTCGGCATCGTCAGCGACCCGAAGGGTAGGCGGACCACCAGGGACTATATCACAAGCGGTGTGACCACCCGGGTGGAGGAGTGGGACCGCAGCGGCGTCCTCTTCAACCTCCAGATCGGCAAGCGTTACAGGGATATTGTTCTCAGGGGCGGTTTCATGGAATCGACCGGCGGCGTCGGGATCGACTACTTCACCTTGAACGACAAACTGAAATTCTCTTTCGAGGCGTTCGATTTCAGCAGGGATCGCCGCGCCCACCTGAAGGCCGGCGTGGAATACCGGCTCTTCAAACATCTTTACCTTTCCGCCGGCTGGGACGATTTCATCAGCGATCAGGACAACCGGTCCATCTACGGCGGATTCTCCATCCGCTTCGAGGACGACGACCTCAAGTACCTGCTGACCTCGACGCCTATCCCCAAGTAACGACTACGCCCCTGCACATGCCGTCCGACAGGATTCGTGGATGGATTATTCTTGACAAACCGTGACGACTCACGTAGTCAGTCCGGAAACTGTCTAAAAAGACGAACCCGATGCCGCTTTCACACATTAAAGTTCTTGACCTGACCCGTTTCGTAGCCGGACCTTTCTGCTCTATGCTGCTGGCCGATATGGGCGCCGATGTCATCAAGATCGAAACCCCGGAGCATGGCGACGAATCCCGCTACCAGGGAACCGTCCTCAGGGGGGAAAGCGGGTACTTCGTGGGGATGAACCGAAACAAGAAAGGGATGACCCTGAACCTTAAAACCAAAGAGGGCAAAGCGATTTTCCTGCAACTGGCAGAGAGGTCCGATGTGGTCGTGGAAAACTTTCGGCCCGGAGTCATGCGCAACTTCGGTCTCGATTACGAAAGCCTGATGAAGATAAATCCGGGCATCGTCTACTGCGGAATAACCGGTTTCGGCAAGGACGGCCCCCATGCGCTCCGCCCGGCTTTTGATTTTATTGCCCAGGGGGTCTCGGGTTTCATGAGTGTCACCGGATTTCCCGACCGTGCACCCGTAAGGACCGGAATTCCCATCTCGGACTCTGTGGCGGGGATTTATGCGGCCTTTGGCATTCTCGTCGCCATAATAGCGAGACAGAGGACGGGTAAAGGACAGGAAGTCCAAACCTCTTTAGTAGACGCCATGATCAGCATCCTCAGTTTCGCGGCCGATCCTTATCTGGCGTCCGGCAAGCTGCCGGAAAGGTACGGCAACGATCACCCGGTTTCTTCTCCTTACGGCACCTTTAAGTCCCTGGATGGCTACATCAACATTGCCCCCTCCGGGGACCCTATGTGGGAAAGGCTGGCCCGCGCTCTCGGGATCCAGGAATTAATCGCGGACCCCCGTCTGCAATCTAACGACGACCGCCGCCTGCACCGTCAATCGCTCAATGCGATCATCAACGAAATCATCGGCAAGCGGACAACGGCGGAATGGATCGAATACCTGAATAAGGAGGGGGTCCCCTGCGGTCCCATTAATAATCTGGCCCAGACTTTTGAGGACCCCCAAGTCCGACATCAGGAGATGCTGTTGGAGTTAGAGCAGCCCACCGGCAAGGTAAAGATCCTCGGTTTCCCCGTTAAGATGAGCCAAACCCCAGCTAAAATCCGTTGCCCCTCCCCTCAATTGGGACAGCATACCGAGGAAATTCTTTCGGACCTCGGATTCTCTATCGAAAAGATTAAAGAATTAAGAGATAAAAGAGTGGTCTGACCCTTAGGATCAATGAATAGTTGGAGGAAGCCCCTTTAAGGAGTCTTATAAATGGATAAGTCCAGTGTAATCATCCGGGAGGTCATGCTGCGGGATGGCCTTCAGAATATCACAGAATTTATTCCAACGGAGGCTAAAATTGAGCTCTTCCACCTGCTTGTGGCCAGCGGCATCCGGGATGCCGAGATTACTTCCTTCGTGAATCCCAAGGTGGTGCCTCAGTTTGGGGACGCCTCCCAGATGGCCCAGGCGGTCTTGAAGATGAAACCCGAAGGGGTCCGGGTCTCCGCCCTGATTCCCAACCTGAAGGGGGCTCAGTTAGCCTTGAAAAGCGGAATGCGCGAACTTGCTTTCGTCATGTCGGTGAGCGAGTCCCATAACATCAGCAATGTCCGACGAAGCACGGAAGAATCCGTCGAGGAGTTGAAAAAGATCCTGGATTTACGCTCGGAATACCCCGACATGATGGTCAGAGGAGGGATGGCGACGGTGTTCGGTTGCCCCTTCGAAGGAAAGATCAAACCCCAGGTGACACTGGATTTTATCCACCGTTTTTACCAACTCGGGGTGCGGGACATCTCCATGGCCGACACCGTGGGCTTTGGAAACCCCCGGGAAGTAAAAGAGCTCACCGGGATCTGTGTCAAGGAGTTCCCCGACGTTACTTTCTCCATTCACCTGCATAACACCCGAGGTCTTGGCTTGACCAATTCCCTGGCCGCTTACGAGAGCGGGATTCGCATCCACGACGGGGCGATCGGCGGGTTGGGCGGATGCCCCTTTGCTCCGGGAGCCAAAGGAAACACCTCGACCGAAGACCTGGTATTCATGTTTGAGGAGATGGGGGTTTCCACCGGCATCGACATAGCCGCTTTGATGGAAGCCTCGCGCTATTTCAAGAAGATAAAAAAGGACGTTTCCTTTAGCAGCAGCATCCTCGAAGTGGGGGTTCCGGTTCCCAGAGGGGCCATAACCAAAGAGGGCTTTGAACAAAAGTGGAATATAAATACGTAGGCCCGCATCGATCGGAAATACCAAACAAACGCAAAAAGGAGGGGGATATGAAGTCACGTTTTTGGAAAATGATGGTTGTTCTGCTGGTCGTCGGCATGGTTTGGGTTGGCTATCCAGTTGGAGCCGCGGCAGCCCCAATGCAAATTCACGTCAACAACACCATGAGCGGGGGCGGCTCGGAAGAAGCAGGCATCGCCAAGTTTAAAGAGGTTGTTGAAGCGAAATCGAAGGGTCAAATGGCGGTCACCCCCTTCTTGAGCGGTTCGCTCGGCGGGGAGGTTCCGGTCCTTGGATTAATGAAGATCGGCAAGACGGAAATGTCACTTACCGGAGGGATCTTCCTGGGCCAGTATGCCCCCGAGTACAATGCTCTCAATATCCCCTACCTTTTTACCTGGGAACAGGCGGTGGAGTTTGTGAATGGGCCTGCGGCCAAGTCGATTCATGAGCTGTCTTTAAAAAAGGGGGGGTTGGTCATTTTTGGACCGCAGTATCGGGGCCCGCGGCATATGACTTCTAACCGGGCCATCAGAGAAGCCAAGGATGTGAAGGGGTTGAAGTTTCGGGTTCCGCAGGAGCCGGCCTGGGTCCGGATCTGGCAGGCCCTGGGGGCCTTGCCTATAGCGATCCCCGCCCCCGAAATCTACCTGGCTATGCAGACCGGGCAGGTGGAGGCCCATGAGAACACGCTGGTGTCGCCTTACAGCCGCTCTATGTGGGAGGTGCAGAAGTACATCATCATGACCTCGCACATCTACTGGCCCTGGTGGTGGGTAGCCAGCGACGTCTGGTTCAAAAAACTTACTTCCGAACAGCAGCAGATTATCCGGGAAGCGGTCGAAGTCGCCCGCATGCACGGCGAGAAGGTGGAACGGGAAAAGGACGATTTTTACATCGCCGAGCTGAAGAAGAAGGGGATGACCTTCATCACCCCCGATATCGATTCTTTCAAAAAAATGGCCCGGCCGGCTATTCTGGAGGAGGTCAAACGTCTTCATCCGGACGTGCAGAAAGCGGTCATGCAATACGT
>CAZINF010000128.1:0-9437 GCA_964540555.1 uncultured Syntrophus sp. | reverse complement strand
CCTACAAGAAATCGGCGAGGATCGTCGGGGATATCATCGGTAAGTACCATCCCCATGGGGATACGGCGGCGTACGACACCATGGTCCGGATGGCCCAGGAGTTCTCGATGCGCTACCTCCTCGTCGACGGTCAGGGGAACTTCGGCTCCATCGACGGGGATCCGCCGGCCGCCATGCGGTACACGGAGGTCCGGATGGCCAGGATCTCCGAAGAGCTCCTGGCGGACCTGGAGAAGAATACCGTCACTTTCGTCCCCAACTACGACGAATCGCTCGAGGAGCCGACCGTCCTGCCGGCGAAGATCCCGCTCCTGCTCCTCAACGGCACCGGAGGCATCGCCGTCGGCGTGGCAACGAACATCCCGCCGCACAACCTCCGGGAGGTGATCGACGGAACAATCGCCCTGATCCGCAATCCCGAGATCACCATCGAAGGGCTCATCCAACATATCCCGGGGCCGGATTTCCCGACGGCCGGGTTCATCAACGGCAGGGAGGGGATCATCTCCGCATACCGGACGGGGCGGGGGATCATCCGGGTGCGGGCACGCGCCCTGATCGAGAAGAACGCACGCAACGACCGCGAGAGCATCGTCGTGACCGAGCTCCCCTACCAGGTGAACAAGGCAAACCTCATCGAGAAGATTTCGGAGCTGGTGAAGGAGAAGAAGATCGGCGGGATCGCCGACCTCCGGGACGAATCGGACCGGGAGGGGATCCGCGTCGTCCTCGACCTCAAGCGCGACGAGGTCTCCGCAGTCGTCTTAAACCAGCTCTACAAACACACCCAGATGGAGTCCACCTTCGGGATCATCATGCTGGCCATCGACCGGGGCCAGCCCCGGGTCTTCAACCTCAAGGAGGTCCTCCAGAGTTTCCTGACGTTCCGCAAGGAGGTCATCATCCGGCGGACGACCTTCGATCTGATGAAGGCCCGGGAGCGCGCCCACATCCTCGAAGGGCTGATCATCGCCCTCGATCGGATCGACGAGGTGATCGCCGTCATCAAGGCCTCCGCGAACCCCCAGGAGGCGTCCGCCGCCCTCTGTTCACGCTTCGGCCTCAGCGAACTCCAGGCGAAGGCGATCCTCGACATGCGCCTCCAGCGTCTGACCGGCCTGGAACGGGACAAGATCGACGCGGAATACACCGAGATCTCCATATTGATCGTCAAGCTTCAGGGGATCCTCGACGACCCGCAGAAGGTCCTCGATGTGATCATTGAAGAACTCACCGAGATCCGGGCGCGCTACGGGGACGAACGCCGGACGGAGATCGTCGTGAGCTCCGAGGACATCGATATCGAAGACATGATCGTCGAGGAGGACATGGTCGTCACCGTTTCGCACGCCGGTTATATAAAACGCAACCCTGCGAGCCTTTACAAGAGTCAGCGCCGGGGCGGCAAAGGCAAGATCGGGATGGGGACGAAGGAAGAGGATTTCGTGGAGAGGATCTTCATCGCCTCCACCCACCATTACCTCCTGATCTTCACCAGCAAAGGCAGGGTCTATTGGCTGAAGGTCTACCAGATCCCGCAGGCCGGGCGGGCCGCCAAAGGGAAGGCGATCGTCAACCTGATCAACATGGTGGAAGGGGAGCGCGTCGCCGCCGTTCAGGCTGTCCGGGAGTTCACCGGGGACAAATCGGTGGTCATGGTGACCCGGCGGGGAACGATCAAGAAGACGGAGCTGTCGGCCTTCTCCAATCCCCGCGCGGGCGGGATCATCGCCATCTCCGTCGACGAGGGTGACGATCTGATCGATGTCCAGCTCACCCTCGGGAATCAGGACATCTTCCTCGGCACCTGGAAGGGCAAGTCGATCCGCTTCAAGGAGGACGATGTCCGCGATATGGGCCGGACAGCCCGCGGCGTCCGGGGGATCATGATGGCCGCCAGCGACCGCGTCGTCGGGATGGAGATCCCGACCGAGGGAAACACCATCCTTACCGTCTCCGAAAAGGGGTACGGAAAACGGACCGAGATCGCAGAGTACCGCCTCCAGTCCCGGGGCGGGAAGGGGACGATCAATCTGAAGACCGACAAGGTGGGCGATGTCTCCGGTATCCTCCAGGTCACCGGAAACGAGGACATCGTGCTGATCAGTGATGCGGGTCGGATCATCCGCATGCGCGCCGAGGAGGTGCGCGTCATCCACCGGAGCACCCAGGGGGTGCGCCTGATCGATCTCGACGAGAACGAAAAGCTGGTCGGGGTCGCCCGCGCCGAACGGGAAGAGGATCGGGAGAACGGCGAGACGCCGGAAGAGCTTCCGGAGGAGGCGGAGTTGGCGCTTGCCCCGGAAATCGGCCCGGCGGATGAAGAGGCTGACGGGGAGGACAAGGAATGAAACCCCTCCGTCGGGCGGCTTTCGGCCTGGGCCTCTGTCTGCTGCTGCTTGTCGCCTGCCTTCCAAAGACGATCCCTCCGCTTCCGCCGCAGCCGGCAAAAGTCGCCGTCGTTCTCGGCGCAGGCGTTTCCCGGGGATTTGCGCACGTGGGCGTCCTTAAGGTTCTCGAAGCGCATAAAGTGCCGATCCACCTGATCGTCGGGACGAGTGTGGGGAGCTTTGTCGGGAGCATCTATGCCTCGGGCGTCGACGCCTTCCATGTCCAGAAGATGGCCCTCGCCATTCAGAAGGATGAAGTGGTAGACCTGACCATTCCGGATAACGGTTTCATCCGAGGGGAAAAACTTGAGAGTTTCGTCAACAAGGCGGTGCAGAACGCCGCGATCGAGCGATTGAAGATCCCCTTTAGGGCGGTCGCCACAAACGTCCAGACCGGTGAAGAGGTTGTTTTCGCAATGGGGAATACCGGGAAGGCCGTCCGGGCGAGCTGCTCCATCCCGGGGGTCTTCCAGCCGGTCCGGATCGGGGATAAATCCTATGTAGACGGGGGCTTGGTGAGCCCCGTTGCCGTTGATGCCGCGAAAAAGGCGGGCGCCGATGTCGTGATCGCCGTGGACATTTCCGCCGGCGTGGCGAAAATCCTTCCTCAGGGGATACTGGAAACGATCCTCCAGTCGATCGATATCATGTATGCGAAAATCGCGGCGGTGCAGATCAGGAATGCCGACGTGGTCATCCGCCCCCGGGTGAGCCATATCAACTCAAGCGACTTCGATAAGCGGCACGAGGCGATCCTCGAAGGGGAAAAAGCAGCCGCTGAGACCCTGCCGCAGATACAGCAGATCATGAATAAACTCCGCCAGGAGGGTCGCCTGCCTTAGTGTAAGAGGATCGATTCTGCATCCGATCGAGCGCCGCACCGGCCTCGTTTTGCCTCAGCGCCTCCGGGAATGAGGGTGTTGCGATGAAGGGTTTCAGCTATTCGAACGTAGACCGCGAGATGTCGGTCTACGGATACGACGCGATGATCAAGAGCCACTGCCGGATGTGCCACGGCGGTTGCGGCGTATTCGTGTATGTGAAGGACGGCCGGATCGCCAAGATCGCCGGCGACCCAGACTGCCCGATCAACCACGGCACCCTGTGCAGCAAGGGTATCGCGTCGACCCAGCTCGTTTACCACCCGGACCGCCTCACCCACCCGGTCAAGCGCATAGGGCCCAAGGGAAGCGGCCAGTGGGAACGGATCTCCTGGGACGAGGCGCTCGACACCATCGCCGAAAGGATGCTTCGCAGCAAGGCCGAGTTCGGCGCGGAATCGGTGGTGCTCGGGTACGGCACCGGCCGGGAGAACGAGGCTGCCATCTACCGGTTCTCGAACTACTTCGGCAGCCCCAACGTGCTGACGGCGGGTCATTTCTGTTACGGCCCTCGAATCGCGACAAGCATCATTACGTGTGGTTCCAATCCCATTGCCGACTACGACAACTACCCCCAGTGCATCATGGTCTGGGGAAACAACGTCGTGATCTCGAACCCCGACTGCTATAAAGGGGAGCCGTTCTCGCAGGCCCTCAACGCCGGGGCGAAACTCATCGTCGTTGACCCCCGGCTTACGCGGGCCGCCGCCCGAGCCGACGTGTGGCTTCAGTTGAGGCCCGGCACCGACACGGCCCTGGCGCTCGGGATGGCGAACGTCATCGTCCAGGAGAACCTCTACGACAAAGAGTTCGTCGAGAGATACGTCCACGGCTGGGAGCCGTTCGTGGAGAGGGTGGCCGAATACCCGCCGGATCGCGTGGAGACGATCACCGGTGTTCCCCGCGAGAAGATTGCGGAAGCCGCGCGCCTGTACGCAACCACGAAGCCGGGAGTCATCCAGTGGGGCGTGGCTATCGAGCAGCAGGTGACCTGCGCCGACAACAACCGGGTCCTGATGGCCCTGATGGGCATCACCGGGAACATCGATGCACCCGGAGGGCAGGTGCTCTTCAAGACCGCCAAGATCCGCAATGTGGCCGAGTTCGGCGCGCACAAGGCGCTCTCCAAAGAGCAGGCCGCAAAACGCCTCGGCGGCGACCGTTTCAGGCTCGCCGGCCACTTCGCCATCATCAACCCCAAGTACGTGTGGGACGCCATCGTCACCGAGAAGCCCTATCCCGTGAAGGTGCTCTTCTTCATCAGCTCCAACCCCCTTATGACCCGCGCCAACGCCAGGGAGATTTACCAGGCCTTGCAGAAGGTGGATTTCATGGCCGTGGCCGACTTCTTCATCACACCCACGGCCGAGCTCGCCGATATCGTTCTGCCTGCGGCCACGTGGCTCGAAATGGACTACCTGGGCGATTTCTGGAAGCGCCACGGCTGGCTCCTCACCCGCCGCAAGGTGGTCCAGATCGGCGAATGCCGCGCGGACCACGAAATGCTCAACGACTTGGCCCACCGCGTCGGCCAGGGGAAGCACTGGTGGGACACCTTCGAGGGCGGCCTCGATTACATCCTTGAACCCATGGGCGTTACCTGGCAGGAGTTCAAGAAACAGGACCGCACGCGGGGCGAGGTGACCTACTTCAAATACCGGGAGAACGGATTCTCGACGCCGACGCGCAAATTCGAGCTCTACTCCACGCTCCTTAAGAAATGGGGCTACGACCCGCTCCCACAGTTCCGCGAGCCGCCCGAGAGCCCGGTGAGCCGGCCCGACCTACACGGACAGTTCCCTTACACCCTCATCACCGGTGCGCGGCAGCCGGGCTTCTTCCACACCGAGAACAGGCAGCTCTCCTGGACCCGCGAGCTGCACCGCGACCCGGTGGTCGAGATTCACCCCGACACCGCCGCCAAAGAGGGCATTGTCGACGGGGAGTGGGTGGTTATCGAGTCGCCGCGAGGGAAGATCCGGCAGCGGGCGAAGCTGACCGCCGGCCTGAAACCTGAAGTGGTCTCGGCGCAGCACGCCTGGTGGTTCCCTGAGAAACGCGACCCCGGCCACGGCTGGGAGGAGTCGAATGTCAACATCCTGACGAACAACGCTTTTGAGAATTGCGACCCTGCCATGGGGGCAACCCACATCCGGAGCCTTCTGTGCAGGATTTACCCGGAAAACGGAACGAGGGCCCGATGAGACGCCTAACTCTTGTGATCGAAGAGGAGAAGTGCTGGGGTTGCAAGACCTGCGAAGTCGCCTGTAAGCAGGAGCACCGAGCCCCCGACGGCGTGAAGCTCATCTGCATCGGCGAGGACGGGCCGCGACAGGTTGATGGGCACTGGCACTTCGTCTTTCGCGCCACGCGCTGTCGGCACTGTGACGAGCCCGCGTGCATCGACGCATGTTCGGTCAGCGCCATTGCAAAGCGAGAGGACGGCATCGTCGTCTTGAATCGCAATGACTGCGAGGGGTGCCGGGCCTGCATCGACGCCTGCCCCTTCGATGCCATCGACTTCGACGCCGCTGCCGAGGTTGCCGTGAAGTGCAACCTGTGTCACCACCGCATCGACGCGGGGCTGCTTCCGGCCTGTGCGGATAACGTCTGCCTCGCCCATTGCATCCGCCTCATTGAAGGCGAAGGCTCCGGCGCCTGACGAGGCGCGAGGGCGAGGAACTAACCAGTTCGCAGTCAAGTTGCGAGAAATGTGAATTCGCTTTCCATTCCATCGAGAGCTTACGACTTCAAATCCTCCGCGATTGTTGCGAACTGCTCCAGCGCCGCCTCCAGGTCCTCCGCGATTTCCCGGGCAATGACCTCCGGTGCGGGTAGGTTGGCGCTATCCTCCAGACTCTCGTCCTTCAGCCAGAAGATGTCCAGATTCACCTTGTCGCGTTTTAGAAGGTCGGCGTATCCGAAGGCCTTGAATCGCTCGCTCTCTATGCGTACGTGGCGGTTCTCTGGGTGGTAACAAACCACGAAATCGTCCAGATCTGAGCGCTTGAGAGGGTTCTCCTTCAGAGTGAAATGGAGATTCGTCCGCAGGTCGTAGATCCAGATCTTTTCCGTCCACGGGGTTTCCGGGCGGGCTTCCGGTCGAAGAACAGGACGTTTGCCTTCACTCCCTAGGCATAGAAGATCCCGGTAGGCAAGCGCATGAGGGTGTGAACATCGGCTTGTTTGAGGAGCTCGCGGCGGATTGTCTCACCTGCGCCGCCCTCGAACAGGACATTGTCCGGCATGACCACCGCTGCCCGGCCGTGCTGCTTGAGGATCGTGAAGATGTGCTGGAGGAAGTTGAGCTGCTTATTGCTGGTTGTGGCCCAGAAATCGTCGCGGCTGATGACGAGGCTCTCCTTCTGCTGCTCCCCCGACCCGTTGACGATGGTGACGCTGCTCTTCTTGCCGAAGGGCGGATTGGCCAGGACCATGTCATATTCGCCGTGCTTCCCGGTGAGCGCGTCTTTGGTCACCACGGGCAGCTCGGTGTCCGACTCCCCGCCGATACCGTGCAAAAGTAGATTCATTGCACAGAGGCGCGTGACGCCGTCCACGAGTTCGACCCCGAAGAGGCTTCCGGACTTGAGCCGCTTCTTCTGTTCCAAGTCAAGACTAGGGGTACGGGCGATGTAATCGTGCGCAGCCAGGAGGAAGCCGCCGGTGCCGCAGGCTGGGTCGCAGATCATCTGCCCCGGCCGCGGGGCCATCGCGTCCACCATCGCGGCGATGAGCGCACGCGGGGTAAAGTACTGTCCCGCACCGCCTTTGACGTCCTCGGCGTTCTTTTGGAGTAGCCCCTCGTAGGCGTCGCCTTTTACGTCGGCCGATAGGCTGGTCCACTCCTCTTTGTCGATCAGATCCACGATCAGCCGTCGGAGTTTTGCCGGGTCCTGGATCTTGTTCTGTGCCTTGCGGAAGATGACCCCCAGCATCCCCGGCCGCTTACCCAGCTCCTCCAACGTATGGCGGTAATGGATTTCCAGGTCGTCGCCGTCACGTGCCAGGAGGCTTGGCCAATCCCAGCCCTGCGGCACCGCGGATGGTTTGTTGTGCAGCGGCCGGCTCTGCTCGTCGGCCATTTTGAGGAAGAGCAGAAACGTGAGCTGCTCGACATAGTCTCCATAGGAGAGCCCGTCATCCCTCAGGATGTTGCAGTAGTTCCAGAGCTTCTGGACCAGTTGGTTGGAATGGTTGTTCGTCATGGGTGTTTCCCGCTTCTTTCTTGAATGGATGGGAGCAGTTCTCTCTTAATTGATTTTATGATGTTTTCCATGCCTTCCTCGTCGAGTGTTTTGTTCCTGACCTCTCTGAATAGAACCGGTAGTGCATTCATCAGCTCCTCGTTGGCCACGATATCTTCCGGGATTTTACCCGCGCTGATGATCGCCTGGTCGCAAAAAGCCAGCCACTCCTCGGATTCTTCTTCGATTCCCAGAGCCTTGGCGTATTTTGAGAGCATTTCTTTCGACTGCGGCGGAGGAAACAGCCCCCGCTCAATCTTGCTGACGTTTCCGGGATCGAAACCGGTAATCCGGCAAAATTCCCGTAAAGTTACGCCTTTTTCGACCCTCTTTAATTTGAATAAATCGCCAAAAGTTTTTGCAATTACCATGAGGGTCATCTCCTTGTCTGTTGTAAAAACATTACAACAGACAAGGCAAATGTCAATATCCTTTTCTTGCCGAGGTTAATATTTTCTGGAGTGATAGAACAAAGTCGAGTCTTGTCCTGTAATTATCTTTTACGGTATGCCTGATTCGGGTGATTTGGCCTTTCTGGGAAACGTGACTCGAGACGACCCGCCTTCATCAAGGGGTTGATGTAGTGATTGCGAAGACTGTCTGGGCTGCGATCTAACAGTTTGGCTAATGTTCGGAGTTCCATATACCGATCTGAACACAACTGTATAATCACATCGGATACAAGGGTTTTATCAGCCCTGCCTTTTTCTCTCACCGGGCGGGCGATATCCAACAAAACTGCGTATTGTTCGGAGCTCGCCTCCAAATGTTCGGACCTTTGTTCGTAATGTTCGGAGTCCGACGGAATATCTTTTTCACCAAGCTTCGTCTCTTTCTCGGTTCCTCCAGCGACGATAGCCGCATCTTCTGCCTTCCTTTCATCGGTTTGAAAGGCACTAAAAAAGCCGTCCAGAAAATCCATCTCTGCTTTCTTTTCTCCTCCCGGAAAGACATAGTAGGTGCCTCTCCCGACACCTACAGGGATCAGAAAACCGCCTCTCACCAATGATCGTAAGTGTTCCGTAACATCAGTCCTGTGGGCTGTGGTCATCGATGCCAAGCGGCTGTGAGATACCCGTCCCTCAATATCAACCGTTGCCAATGCGAGGCGCTGGACATCTGCTAATTTATTGAAGTTACTTCCGTACCTATCATTTAGATGTTTCAGGGTTTCTTCCGAAATTAAACTGGCAAGAGGGAGTGTCAAGAGAGTCTGGTCAGGTTCAAGCCTTTCTTCCCATAGTGGTGGCCTACGATGCTGGTTCATCAGCCAGTTACGCAATATTTTGGGAATACCGGAGCCGGCTTGATCTCCGTAACCAATCAGTTGAAACATTTTCTGAATGTTTCTGTTTCGGCAATCGCTGTAACCGCCCTGCAAAGCAAGCTCAAGGGACACCCGCATGGTTCCGGGATTTCTAAAACCGTATAGGTCTGGACGTTTGACGACAAGCACCGAAACGCGACCGGTGTAGTCGGCATGAACGATAGTATTGGTTAGCGCCTCCCTCAACGCTTCATGAATAGGGGTATCATCTTTTCGGACGGCGCCTTCTAGGGTAAATGGAACCTTCAAATCCGCGTAAAGTTTTTGAATCGCTTTGCGGTAGAAATCATAGAGATTGCCGGACCAAGTCCCGTCTGTTGTCAGGCGATCAATCCATCGCGGTTCCGTTTTTGGTTCCGGTCGCTCCTGATAATCAACGATATAATATGGGAATTCGTCTAAAATAGATCGCAACTGGCCAAACATAAGCAGGCCTGCAGCCGTTAGCCCTTTTTCTCCGGTTTCGCGGTTCCGAGACCACCCTCCTATCAGGCGTAGAAACTCCGTGTCTTCTGTATCATTCCATGGATGATTTGGTTTATCACCGATTTTCGCGGAGCAATTTGACATAAGATTTTCGTCGGCTCTTGAT